>NZ_CYTU01000035.1:0-66876 GCF_001299375.1 Achromobacter sp. 2789STDY5608621 | reverse complement strand
GCGCTGGCCCTGGCCGCCGCGGTTGTCGCCGCCGGCGCGGGCCGGCGCCGGGGCGCGGCCGCCGTTGGCGTTGCGCGGCGCGGCGTTGGCCGGGCGCGAACGGGGCGCGCCGGCGTTGCCGCCGCGGCCGCCGTTACGGCCGCCACCGCCACGTGGCTGGCGCGAGTCTTCGTCGCGTTCCTGGCGTTCGAAGGCGGCGGCGCTGGTGGCGGGCGGGGTCCAGTCGGCCACCGGCTTGCGCTCGATGGTCTTCTTGATCAGGCGCTCGATGTCCTTGAGCAGCTTGATTTCGCTGTTGTCCACCAGCGAGACGGCGGCGCCGGTGGCGCCCGCGCGGCCGGTGCGGCCGATGCGGTGCACGTAGTCTTCCGGCACGTTGGGCAGTTCGAAGTTCACCACCTGGGGCAGCTGGTCGATGTCCAGGCCGCGGGCGGCGATGTCGGTGGCCACCAGCACCGTCACGGTGCCGTCCTTGAAGCCGGCCAGCGCGCGGGTGCGGGCCGACTGGCTCTTGTTGCCGTGGATCGCGGCGGCGGTCAGGCCGTCCTTGACCAGCTTCTCGGCCAGGCGGTTGGCGCCGTGCTTGGTGCGCGTGAACACCAGCACCTGGTGCCAGCCGCTTTCACGGATGATGTGGCTGATGAGATCGCGCTTGTGGTGCTGTTCGACCAGGTGCACCGTCTGGGTGACCAGTTCGGTGGCGGTGTTGCGCGGGGTGACCGAGACTTCGCCCGGGTTGTTCAGCACGCCGCGCGCCAGCGAACGGATCTCATCCGAGAAGGTGGCCGAGAACAGCAGGTTCTGGCGCTGCTTGGGCAGCAGGGCCAGGATCTTGCGGATGTCGCGGATGAAGCCCATGTCCAGCATGCGGTCGGCTTCGTCCAGCACCAGGATCTCGACGCCGGACAGGTCGACCGTTTTCTGGCCGCAGTGGTCCAGCAGGCGGCCGGGGGTGGCCACCAGGATGTCCAGCGGCTTGCGCAGGGCGGAGATCTGGGGGTTGATGTTGACGCCGCCGAACATCACCATGGACGTCAGCGAGGTGTGCTTGCCGTAGGTCTGCACCGATTCGGCCACCTGCGCGGTCAGTTCGCGCGTCGGGGTCAGGATCAGGCAGCGCGGGCGGCCGGCCTTGCGGGCTTCCGGCTTGCTCTGCATCAGCAGATGCAGGATGGGCAGCGTGAAGCCGGCGGTCTTGCCGGTGCCGGTCTGGGCGGCGGCCAGCAGGTCGCCACCCTTGAGGACCTGCGGAATCGCCTGGGCCTGGATGGGGGTGGGCGCGGTGTAGCCGGTATCGGCAATGGCGCGCAACAGGGAATCGGCCAGCCCGAGGTCGGCGAAAGAGGAAGAGGTAGTCAAAACAACTCCAGCGGCAGCCCGTCGCTCAAGTTGAGAGACTCCAATCCAGGCGGACGAATAAGGAGAAAAGGGAAGCGCCCCTGAGGGCGAAGCTTGGCGGCGAAATGCCTAGCGGACGCGTGCGGATTGGCAAAGCACGCCTGGCGATTGTAGCCGATGCGGCGCTGCGGCATGCAGCGCGTACCGCCCTTGGTAGTGCGGCGTAACATTTTGCACAAAAAAAGCACGAAATTAGCGTAATCCCTAGGCGGGCCTCCCTATAATCCGAGCGCTTACCTTCACCACCACAAGAATTAAGGGTTGCTATGAAAAAGGCGGCAATAGCGGGTCTGGTCGTTGCACTGGGTGCGATTTGGACCGGCACGGCCTGGTACACCGGCCAGAAGGCCGAAGCGTTCGTGAAGCAGTCGATCGAAGACGGCAACGTCGAACTGCGCAAGATCGGCGAAAAGTGGGGCGTGACCCCCGTCATCGAACTGATGTCGTTCGAGCGCGGCGTGTTCTCGTCGACCGAGCGCTACCGCGTCAAGTTCACGCTGCCCGCCAAGGACGGCAAGCCGGCCGAGGAACGCGAGCTGCAGTTCGTCGAGCACCTGTCGCACGGCCCGTTCCCGTTCTCGAACCTGGCCTCGGGCAAGCTGGCCCCCGCCATGGTCGCGAGCCGCTTCCAGATCGAGGAAACCCCGGCCGTCAAGGGCTGGTTCGCCGCCACCAAGGGCGCCACGCCGCTGACGGGCGCCTATAGCGTCAGCTACGGCAAGCAGGTCACCGGCACGTTCAACCTGGCCCCGGCCGAAGCCTCGACCGACAAGACCAAGCTGACCTTCGCCGGCATGGCCGCCGACGTCGACTTCGACACCAACAGCAAGCACGGCATCCTGGCGCTCAAGAGCGACGGCGTGACGCTGGCCGGTCCGGCCGGCGAGAGCGATATCGTGGGCATGGCGGTCAAGGGCATCACGCTCAACAGCGACCTGACGCCGGGCAAGAACGACATGGCCATGGGCAGCCAGAAGCTGGTCTTCAAGGAATGGACCATCACGTCCAAGACCAAGCCGCCGGTCCTGCTCAAGGACACCAGCATCGCCGTGGACCTGTCCGAGGCCGACACCGGCGTCAACGCCAAGATGGTGCTGGACTTCGGCATGATCAATGTCCAGGAAAAGGACATGGCGGGCCTGCAGCTGGCCATCGGCATGAAGAACATGGATCCCAAGGCCCTCAAGGCCCTGAACGACGTCTATGAAGCGTCGTCGCGCCGCATGATGCAAGGCGGCGGCGAACAGGCCTCGCCCGAGTTCACGCCGGAAGAGCAGCAGATCCTGAAGACCAACGTCGAACTGCTGCTGGCTGGCAACCCCAGCCTGTCGGTGTCGCCGCTGCAGGTGCGCACCGCCAACGGCACGTCGACCTTCAACCTGGACGTGGACCTGGCCAAGCCGGCTTCGACCGACAAGCCGGCCAGCGACCTGGCCATGGAAGCCATCCGCAAGCTCAACGCCAAGCTGGTGCTGTCCAAGGCCAACGTGGCCGACCTGATGGCGATCGAGCCGCAGATGCGTGGTGTGCCGGCCGACCGCGCCGCCCAGACCGCCAAGGGCCAGGCCGAAATGGTCGGCACCATGGCGGTGGCGATGGGCGTGGCCAAGGCGGAAAACGACAACATCGTTTCCTACCTGAACTACGCCGACGGCCAAGTGGACTTCAACGGCAAGAAGATGCCCCTGCAGCAGTTCGTGATGATGGTCATGAGCGGCGCGATGGGCGGCATGCGCTGAGGCGCGGGCCAGACCCCGGCGCCGGCGTGATGCCGGCGCCCTACACGGGCTGCGGCGCCTTCGGGCGCGGCAGCCCGTTTTTCATGCGCGGCGTATGCTGGCGGCTGCGGTCCATGCGGGACCGACGCAAATGGGAAGCGGGACGGATATCATGCGGAAATGGGTAGCGGTGGGTTGCGCCGTGCTGGCGCTGGGCGCGATCTGGACGGGCACGGCCTGGTACACCGGCAAGCAGCTCGAGAACGGCATGGCGCAGTTGGCCGAGAGCGCCGACGCGCAGGCGCGGCTGATCGGCGCGAAGCTGGGCGAGACGCTGTCGGTCGAGCAGCTGTCGTACGAGCGCGGCGTGTTCACGTCGCAGGCGCGCTATCGGCTGAAGGCGCAGCCCTTGGCCAAGGATGGTCCCGGGGCGGCGGGACGCGACTACGAGATGGTGGTGCGCCTGGATCACGGACCGTTCCCGCTGTACCGCCTGTCGCGGGGCCATCTGTTCCCGGCCATGGCCGCCGCCCGCGCGGAGCTGGCGCCTACGCCGTCACTGGAAACCTGGTTCGCCGCCGCGCAGGGCGGCGTGCCCGTGACGGCCGAGGCCGTGGCGGGTTATGGCCGCGATATCGCGGTCTCCCTGGCGCTGGCGCCGGTCGAGCGCGCGCGCGACGCGTCCCGCTTCAGTTTCTCGGGCCTGACGCTGCGGGCCGATGTCGCCGCCGGCGGCAAGCGCGCCACCGTGACGGTCCGCTCGGACCGCGCCGACCTGTTCGAGCCGTTCACCAAGGACGGCGCGAGCCACACGCGCCGGCTGGCCATGCGCGACCTGGCGATCACGTACGATGCGACCCGCGCCGCCGACGAGACCGGCGCCGCCACGACGCGCGCGACCCTCAAGCAATGGACCGTCGAGATCGACGGCGAGCCGGTCACGCTGCGCGACGTCGCCGTGAATCTCGACGCCAGCGGCGCCGACAGCGCCATGCAGGGCAAGCTGGCCGTGCAGGTGGCGGGCATCGACACGCGCGCCGGACAGGTGGCCAACCTGCGCCTGGCAGCGCAGGCGCACAACCTGGACCTGGTGTCGTTCCGCGCGTTCCGCGACACCATGGAGGCTACGAAAGACGGCGGCGGCAGCCTGAGCGACAAGATGGTGGGCGCGGGCCACGTGATGAAATTCCTGCTGGCCGAGCCCGGCTTCTCGCTGGCGCCGCTGCAGGTCGATACCGCCAACGGCAGCGCCACGCTGCAACTGGCGGTGGGCCTGGCCGCGCCGACGCTGTGGAATCATTCGCCGGCCGCGGTGGTCAAGGAGACCGTGCGCAAGTTCGACGCGCGGCTGTCGGTGCCGGTCGCCAGCGTGGCCGACCTGATCGCCGTGCGCCTGCAGGCCGACGGCATGCCCGAGGCCGCCGCCCGCGAGGCCGCGCGCCGGCAGGCCGATGGCGTGCGCGACCGCATCGTGGGCAGCCAGTGGGGGCACCTGGAAGACGGCAAGCTGCTGGCGAGCCTGAACTACGCGGGCGGCCAGGTGGACTTCAACGGCGAACGCATGCCGCTGGAAACCTTCCTGGCCTGGCTCATGTCGCACGGCGTGAAGTAAGGCCCGCCTGCGTCCCGCGGGCCCCGCGCGTCAGGCCGGCAAGGCGCCCGCCACCACGTCGCCGCCGCGCAGCACGGCCACATGGAAGCGGCGGTCGGCGGCCTGCATGATGTCCTTGGTCGGATCGCCGCGCACCAGCAGCAGGTCGGCCACGGCGCCCTGCTCCACCACGCCATGGCCGTCCATGCCCATCAGGTCGTGGCCGCGCGAGGTGGCCGCGACCAGGGCATCGACCGGCGTCATGCCGAACTCCACCATGTAGGCCAGCTCCATCGCGTTGTCGCCGTGCAGGTTGAACGGCGTGCCGGCATCCGTGCCCAGCGCGATGCGTCCGCCCGCCTTGTAGTACATCTGGATCGACTCGCGATGGCGCTGCTCGACCGCGCGCGCCTTTTCCACGGCATAGGCGGGAATGCCGTTGTCGGCGTTGGCGACGATGTTGCGCACCGCCGCGATGGTCGGCACCAGGTAGGTCTCGGCCGCCAGCATTTCGCTCAGGCACTGCTCGTCCATGAAGATGCCGTGCTCGATCGAGTCGATGCCGGCGCGCACCGCGTTCAGGATGCCCTGCGTGCCCTGCGCGTGGCTGGCCGTGCTCTTGCGAAAGCGCTTGGCCTCGTGCACGCCCGCCTTCATCTCGTCGAAGCTGTAGTGCGCGTCCATGGGGCTCACGCCCGGCGTCATGACGCCGCCGGTGGCCATGATCTTGACCAGGTCGCAGCCGGCGTGGACCTGCTCGCGCACGGCCTTGACCACTTCCTCACAGCCGTCGGCGACGCGGCCGATGCGGTTGCCGTGGCCGCCCGTCATGCAGATGATGCGGCCCGAGGCCTTGATGGTGGGGCCCGGGAACACGCCGCGCGCGATGGCGTCGCGCACGCCGAATTCCAGGTAGTCCTTGCCGCCGCAGTCGCGCAGCGCCGTGAAGCCGCCGCGCAGCGCGGCCTGCGCGTTCTCGAGCGCGGTCAGGGTGATCTGTGCCGGGCCCTGCTTCGACATCTGCGTCTGCGGGTCGGCGCCGCCGGTATAGACCAGGTGCACGTGGCAGTCCGCCATGCCGGGCATCAGCGTCATGCCGCCAGTATCGACGCGGCGTCCGGCGAAGCCGGTGAATTCGCCGGCCGGCGCCACGCGCGTCACACGTTTGCCTTCGACCAGCACGCCGTGATTCGGCAGCACCTGGCCGCGGCCGTCGAACACCTTGCCGCCGATGAACAGGGTCTGTGGCGTCGCACTCATGTCTCGCTCCTTGTGGTCTCGCTGGGATTCAGCCGGCCACGTCCAGTCCCTCGCGGGACATCGACTGCAAGCGGGGCATCAGCCCCAGCAGGTGCTGGCTATAGGGATGCTGCGGGTGTTCGAACAGCGCCTCGGTCTCGGCCACTTCCAGCAGCTCGCCATAGCGCATCACGCCGACGCGGTCGCACATCTGGCGGATGACGGGCAGGTCGTGGCTGATGAACAGCATGGTCAGGCCCAACTGTTCCTGCAGGTCCTTGAGCAGGTTCAGGATCTGCGCCTGGATCGAGACGTCCAGCGCCGAGGTCGGCTCGTCGCAGATCAGGAAGCGCGGCCGCGTGGCCAGCGCCCGCGCGATGCAGATGCGCTGGCGCTGGCCGCCGGAGAATTCGTGCGGAAAACGCTCGGCGGCGCGGTCGCCCAGCCCGACCACGTCGAGCAGGTCGGCCACCACGCGGCGCGTCTCGGCCTCGTTGGCCGCCAGCTTGTGGAAGCGGATCGGCTCGGCCACGATGTCCAGCACCCGCATGCGCGGATTGAGCGACGAGAACGGATCCTGGAAGATCATCTGGATCTGGCGCCGGAACGGGTTGAGCTGCTTTTCGCCCTTGAGCGCGGTCAGGTCGGTGCCGCCGAACGTGACCGAGCCGCCGCTGGGCGTATACAGGCCCGAGATCAGCCGCGCCACGGTGGACTTGCCCGAACCGGATTCGCCCACCAGGCCGAACACCTCGCCTTCGCCGATCGAGAAGTTGACGCGCTTGACGGCATCCAGCGTGCGCTGGTTGCGCTTGAGCAGCGCGCTCTTGAGCACGAAGCGCATGCTCAGGTCGCGCACCTGCACCAGCGGACCGTCGCCGCGCGCGCCGAAGTCGCGCCGCTGGCCGAGCCAGTGGGTGGCCAGGTCGAGCGGCTTGGCCGGGGTCTTCACGTCCTCGATGTAGGTGACCAGCGGAAAGCGCTTGAGCTTGATGTCCGGGCGCGGCACGGCCGAGATCAGGCTGCGGGTGTAGGGATGGTCGGGGTCGCCCAGGATCTTGGCGGTGGGCCCCTGCTCGACCAGTTTGCCGTGGTACAGCACCGCCACCCGGTCGGTGACGTCGGCGATCACGCCCATGTCGTGGGTGATGATGATCATGCCGACCTGTTCCTGGCGGCAGAGCTTCTTCAGCAGCTCCAGGATCTGCGCCTGGATCGACACGTCGAGCGCGGTGGTGGGTTCGTCGGCGATGATGACTTCGGGCTCGCAGCACAGCGCCAGCGCGATCACCACGCGCTGCCGCATGCCGCCCGAGAACTGGTGCGGATACTGCTGCACGCGCAGCTCGGGCTGGTCGATGCCGACCTGCGCCAGCAACTGCACCGCGCGCGCCTTGGCCTGGTCGTGCGTCAGGTCCAGGTGCACCAGCATGGTCTCGACCAGCTGGCTTTCGACGGTCTGCAGCGGGTCGAGCGAGGTCAGCGGATCCTGGAAGATCATGCCGATGCGGCGGCCGCGCACCTTGCGCTGCTGCGCGGGCGTCAGCGTGTCGATGCGTTCGCCGTTGAGCAGCACCGCGCCGCCGGCCAGCCGGCCGGGCGCTTCCAGCAGGCCGATCACGGCGTTGCCGATGGTCGACTTGCCGGCGCCGGATTCGCCGACCACGCCCAGGATCTCGCCTTTCTCCAGCGACAGCGACACGCCGTCCACCGCCACCAGCGTGCCGCGGCGGCTGGGGAATTCGATGCGGATGTCTTCGATGTTCAGCAGGGCCATGGCATCCTCAGCGCAGCTTGGGGTTGAGCGCGTCGCGCAGCCAGTCGCCCAGCAGATTGACCGACAGCACCAGCGCGACCAGCGCGATGCCGGGGAAGATCGAGATCCACCACATGCCCGAGAACAGGTAGCTGTTGCCGATGCGGATCAGCGTGCCCAGCGAGGGCGCGGTCGGCGGCACGCCCACGCCCAGGAACGACAGCGTGGCCTCGGTGATGATGGCAATCGCCAGGTGGATGGTGGCGATCACCAGCACCGGACCCATGACGTTGGGCAGGATGTGGCGACGCAGGATGGTGATGGGGCCGATGCCGATCAGCCGCGCCGCCTGCACGTATTCCTTGTTGCGTTCCACCAGCGTCGAGCCGCGCACGGTGCGGGCGTACTGCACCCAGCCCGAGATTCCGATGGCGAAGATCAGCACGTACAGGGCCAGTTCGTCGTGCATGTCGCGCGGCAGCAGGCCGCGCGCCACGCCGTCGATCAGCAGCGCCACCAGGATGGCGGGGAACGACAGCTGCACGTCGGCGATGCGCATGATGAAGCTGTCGACGCGGCCGCCGGCGTAGCCGCTGATGAGGCCCAGCGTGACGCCCAGCACCATCGAGAACAGCACCGAGGCGAAGCCCACCAGCAGCGACACGCGCGAGCCGTAGAGGATCGCCGACAGGATGTCGCGGCCCTGGTCGTCGGTGCCCAGCAGGAAGTCGGCGCTGCCGCCCTCCTGCCAGGCGGGCGGGGTGTTGGCGTCCATGATGTTCAGGGAAGCCAGGTCGAACGGATTGTGCGGCGCCACCACCGGCGCGAACAGCGCGCCCAGCAGGATGGCCAGCGTGACGGCGGCGGCGACGATGGCGCCGGGCGAGCGCTTGAAGCTGTGCCAGAGGTCGCTGTCGGCGGCGCGCGCGAAGAAGGGAGCGATGCGGGCGTTCATGAGGCGGTTCCCTTATTTGCTCTGCACGCGCAGGCGCGGGTCGACGGCGAAATACAGCAGATCGACCACCAGGTTGATGACGACGAACATGAAGGCGATCAGCACCAGGTAGGCGGCCATCACCGGGATGTCCACCATGCTGATGGCCTGGATGAACAGCAGGCCCATGCCGGGCCACTGGAACACCGTCTCGGTGATGATGGCGAAGGCGATGATGGAACCGAGCTGCAGGCCGGTGATGGTGATGACCGGCACCATGGTGTTCTTGAGCGCGTGGCGGAAATTGATCAGGCGCTCCGGCAGGCCGCGGGCGCGCGCGAACTTGATGAAGTCGGCGCGCAGCACCTCCAGCATTTCGGCGCGCACCAGCCGCATGATCAGGGTCATCTGGAACAGCGCCAGCGTGATCGCCGGCATGATCAGCGCCAGCAGGCCGGACTTGGTCAAAAAGCCCGTGGTCCACCAGCCCAGCCCGACCACGTCGCCGCGCCCGAAGCTGGGCAGCCATCGCAGCTGCACGCCGAAGAACAGGATCAGCAGGATGCCGATGAGGAAGGTCGGCAGCGAGATGCCGGCCAGCGAAATCGCCATGAAAGTCTTGGACAGTACGCCGTGGCGCTTGAGCGCGGTGTAGATGCCCATGGGGATGCCGAGCGCCAGCGCCATCACGGCGGACACGAACGACAGCTCCAGCGTGGCCGGCAGGCGTTCTTCCAGCAGTTCGCTGACCGGCCGGCGGTGGCGGTAGGAAATGCCGAAGTCGCCGCGCGCCGCGTTGGCGACGAAATGCGCGTACTGCACCACGAAGGGATCGTTCAGGCCCAGCTGTTCACGCAGCTGATCGCGCTGTTCGGGCGTGGTGTCCTGGCCCACCATGCTGGCGATCGGATCGCCGACATAGCGGAACATGGAGAACGCGATCAGCGCCACCGTCAACATCACCAGCACCGACTGGATCAGCCGCTGCGCAATAAAGGAAAGCATGGTCGGATGCCCTCTGGGTCGGATAACGCCGGGCCGCGTTGCCGGAGGCGGCAAGCGGGGCTGGGCCGGGCGCGCCCGGACGGCTGGCGCCGTCGCGGGGGTCGCATCAACACAGCGCCGCGCACGCCCTGCGGCGTGGCGCGGCGCCTGGGGACTACGGCAGGACCACGTCGCGCAGGTCGAGCACGTCGTCGGCGCGCTGGATGACCTTGATGTTGTCCTTCACGCCCCACGACATCGGCTGCTGGTGCAGCGGCAGGTAGCCGAAGTCGCTGCGCACGATGCCGAAGGCTTCCTTGATCATTGCGTTGCGCTTGGCCTGGTCGGTCTCGACGCCGATCTTGGCGGTGAGGTCATCGACCTTCTTGTTGCAGTAGCCGCCCAGGTTGAACTGGCCCGCCGCCGTCTTGGCGTCGCGGCACGCGGCCAGGTTCAGCAGCGTGTTGTGGGCGTCGGTCGAGCTGGGCGTCCATCCCAGCATGTACATGCTGGTCTGGTTGCCGGCCTGCAGCAGGATCTTGCCGAAATACTTGGACTTGGTCTGCGCCAGCAGGTTGATCTTGATGCCGACGCGCGCCAGCATGCCAGCCACTGCCTGGCAGACCTTCTCGTCATTGACGTAGCGGTCGTTGGGGCAGTCCATGGTCACGGAAAAGCCCTTCGGGTAGCCGGCCTCGGCCAACAGCTTCTTGGCGCGTTCCGGGTCCGGCTTGTAGGGCGCGCCGAACGATTCGTCGTAGCCGTTGATGGCGGTGGCGATCAGCGAGCCCAGTGGCTTGGCCGCGTTGCGCATGATCTTCTCATTGATGGCCTTGGTGTCCACGGCCAGTACCACCGCTTCGCGCACCTTCGGGTCCTTGAAGGGGTTCTTGCCCTTCACGTCCGAGAACAGCAGTTCGTCGCGGTCCTGGTCCATGCCGATGAAGATGGCGCGGGCCTCGGGCGCGGTCAGCGGCTTGACGCCCTTGGCGTCTTCCAGGCGCTTCCAGTCCTGCACCGGCACCGGCTGCACCAGATCCATCTCGCCGGAGATCAGCGCGGCCACGCGCGTGGCTTCCTGCGTGATCGGCTGGAAGATGACTTCATCGACGTTGGTCTTGATGTCCTTGTTCCAGTAGCCGTCGTAGCGCTTGAGCACGGTCTTCACGTCGGGCTGGCGCGACACCAGCATGAACGGGCCGGTGCCGTTGGCGTTGAGGTTGGCGTAGTTGCCCTGGTTGTCGCCCTTGACGTTGGTGGCTTCGGTGGTCTTGTTCTTCTCCGACCACGTCTTGCTCATGATGTAGAGGAACACCCATTCGCGCGGCAGGATCGGGTTGGGCGTGGGGGTGGTGACCTCGATGGTGTAGTCGTCGACCTTCTTGATGTCGGAGGCCTTGGCGCCGTAGCCCTTCATGTCGGAGCCCGGCGTCAGGCTGCGCTTCCACGAGAAGATCACGTCATCGGCGGTGAACGGCGAGCCGTCGTGGAACTTCACGCCCTTGCGCAGCTTGAAGACCCACTTGGTGGGCTCGGGGTTTTCCCAGCTCTCGGCCAGCAGCGGCGTCAGTTTCAGGTTGCCGTCGTAGCCGGCCAGCGTTTCGTAGATGTTGCCCTGGAAACCCAGCGTGAAGGTTTCGTTCAACGCCATCGGGTCCATCGATGTGGCGTCGCCTTGATAAGACCAGTGGAAGGTCTTGGCGGCCGCGCCGGCGCTGAATGCCAGCGAGGCCGTCAGCGCAGCTGCCAGCGCCGCTTGCTTTAGGTGGGGAAAAGTACGCATAGCCCTCATGCTCCGTAATGCGCGGATAGCGCGACAGAAGTGATAGGGCCCGGGCCCACGGGGAGCCGGGGCATGGCGTTGCTGCTACGAGGAAAGGCGGTTCACGATAGATCCAACCCCTTGTGATTGTCATGGCGGGATGGACCGCACCGATGCAAAACGAATCTTATAGAGCGATTCGTTTAAGCGTCAATCGGTTTGGATTGGGGTTAGTACTTGCTTGCTTTCGCCAATTCGCGCACCACCTGCTTGCGCCGTTCGCTGTCTTCGTGGCCAGGCGCCAGCGCCGACCATTCGGGGCGGCTGCGGGCTTCCTTGAGCGCCTCGGGCAAGGGGCCGCTGCGCAGCGCATCGTCATCGGGACGGTCCAGCCGCAGCGGCGCGCGGGCCGCATGGCCGCGGCGTTCGAGCGCGTCGATCAATTGCCGCTGGCGCAGCGCCAGCAGTCGCAGCACGGCGTCGTCGACGCTGATCTCGCGCCAGCCGCGCAGCTTGCCGGCGACGCGCTTGCCGAGCTTTTCCACGCCCTGCCACAGGCCGCCGGCGGCGGCGCCGATCAGCATGCCGGTGCCCAGGCTCAGGCCGGCGCTGAGCAGGTCCACCGCCGCGCCGGCCATGGCCCCCGCGGCCGCGCCCATGCCGACCTGCACGCCCATGTCCTTGAGCGCCTGCGGATGGAACAGGTCCATGCCCCAGCGTTCGCCCTGCAGGGGCAGCGCGTCGTCGTCGAAATCAGATGAGCGGAAGTTGTAGAGCGCCAGCAAGGCGCTGACGCAGGCCTGTTCGCGCTGCCGCACCTGCTGGCGCAGTTGCTGCGCGGTCGCGGCCAGCGCCGCTTCGTCGCTGGCGCTGGTCAAACGCAGCGCGGCGACGTCGACCAGCAGATCGGCCAGCAGCTCGCACGCCGCCTCGTGGCGTTCGCGCCGCTGGCGCGCCAGGCTGTCGGCCAGTTGCGCCAGGGTGCCGGCGTGACGGTCCAGCAGCACGCCGAGCTTGGCGTAGAGCTGCTGTTCGCCATCGAGCGGCGGCGCGACGGTGTCGAACTCGACCGCCGCGTGCAGCCCAAGGCGCGCCAGCGCGTCGCGCCATTCGCCGGCGCGGTGCGCGGGCGCGTTGACGAAGTTCAGCACCGGCAGCAAGGGGCGGCCGCAGGCAGCCAGGATGGCCAGTTCGTCGCGATGCTTGCCCAGCACCGGATCGCGCGCGTCGACCACGTACAGCGCGGCGTCGCAGTCCAGCATCTTCCTGAGCACGCGCGCTTCCTGCTCGTAGCGGCCGTGCGCTTCCGGGGTGTCGAGGAAACGCTGGATGCGCGCCGGTCCATCGAGCCGTTCGCCGGGCTGGGTGAGGCGTTCCAGGTACTCGAGCAGGGCGATGCTGTCTTCCATGCCCGGCGTGTCGAACCATTCCAGCACCGGACGGCCGTCCAGCCGCAGGCGCGCGCCCTCGACGTGACGGGTGGTGCCGGGCTGGTCGGCCACTTCCCCGAAGGTGGTGTCACGCGTCAGCGTGCGCAGCAGGGAGGTCTTGCCGGTGTTGGTGTGGCCGACCACGGCGATGCTGATGAGCGGCTCACGCATCGCCATGCTCCAGCCAGGCCAGCGGCGCGCCGCCGGGGCCGATGATGGCGCCGGCCTCCAGGCCCAGGGCCGCCAGGCGCTCGCGCCAGACGGGTTCGCGGCTGTCGGCGGCGGCGGGCGCGCGCAGCCAGACGCGGGTCTGGCCGGCATGCGCGGCCAGTTCGGCGATCAGCGCCAGCGTGCCGCGGTCGGGCGTCTGGCGCGCGTCGCAGGCGATCAGGAGGCGCGAGGCGGCGGCTTGCGACAGCGCGTCCAGCAGCCGATTGCGTTGCTCGCGGGTATCGAGGTTGCCGGCCATGCGGATGGCGTCGGGCAGGCCGGCGGGCGGCCAGTCCAGGTCTGTCGGCAGCTCCAGCCCCAGCAGCACGGGTTGGCCGCCCATGGCCGCCGGGATCGCCGATTCGACGCGGGGCTGGTGCAGCGGGTCGACCGGGCGGTCGATGCCGGTGGATTGGGCCGGCGGCTCCAGCCGGTCGCGCAGCGCCGCGTAGCCGGCCAGCGCGGGATCGATGCGCAGGCCGCGCAAGGCGCGCCGGGCGACGGCGACGCATGCCAGCCACGCCACCAGGCGGGGCAGGATGCCGTAGGTCACCAGCACGCCGATCAGCCACCACGACCACTGCACCTGCGCGTCGGCCCCCAGCGCCTGGACGCCGTCGCTGGCGCGCACCATGGCGGCGTCGGGCAGCGGAAAGCCCAGGTGCGCGGGCAGCCAGCCCACGACCTGCGTCAACCAGACAAAGGTGTCGGGCGCGAGCAGCGTGGTGGCCCAGATGAAGCGGTAGCTGGCGGTGGTCAGCAGCGCCAGCAAGGTCGCCAGCGCCGCGCCCAGGCCGGCCAGCCACAGGCCGTGGCTGACCGCGCCGAACAGCCCGCGCAGCGCGCCGGCGCGGGCCAGCAGGTTGAGCAGGGCCTGCGGCACCAGCGCGCTGTCCGGGCCGCGCGCCAGCTTGCGGGTGGCCCACAGCCAGAGGCGCCCCAGCGGGGTCATCGCGGCCGGCGTCAGCAGGAAACTGGCCAGCCACAGCAGGAAGGTGAGCGCGTGCAGGCCGAGCAAGGCGCCCAGCGCCCACAGCACATTGACGGGACGGGCGCCGTCGCCCAGCGCGCTGGCGGCCACGCCCGCGCCGGACAGCAGCGCCAGCAGCAGCAACACGGCCAGCACGGCCCAGGCGCTGCGGCGCCAGCCGTCCACCAGCGGCGCCAGGTTTTCACGTTGCGCCAGGTGCTGCGCGCGGGCCAGGATGCGGTCTGGCAGCGCGACGTCCAGCTGGCGCACCTGCCGCACCACGGCGGCGTCTTCCAGCGGGCCCCAATGCGCTTCGCGCAGCCGGATCAGCTCGGCCAGCCAATGCGCGCGCAGCGGCAAGGGGCGGGAGGCGTCGGGGACAGCGGAAACGTCGCGGGTAATCGGCGATGGCATCGCGGGCGGGGCAGGCGATCAAGGCCGCGAAGGGCGGTGCGCCATTGTAGACCGGGCGCGCCGGCTGGGCCGGCGCTTCAGTGGCCGCGGCGGGCGGCGCGGTATTGGCCCGGCGTCACGCCGACCGCGTCGCGGAACACGCGCGACAGGTGGCTGGCGTTGCCGAACCCGGCGGCCTGCGCGATGCCCGCCAGGTCGCCCTTGCCGGCCGCCAGCAGGCCGCGCGCATGCGCCAGGCGGCGGGCGCGCACCCAGGCGTGCGGCGGTTCGCCGAACGAGGCGTGGAACATGCGCGCGAAATGGTAGGTGGACAGCGCGGCTACGCCGGCCAGCTGGTCCAGCGTCAAGGGCTCGGCCAGATGCGCGTCGACGTAGTCCATGACGCGCCGGCGCACCGCGGGCGCGAGGCCGCCGCGGGCCGGTGGCGCGGCCTTGCGCGCCACGCCCTGCAGCAGCAGGTGATGCAGCACCGTCTCGGCCGCGCTGCTGGCGGCCAGGCGGTCGGCGGGCGCATTCCAGTCGGTGTCGAGCAGGGCCCGGCAGACGTCGGTCAGCGAGTCGTCGTGGATGTAGGTGCGGTCGCGCAGTTCGAGCGAGCGCGGTTCGCAGTCGAGCCGCATCACGGCCTCGCGCGCCAGCCGCTCCGGCGCGATGTAGAGATGCAGGAAGTGCACCGTGTCGTTCATGCACCAGCGCGAATAGTGCTCGGCCGGCAGCACGCAGAACTTGCCGGCGCCGCCGTGCAGCGGATTGCCGACGCGGAACGATTTCTCGCCGCCATGCAGGTACAGCGACAGCGTGTGATGCCCGGGCATGTCGTAGCCGAGCGTCTCGTGGGCGCTGCGACCCCATTGCGAAATGGCGATGCCCTCGCCCAGCGAGGCCGCGCGCGCCAGCGTCGCGGTGGACGCGGACAGCGTGCGGAAAACGGAGAAGTCGGACGGAGCCGATGCGGTGGTGCCCATGGAACCGAAATGCTACTGCGATCCTTGCGCGCGTGGATCGCGCGAACCAAGAAAAACCGCAAGAACCGGCAATTTTCGCGGCTCGCGCGGGTGCAGACTGCGCGACAGGGCAGCGCTTTTTCGCATGCCCCGATCCCATGTCTTTTTTCGCCCTGCCGAGCGTCCGAAAGTGAATCTCTTCCTGTATTTCCTGACCGTCATCATCTGGGGCACCACCTGGATCGCCATCAAGCTCCAGCTGGGCGTGGTGGCCATTCCCGTCTCCATCTTCTACCGCTTCGCGCTGGCCGGGCTGGTGCTGTTCGCCGCCCTGTTGCTGACGCGCAAACTGCAGCGCATGGACCGGCGCGGGCATCTGTTGTGCCTGGGCCAGGGGCTGTGCCTGTTCTGTCTGAACTTCCTCTGTTTCTACACCGCCACGCAGTGGATTCCCAGTGGCCTGGTGTCGGTGGTGTTCTCGGCCGCGACACTGTGGAATGCGCTGAACGCGCGGCTGTGGTTCGGCACCCGCATCGCGCCGCGCGTGATGGTCGCGGGCGTGGTGGGATTCAGCGGACTGGTGCTGCTGTTCTGGCCCGAACTGGCGGGCCAGCAGGCCAGCCACGAGACCCTGCTGGGCCTGGGCTTCGCGCTGCTCGGCACGTTCTGCTTCTCGACCGGCAACATGCTGTCGTCCTTGCAGCAGCGCGCGGGCCTGCGGCCGCTTACCGGCAATGCCTACAGCATGCTGTACGGCGCGGCGGTGCTGCTGGCCGGTTGCCTGATCGCCGGCGTGCCGTTCCGCTTCGACACGTCCACGGCCTATGTCGGCGCGCTGGTGTACCTGGCCATTCCGGGGTCCGTGATCGGCTTCACCGCCTATCTGACGCTGGTGGGCCGCATGGGGCCGGCGCGCGCGGCGTACTGCACCGTGCTGTTCCCGGTGGTGGCGTTGAGCGTGTCGACCTTCGCCGAGGGCTACCAGTGGACGCCCGCCGCGCTGCTGGGCCTGGCGCTGGTGATGTTCGGCAACCTGCTGGTCTTCACCAAGTGGACGCCGTTCGCGCGCCGGGCCGTGGCGTGAAGCGCTCCCGCCACGGCTGACCGGGGCGGTGACGGACGTTAGCCGCCCTGGCGCGCCAGGACACGCAGCGCATCGAGCAGGCGGTCGATCTCGTCGTCGCGTGTCAGGTAGCTGACCGAGGCGCGCGCGATCTGCGCCAGCCCGCGCGCGTTCATGTCCAGCGGCGTGTACGGCACGCCGTTGCTGCCGATGATGATGCCCTGCGTCGCCAGGGCGCGTTGCACCGCGGTGGCTTCGTGTCCGGCGAGGTTGAACGACACCAGGCCCGAGCGCTCGCGGCCCTGGTCCAGCACTTCGATGCCGGCAATGGCGGCCAGTTCTGCGCGCAGGGCCTGGGCGACCGTGTCGATGCGGGCGCGGATGGCCTCCAGGCCGATATCCAGCGCTTCGCGCAGCGCGTTGGCCTGGCCGCAGCGTAGCGCCAGCGAGGCCTCGGCGGATTCGAAGCGCGCCGCGTCGGCGCGCAGTTGCGGCTGGCCGTCGGCGGCCAGCGGCGCCGAATAGGTATCGACGAACGCCGGCGTCAGCCGCGGCAGGAAGTCGCGCCGCACATACAGCAGGCCGGTGCCGCGCGGACCGCGCAGGGCCTTGCGCCCGGCGCCGCTCAGCACGTCGCAGCCGACCTCGGCCACGTCCACCGGCAATTGCCCCACGGCCTGCGCCGCATCGACGAAATACGGCACGCCGGCGGCGCGCGCCACGCGGCCGATGGCGGCGGCCGGATTGATCAGGCCGCCGTTGGCGGGCAGCCAGGTCAGCGCGATCAGCCGCACCCGTTCGTCCAGCATGGCCTGCAGCGCCGCCGGATCGACGCAGCCGCTGTCGTCCGACGGAATCGTTTCGATCGTGGCGCCGGCGCGTTGCGCCGTCAGCCGCATGGCGGAGAGATTGCCGCCCCATTCATGGCGTCCGACCAGGATGCGGTCGCCCGCCCGCCACGGCCCCAGGGCCGCGAAAGCGGCGCCCCAGCCGGGCGAATTGCCGCCGGTCAGGGCGATCTCGTCGGGCTGGGCGTTGAGCAGGCGCGCGGCCAGCAGGCGCGCCTGCTCGGTCGTCGCGCGGGCGGCCACGCCCGCCTCCATCGGCCCCTGCTCGGCTTCGCGCCGCAGGTGGGCCTGGATGGCGTCGAGGGTGGCGGCGGACGGCAGCGAGGCGCCGGCGTGGTTGAAGTGGACGGTGGTGCGCGTGCCGGGCGTGGCGGCGCGCAGCGCTTCCAGGACGGCGGGAGTCAGGACGGCGGGCATGGCGATTCCAGGAAAGTCGCGCCGGGCGGCGGCCCGGCGCCGCGGCATCAGGCGGGGGTGAGCGCGATGACCGCTTCCACTTCCACCGCCACGCCTTGCGGCAGCGAGGCCACGCCGACCGCGCTGCGCGCATGGCGGCCGGCGTCGCCGAACACCTCGACCATCAGGTCCGAGGCGCCGTTGGCCACCGCGCTCTGGCGGTTGAAGTCCGGCGTGCTGGCGACGAACACGCCCAGGCGCACCACGCGCGCCACGCGGTCGAGACGGTCGCCGGTGGCGGCGGCGATCTGCGCCAGGATGCCCAGCGCCGACAGGCGCGCGGCGGCGACGCCGTCGGCCTCGGAAATCTGGTTGCCCAGCTGGCCCAGGAACGCCGCCTTGCCGCCAGCGCGCGAGATCTGGCCGGAGATGTACAGCAGATTGCCCTCCTGCACGAAGGGGACGTAATTGGCGGCGGGCGCGGCCGCGGGGTCCAGCGCAAGGCCGAGTTCGGCCACGCGGCCGGAGATCGTACGGGTCATGGAGTCACCTGTGAAACGGGAGTGGGAAGGGTGATCCCCATGCTATCGGCGCGCGCCGCGCCTGACCAATCAATTATTGCGAACCACGTATGAGTAAAAGTAATGCGTCAGTCGTCCGCCGCGGCCCGCATCAGCCACGCCTGGAACGCCTGGGCGGCGGCATCGGCCTTGCCGCGCGGGCTCACGAACCACCAGCCGATGCGCGGATCGTCCAGGGTGGTGCCCGGCAAGGCCTCGACCAGGGCGCCGCTGGTCAGTTGCGCGGCGATCATGCGGTGGCGCCCCATGGCCAGGCCCTGCCCCGCCAGCGCCGCCTCGACCACGATGTTGTAGTCGTGCAGGTGCACGGTCTGGGCGCGGCCCAGATCCAGGCCATGATGGCGCGACCAGGTGTCCCACTCGAACGGATGCAGGGTGTGCGAGACCAGCAAGGGATGGCGCAGCAGGTCCGCCGGCGTGCGCAGGCGCCGCCGGCCCGCCACCAGCGCGGGGGCGCAGACCACTGACAGCCGCTCCGCCATGATCCGGCGCGCCCGCACGCCCGGCCAGGTGCCGCGGCCATAGCGGATGGCCACGTCGACTTCGCCGCCCGCCACGTCGGCCAGGCCGATGTCGGGCAGCAGTTGCAGGTCGATGTCCGGATGGGCGGCGGCGAAGTCCGGCAGCCGCGGCGCCAGCCAGCGCGTGGCGAACGACGCCAGCAGGCCGACCCGCAGCGTGTGGCGCGCGGCGGCCGGCGCGCGGATCTCGTCGGTGCCCTGGCGCAGCAGCGCGAACGCCGCATGGACCCGCTCGTAATAGGCCTGCCCGGCCGGCGTCAGCGCCACGGCGCGGGTGCGGCGCTCGAACAGCGCCACGCCCAGCTCCGCCTCCAGCCGCTGGATATGGTGGCTGATGGCGCTCTGGGTGACGAACAGCTCCTCGCCCGCCAGGCTGAAGCTCAGGCGCCGGGCGGCCGCCTCGAAGGCGCGCAGCGAGACCAGGGCAGGCAGGGAACGGTTGGATCGCATGGGGCGGTGGCGGAAGGACCGGACGCGGGAGTATCCGGCTGAGGCCCCATTCTCGCAAATCAGGCGCGCGCGGGGAATCGGGCCAGGTCGGCGGCGGTGACGGGCTTGCTGCGCTGTACTTCGTGCCGCACGATGTGCAGCGCCTGCCGATGCGCCGGCTGGCCGGCGGGGACCGCCCAGGTGCGCGCCGACAGCGGCGAGGCGGGATCGAGGAGGCGGAAGGTGAGATCCATCAGCAGATACGAGGCCGTGGCCCGCGTGTCGAGCGGCGTCCTGGGAGGCCAGCCCGTCAGGTCGCCGGTTTCACAGATCCACAGGATCACGTTGACGGCGTCCGCCTGATGCCGCTTGATGACCGCGAGCTCCGGCGGCGGCGCCGAGGCGTCATGGATGATCCAGGAGATCTTCTGCAGCAGCCCGAACACGAGTTCAAAGGCGGCCCTGGCATCGATGGGCGTCGTTTGGGAAGGCATGAGAAGTGCGCGGCCGGAGCCAGGGCGTTACGGGTGACTCGACGTCAATCGTAAAACCATTTCGCCCCGCATTTCGGCGCGCTGTGGGGAGGTGCGCAGTTTGAGACGAACGCCGATTGAGGCTTCTGCGAAAACCTCATTACAAATCAACAATCTAGCAGGCCAGTTCGCATTTCGTACATTTGAGACTAGGCAAGCCAGAACGCGGCGAGTTTGAGAAAAAACGCGTGCTCTTTGAGACTGGCTGCGGTCGCTTTACGTATTTGCGACGACCCGGCGGCATTCCGCCATGACTTGGTCGTAGGCTCGCGCTGCTGCCACCACTACCGGGTTCGTTTGCGCGTCGGTGAGGGTCTGCCGTTCCAGCAATGCTGTGCGATAGCCGTTAAACACCGTGGCTAGCTCCAGCGAGGCCTGTTTGCAAGGCTGGAGCGGCGCGACCAACGGATTGCGCGCGCCATGCTGCTGGATGCCTAGCACTGGTGAAACAAGCTCGGCGGTCTGCATCAACCAGGTCCGCTCCACGTACGCAGGCCCCGCGCCAGTGAAAAAGGCTGTGTCCTTCTCCAAGATGGCCCGCTTAAGCGTCGCCTCAGCCCCGTTTAACGCGCCCAGCACTTCTCCGGCCGCAGCCTTCGTTTCCGCAGCATTCCAGGCCTTGGATGATGTCACGGCGTCGTCCGTGATGAATCGCACGTCTGAGGCCGTGCGCAACGTGGCCATGCCCTGCCCAAGCGCCGGCAATGCAACTCCGACAGCCAATGCCACAACCGCAGCCATACAGAGACCGTTTTTCATCAGGATTCCTTAAATTGGGTTCGCCACCCTAGCGAACACTGGCGAACTACTGCAACGGATCGCCAATGCGAGAAAAAACATCATAAAGCGTTGATCGATAAAGCAATTAGGAAACGACTATCAAGTATCACTGACGAACAAGAAAAATAGATGCCGGATTTACTTGTTGAACTGACAAGGCCAACTAAGCGGCCTTGCGTCTCTTGATCTTGGACCCTTCAGCGAGCGCCGCGCCAGTCTGTAACAAGGCATCCCGCCCCGCCTTAGACGTATGCCGGAATTGCTCCACCAGGATGCGCTCGTCCTCGGAAAGCAACGCCGCCGGTCTCTCGCCTTCACCCGTCAGAAGCCAGTCGATGTCAATGCGGAATTCTCGTTTTAACGAGAGCAAAAACTTTCCGCCAGGCACGGACTTTCCCGTTTCCAGCTCGCTTATGTGACCCGATGAGGTGCCCAACCTGGCCGCAAAGCCTTGCTGGTTAAGGCCCGCAGCCTTTCGTACACCGTGGATCCGTGCGCCTATGTCTTCGTCTTCGCTCGCCATAGCGATATTTTCCGTTTGACGGTTCTCGTAATTCCGAGCAGAATAGCTCAACTAATCAAGTTTCTATGTTGAATTATGCACCCAGCGGATATTCAAGCAGCGATCAAGAAAGCAGGCCACTCCCAAGCCGCAATAGCGGTGAAGCTGGATGTTTCCCGTATGGCCGTCTCCCACATCATCCACGGGCGCGGCAAGTCCCGCCGGATTGCCTCTTACATCGCGCAAGTGGTCGCGCTGCCCCTTTCTGACCTTTGGCCCGGAAAGTACCTGCAATGACACCATCGCTCACTGCATCAGACATTGCCCGCCTGGCGCTTCCGTCGTTGCCTCAGACAGAGCGCGGCGTTACCCGGCGCGCACTCAGCGAGGGCTGGCCGTATCGTGAGGAAAAGGCGTCCAAGAATGGAGGCGGTGCCGGCGGTGTAGTTCGCCTGTACACCCCGCCTCTGTACGTTGTGGCAGCGATTCAGACGAAGCGGTCCCAACAGGGCGAACAGCCTACACAACAGCCCCAGTCGGACCTGCTTCCAGGCTCTGCCCTCACCGGGCATCAGCGGCAGGTCGCAGAGGCCCGCGCCGCAATTCTCCAATGCGTACACAGGGACGCTCAGGACTTGGGTATGGATCGGGCCGTTCAAAAAATGGTCAGTGCGGCCCAAGCCAACCAACTGCCGGATGCGCTGGCTCGACTGCTGCCGGTTGCCAACAACCGCGCGGGAACGTCGCGCACGTTGACCCGCGCCACCGTCTACCGGTGGCTGTCGAAGTTCGATTTAACGCGGCCGAATGCCGTTGACTTGTTGGCACCCGCCGACGCTGGCCAGGCTAGGCGTGGAAACTGGCTGCGCCAGGTCGCGGCCCCTTGGGCGGAAACCGTCCTGAAGCTCTACCAGCGCCCGCAAAAGCCATCGCTTCGTTGGGTCCATGACCAACTGCCTGCGCACCTTGCTAAAGGCGTAACGCCGCCCAGCTATGACACCCTGCGCCGATTCATTGGGCAGATGGGCAATGTGGCCGTGGAACAGGGCCGCATGGGGCCGCGCGAGATAAAGGCCATCAAACCGTTCGTGCGCCGCGATACGTCCAAGCTTTGGCCTGGTGACATCTACATGGCGGACGGTCACGCGTTCGACGCCGAGGTGGCGCACCCGCGCCACGGCCGTCCGTTCCGCCCGGAAATCACGACCGTCCTGGACACGGCAACGCGCAAAGCCCTGGGCTGGTCGACGGACCTGGCCGAATCCGGCCTTGCCGTCCTGGACGCGCTCCGAGTCGCCACGCAAAACGGCGGCATCGCTAGCGTGTTCTATGTCGACCGAGGCGCGGGCTATATCAACGCCATGATTAGCGGACCCGGCACCGGCCTACTGTCGCGCCTTGGCACGACGCTAACGCATTCCCTGCCCTACAACTCGCAGGCGCGCGGCATCATCGAACGGGCGCATCAATCCATTTGGGTCCGCGCCGCCAAAGAGCTGCCCACGTACATCGGCAAGGACATGGACGCCGAGGCGAGCAACAAGGTCCACAAGCTTACCCGGCGCGATGTGAAGCGCCTGGGGGCAAGTCGCGCCCTGATGACCTGGCCGGACTTCGTGGCTTTTGCCGCTGACCAGGTCGCGCAATACAACGACCGGCCGCACCGTGGCTTGCCGATGGTGGCTGATTCCGTATCGGGCAAGCGCCGTCACATGACGCCCAATGAAGCGTGGAATAAGGGCGTACAGGAAGGGGCTGACCTGGTCCAGCTACAGCCGGCGGAAACGGATCATCTGTTCCGGCCGCAGCAGCAATGCCGAGTGTTGCGCGGCGAAATCCGTCTGTTCAACAACATCTATTTCTCGCATGAGCTGACCGAGTACCACGCCGAGGGCGTGAATGTCGGTTTCGATATTCACGACCCGAGCCAGGTGTGGGTATACGACGCCGATGGCGTCCTGCTGTGCAAGGCGCAACTGGATGGCAACCGCCGCGATTTCATGCCGGAAAGCTTCCTGGATCGCGCCAGCCGCAAGCGCGCAGAGGGACGTGCGCGCCGCCTAGAGGACAAGCTTACGGAAGTGCGCGACGAGCTGCACGGCGGTCCCATGGTGCTGGAAAACAACCCCACGCAGACCGCGCAGTTTGTTGCGTCCTACGACGCGCAGCGCCTGGAGCAACCCCTTGAAGTGCAGGCCATTGAACTGCACCACGGGCAGCGCGACCAGGTCGCAGCGCGCCCAGCGTTCCGCAATCCCTCGGAGCGCTACGAATGGCTCAAGGCCGAAGGCCGCACGGCCTGGTCCGAATCAGATCAGCAATTTCTGCGTGACTACGTCGCGGACCCGGAAGGGTATGCCCTGTTCGCGCAGCGTTACGAGCTGCTGGGTCTGGACTGGACCGACGACGACGAACAGGAATTGAACCGTTTCAACAGCGCCTCACGCAGGGTTGCGTGAGGTCTTAACAAAATGGCCCGGAAGGTGCGGGAACACCAACCGGGCCGGCAAAACTGACTTGCAAGAGTCAGGAGGATATTACCCCATGAAAAAAGCCTTTGTCCAAAACACCAACTACGTGCGCTTTATGGAGGCGGTCAAGGCCGTTGAACAGCGCGGCGCGCGCGAGGCATCTATCCTTCTTGTCACCGGCCCGGCCGGGCTGGGCAAGAGCGAGACGGTCGACCGCTTCGCCATGGATACCAACGCCATCTATCTGCGCGCCAAAGAGACGTGGACCAAGCGCGGCCTGCTGACGGAGATGGCCGACACCTTGAAGCTGTCCAACAGCGGCCGCAATCAGGAAGTGCAAGCCCGCATCATTGGCCATGTCGCCCAGCGGCAAACCCCCATCGTGATTGATGAGGCGGAATTCACCGTGCGCACTACTGCGTCCATCCTGGAATGCGTGCGCGATATCTCCGACCTCACCGAGGTCCTGGTGGTGCTGGTCGGCATGGAGACTATTGAAAGCCGCATTGCGCGCTACCCGCAGATATCCAGCCGCGTGGCGCAGGTCGTTCACTTCCAGCCGTTGACGCAGCAGGACGTGCTGTTGACCGCCCGCCAACTGGCCGAGGTCAAGATTGCTGACGCCGTCATCGCAGAACTGCATCGGCAATCGGAAGGCCGCATGCGCCTTGTCATGAACGGCATTGCCGCTATCGAGCGCCTGGCCGTCACCAACGGCCTGTCCGAGGTCCGGGGCGAACACGTCAAGGACATCCCGTTGTGCCACGACTGGCAGGGTCGCCGCTCGCGCGTGCCGGGGAGGGTTGCATGAGTCACGTATGGACCTCTCAGGCGGTCATGGCCGCGCTGCATCGTCTGGTCGACGCCACCGACCAGGTCAAGCTGGACGACATCGTGCGCGAATCCGAGCTGGAGCGTAAGCAAGTCTCCAATGCCTGCGACAAGCTGGTGGCGCATGGCTACCTTGCCCGGCAGACCTACAGCGACGGCAAGGTAAAGCCCGGCAAGTTTCGTCTGACGAACGAAGGGCGCATTGCCTTGGAAGCCGGGGCCAACCTCAAGAGCGGCCCGAAGGGGCCTAGCGGTAAGCCCAGGAACACGGCCGGCTCACTGCGGGAAAAGGTATGGCGGCTGCTGCGCATCCGTCAAAAGGCTTCCGTACCGGAAGTTGTGGCGCTGCTGTGCGATGGCAACGCGACCGCCCAGGAAATCGAGTGCGCGACCAACAACGTGCAGAAATACCTGCGGGCGCTGCGTGCCACCGGCTACCTGACCGACATGCGGCGCGAGCCTGGCAGCAAGCCCACCAGCAACGGCTTTAAGCGGTATCTGCTGGTGCGGGACACCGGCCCGCTGGCCCCCACCCGACGCGGCAAGGACTGCGTCTATGACCCGAATGAGGAACGCGAATATGGCGTCGTGGCTTGATTTAGTCCGGGCCGAGGTCCAGGCATCCAACATCACCGAGACAGCCAAGCGCATGAATTGCTCGCGCTCTGCCCTGTCGCAGGTCATCAACCAATGCGGCCCCTACGGCACCGGCAAGGCCAGCGTGGCCAAGCTGGCGGAAAAGGCTATCCAGGCGTTCACGAAGGTGCATTGCCCTTTCCTGACCGAGTTTCATGGCCAGGCCACTGTCATCACCGGCGCAGAGTGCCGTGGACATGCTGACCGGGAATCGCCGCCTATCAACAACCCGCGTGAGCTGCGCCACTGGCGTGCATGCCAAGGCTGCCCGCATCGCGCCAAGTACGTACACCAGCAGGCAACACCCTCAACCGAGATCATCGGGGAATTCCAATGATGAACGCAGCGAACGATTCGCGCATGGTCAGCGATCAATCCCTGTTCCGGGAAAGCGCCATCCACAAGCCCGCCATCCTCACCCTGGATATCCAGGCGCGCCTTGCCACCATCAATGCGGCGTGCCGCGAGCTGCGCAAGCTTGGCTTGCGTATCCAGGACCAGGACGTGGCCCCGAACGACGACGGCCCCCCGGTGGTCGACCTCGGCCCGATCTTGCCCCACCAGGCCGAACGGCTTATCAGCGAGGCGGGCGGCAGTACCCACAACGCAGCAACGCAACGGCATAGCGCATCGGTGTTTGGTGTGCGTGTCCTCTGGACGACACCGCAGTAATCGACAGGAGACGGATTCATGAATAGCCAAGCCAACCCCAATGACACTGCGCAGGCCGCGCAACCGGCCCACCGCGCCATGTACGAAAAGCTCACCGAAGAACCTGGCCAATGGACGCCGCAGCTTGATGAGTGCGTGCAAGCCTTCTTCCAACTGCAACACCCCGAACAGCCCGAAGAAACGCCGCTTCAAATCTATGGGAACTACGGCGCCAGCGTAGGTATCGCCCGCTCGCTGTATGTGATGGCACACATTTCCGAGCGTGCCCAAGGCCAGATGGTGAGCTATGCGGCCACGCAGATGGGCCACAAGCTGCTGCCCTGGAACGGCTGCGCCTTTCAAGTCACCAGCGGCCGAGGCACCCCGCCCGAAGCCCCCTCTTACCACTAAGCAGAAAGGAAACTGCATGAACACCTCCATCCCGAGCGGTTACCGCCAACGCGCAGACGGTAGCCTGGTCCCCGAGTCCATGGTTAGCGACATCGACAAGCTGCGCGACCAGACCATTGAACGCATGATTGCCGCCGTCAAGGAAGAAAACGCAAACCTGGCCCGGCTCAAAGGCTCCGTTTTCGCTGACGTGGAATCGTTCGTTGCTATCAGCCAGGAACAGTACGGGGTCAAGGCAGGCGGCAAGAAAGGCAATGTCACGCTCACCAGCTACAGCGGCCGCTACAAGGTCGTGCGCCAGGTGCAGGAGCGCCTGGCGTTCGATGAACGCTTGCAGGCCGCCAAGGCGCTGATTGACGAGTGCATCATGGATTGGTCCGAGGGCAGCCGCGACGAAATCAAAGTGCTGGTCAACGACGCTTTCCGCGTCGACCAGGAAGGCCAGATCAACACGGGCCGCGTGTTGGGCTTGCGCCGCCTGGAAATCAAGGACGAGAAGTGGCAGCGCGCGATGACCGCCATCAGCGATAGCGTGCGCGTGGATGGCAGCAAGCCCTATATCCGCTTCTATGAGCGCGCGGAAGGCTCTGACGAGTACGTGGCTATCCCTCTGGACTTCGCGGCGCTCTGACGCGCCCGTATGCCCTTGGCCCCGACCTACCGTCAGCCGTCGACGGGCGCACGCGGGTAAACGTGCGCGGTTCAGGACCCTGGCCGGGCGGGGTGTGTGCGGCCCCGGCAACTTCTGGAGTAGGAAACGATGCGTGAAAGCATGGAAACAGAGCTGGGCCGCGAAATTCGATGCGCAGGCTGCAAGTGCTTCTGGCCGGCTGATGGCGAGTTTTTCTTTATGGATCGAGGCCGGCCCCGCTCGCGCTGCCGAGCCTGCGACAAAGAAGACCCCGAACGCCAGGCGTACCTGGCCAACCATCGACGCAAGCGCACCCAGGCAGAACGGGCCGCAGTCGGCCAGTAGAGGATAGAACGTGGCGAAATTCACGAAAGACGATGTTGAGAAGATCAAGGCCGAGCTGGGCTTGCCGTGGGGTCGCGTGGCGCTGCGGTGCGATGGATTCCGCGTAACCGTCGCTGTGACGGAAGTAGGCGCGCTCAAGTATGTCCTGCGCGTATTCGTCAATGGCTGGATGCATGCCAGCCAGGTCCTGGATGACTGCGAAGAACGTAGGCGGTTTATGCGCCCGAGCCTGGTCCGCTTGTACCCGCCGGCCAAGCGCCAAGCGCTGGTCAAACAGGTCGGGATTCGCCTGGCCAAGAAGATGGGCGCAGACTCGACCCTTACCGTCTACTCGCACCATTGGAATTCCGCGCGCGTCATGCTTCGCCACTTCCTGGCGAACAATGAGAACGTGGAGCTGGTCGGCGTGGGCTATGCGGCGGTGCTGGAAAGTGAACACGCCAAGGAACGGCCCCATGCGTAGCCCGATCCCCCAACGCGCTAACGAGCGCAAGCGCGCCATCACCACCATCCACGTACTCAAGGCGCAGGCGGGGATGGACGATGACGACTACCGCACGATGCTGCACGCGCAGACAGGCAAGGCCAGTTGCAAGGACATGGACATTGTGGAGCTGCGCCGCGTGCTGGACCACTTCGCCCGCCTGGGCGTGAAGTCGCAAAGCCGCCAAAGGCTGGACCGTGTTGGCCAGTCTCGCCAGCGCCTGCTGGCCAAGCTCACCGCGCAGCTATCCGCCGCCGGCCGCGACCGCAAGTATTTGGACGTGATGGTCAAACGCATTGCCAAGGTGGATGCCTTGGAATTCTGCGATGAGCAGGCGCTTTCCAAGCTGATCGCCGCGCTGGCTATCGACGCAAACCGACATGGACGGGCCTATCCGTGAACAAGCTTGCCGCCAGCTCCACTGATCTTTCCGAAGTTGCGGGCCTACTGCCGCCCGCTGCGCAGACGCTGATTGCCGTCATCGGCCTGCGCGCCACTTCGGAGCTGGTGCGCCAGCTCGGCGGCACGACCTTTGCCGTCCCCCAGCGGGAAACCCGCCTGGGTGAAGCCAAGTTTGAGGCCCTGGCCGAAGTGGTCGGCCCGGATGCAGCGACGGCCATGGTTCGCCACTTCGGTGGCGAATCGCTCTACATCCCCCGCTGCCGCGATGCGCTGGTGGAGTACATCTACCGGGATATCCGGCAGACGTTCGACCGTCTCACGCGCGATACGTCCGCCGTGCAGGCCGTTTCCGTCCTGGCCGTTCGCTATGGATACTCCGACCGGCATATCTGGTCGATCCTCAAGATGTCCGACCGCTACGGCGAGGGCGAGCAGGCCGTCCGCGCCGCCGGCCAGCTCGGATTGTTCTAAGCCCTACCCCTACCCACTGAAGTATTTCACAGCGCGCCATAAGGGCCGCGCTGGGATAGTCGTGTCCAGCAACTATTGGACACGACTATGCACCCTGACAAGACTTCCGAGGCTGGCGTCTCCCTCATCGAACATTTCGAGGGCTGCCGCCTGACCGCGTATTGGGACGCCACCGGCAAGGTATGGACCATCGGCTGGGGCCATACGGGCCTGGACGTGTACAAGGGCCTGGTCATCACGCAAGCGGTCGCGGACGCCATGCTGGCGCAAGACCTCATCGAGCGTGAGAACGCCGTCAAGAAGTTCTTTGCCAGCGTTCCCCTCACGCGAGGCCAGTTCGACGCGCTGGTGTCCTTCCTCTACAACGTCGGCCCCGGCAAGCGCGGCATCAAGTCCGGCCTGTTCATGCTGACCAACGGCCAGCCGTCCACCCTGGCCCGCAAGGTCCTGGCGCGCGACTACGCCGGAGCCGCAGAGGAATTCCTGAAATGGATTTACTCGGGTGGCGTGCCGCTGCGCGGCCTGGAGCGCCGCCGCAAGGCCGAGCGGCAATTGTTCCTGACCGGGGCCTGGTCGTGAAGCGCCGCCCGAGACTGACCAAGAGCTGGCGGCGGCTCCATCGCTCGTACACGGTCATCCTCGGCCTGGTCCTTGCGGTGGCATCAGCCGCCTATGAGCTACTGCCGCTATTCCGGTCCCTGGTGGCCGAATCCCGTTTCGCCTGGATTTCGATGGCGCTCGGCGTGTTGATCGCCGCGCTGCGTTACGTGGATCAACCTTGCTTGCAGCAGCAGACGAATCCGAACGACGACGCCGAGGGTAAGCAATGATCGCCCGCTTGTTGTCCTGGCTCGGCATCGATGCCACCGCCGCCTGGTTTGTGCTGGTGGTGGTCGCCTGTGCTGGCGGCTACCTGCACGGCTATGGCTACGCGACGGCGCAGGCCGAGGCCAGCCATAACGCCTATGTCGTCAAGCAGAGCCAGGCCACGGCCGACGCCCAGGCCAAGCATCTGCGCGAGCTGCGCGCCGAGCAAGAGCGAGGTGATGCGCTGTCCGCGTGGCTTCTTTCCACCAACGCGGAGAACGCCAAGCTCTCCGATGACCTCAAGAAGCGAGTCCCCCGTGTATCAACCGTCTACATCGAAAAGCCCGGTGCGGCGCCTGTTGCCCTGCCTGATCGTCCCTTTACTGCTGGCTGGGTGCGCGACTACAACGCCGCCCTTGGCCTACGAATGCCCGAAGCCGCTACGGCTACCGGCCCCGCTGCGCGAACGGCCGCCGGCATTCCAGCCGCTGGTTCCCTCGGTGGAATCGACGCCGCAGACCTTGCCCGCAGCACCGTAAGCCAGGCCGATGTACTGACCACGCATATCGACAATGCGGCCGTCTGCAAGAAGCTCGTCGCGCAGCTCAATGCCATCTTGGACCTTGATGAGGGGAAGACGCCATGATGATCGAGATTGGCGGCGCGCAACTCTTTAGCGTCGTGGTGATGGTCATCGCGGGCCTGGTCGGCATGTGGACTCGCCGCGTGCAAAGCGACCAGAAAGAAAACGCGCAACAGGTCGCAACGCTCAAGGTCCAGGTGGCCGAGCTACGCGAACAGCTTGCGCGTGAGGCGAGCGACTATGCGCGGCGCAGTGAGCTGGAAGCGCTTATGCGCCGCATCGAAGAAAAGCTAGACCGCATGACCGACAAACTGGATTCCAAACAGGACAAACAAGCATGACCGCCAAAGACAAGACCAACGACGCAGGCCCGGACGAACAGTTGCAGCTACTGCGCCGCGTGGACGGCAAGCTGGACAACCTGGACGGCAAGATTGACCGCATGCGCCAGGAAGTGCGCAAAGACGCCGTGGTGTACGGTGCCACGGCCGGCGGCATTACGGGCGGCCTCATCGCGGTGGGCGTGGCGCTGGCCAAGGCCAAGATGGGCCTGTGACGCATGGCTCACCCGAAGGAAACCCGTGATGCGGTGCGACGCGCCTACGTGTACGACCGCCTATCGCTGGAAGTGTCGGCGCTGAAAGCCGGCGTTTCCTATGCGACGGCCGCGCGCTGGAAAGGCCAATCCGCCAAGGACGGCGACGATTGGGACAAGGCCCAGGCCGCGCAGCTTCTTTCCGGTGGCGGCATCGAGAACATCGCCCGCCAGATGCTGGCGGGCCTGGTCATGCAGTACCAGGCGACGATGGATGCGGTAAACGTGGACACCGACATTAAGCCGGCCGCCAAGGTGCAAATGCTGTCCAGTCTGGCCGATGCCTACAACAAGACGGTGTCGGCGTCCAAGCGCATCCTGCCGGAAACTAGCGAGCTGGCCACGGCCATGCAAGTCGTGCACTTGCTAGCCGAGTTTATCAACCAGCATCACCCCAAGCACGCTACTGCCTTCGTCCAGATACTGGAGCCGTTTGGCGAGGTGCTGGCCAACAACTTCGGCGGGTAGCGTATGGCTCGCTTTGAAATCAAGGCCAAGCGGACGAGCCGCAAGGCCTTCCTGAAAGAAATCACCGACCTGGCCGCAGGTATGCGGGCCATGATTGAGGCCGAGGTTTCCGGCTTCAATACCGACCCCGAGATTGCGCGCGAGCGCAGGGCAGCAGCGTGGGACAACTTTGAATACTTCGCTCGCACCTACTTCCCGCACTACATCAGCAAGGCAAACAGCTTGCTGCATGACTACCTGTACAAGCGGCTGCCGGCGATGGTCGCCGCGCCCGAATCGCAATCGGACGTGATCGCCGCGCCCCGTGGCGAGGCCAAGTCGACCATCACCAGCCAGATATTCGTTATCTGGTGCGTCATCACCGAGCGCAAGTGGTATCCGGTCATCGTCATGGATGCCTTTGAGCAATCGGCCGTGATGCTGGAGGCCATCAAGGCCGAGCTGGAAAGCAACCCGCGCCTGGCCATGGACTTTCCCGAAGCCGTTGGCCAGGGCAGTACCTGGCAGGTCGGCAAGATCATCACCAAGAACGGTCGCATGGTGGAAGTCTTCGGCGCTGGTAAGCGGATTCGTGGCCGTCGCCATGGCCCACACCGCCCCGACCTGGTCGTGGGCGATGACCTGGAGAACGATGAAAACGTGCGCTCGCCCGAGCAGCGCGACAAGCTCCAAGGTTGGCTGGCCAAGTCCGTCATGAAGCTGGCCGGGCCGGGCGAAAAGTTGGACGTGGTCATCATTGGCACCGTGCTGCACTATGACTCGGTGCTGTCGCGCTTGCTCAAGAATCACTTTTGGCGCGGCATCAAGTTTCAGGCGGTCATCACCTGGCCAAACCGTATGGACCTGTGGGACCAATGGGAGGAGCTGTACCGCAACGACGGCCCGGACACGGCGCGCCTGTTCTACGCCGCCAACGAAGCCGAAATGATCGAGGGCGCGGTGGTGTCCTGGCCAGCCGCGCGCCCCATCCTGTCGCTCATGGTTATCCGCGCGCGAGACGGACACGACGCTTTCGATTCGGAATTGCAAAACGACCCGGTCGCGGGGGATAACGCACCGTTTTCCGGTGTCATCACCTTTTGGGTCAACCGCCTGGCCGATTGGCTTTTCTATGGCTCATGCGATCCGAGCCTAGGTAAGGCCGGGAACCGGCGTGACCCGTCCGCGTTGCTGGTGGGCGGCTTTAACCGCGTCACCGGCGTCCTGGACGTTGTGGAAGCCAAGATTGGCAAGCGCGTGCCGGACAAGATCATCAGCGACGTGATCGACTTGCAGCGGGAATACCGCTGCCTGTTGTGGGTGGTGGAGTCGGTCCAGTTTCAGGAGTTCCTGCGCACCGAGCTGATCAAGCGATCCGCTGCGCTCGGCGTTCCAGTTCCGGCGCGAGGCATTACGCCAGGCTCAGATAAGGAGCTGCGCATTGCGTCGATACAGCCGCACGTTGCCAACGGTCTCATTCGCCTGCATCCGTCGCAAAAGACCCTCAACAGTCAGCTTACCCATTGGCCCATGGCTGACCACGATGACGGCCCTGATGCCCTGCATATGCTCTGGATGGCCGCTACTACCGGCTTCGGAGTTTTTGAATACACGCCCGCTAACAAGCGCTCCCACGACACCGCCGATGACGATAAGGCAGACGACGCCCGGCATGACGTGGGGGCCTGGTAGGAAACCCCATGACTCAAATTGTTGACTCCCGAGGCCGCCCGATGAACCGGGACGCCCTGCACGAACCCCAAACCGCTCGCCTGGGTTGGGTGTCGCGCGAATGGGCCGAACATCCCTCACGCGGCCTGACGCCGCAACGCCTGCACCGCATCCTGGAAGATGCCGAGCAGGGCAACCTGGTTGCACAAGCCGACCTCTTTTCGGACATGGAGGAAAAGGACGGCCACATCATGTCCGAGATGGCCAAGCGCAAGCGCGCCATCCTGACCTTGGACTGGGAGGTCCATGAGCCGATCAACGCAACCGACGAAGAAAAGCGCGACACCGCCATCATGCGTGAGCTGCTGTCCGAGCTGCCCGCGTTCGATGAATTCACGCTGGACTGCATGGATGCGGTGGGCCATGGCTTCGCCCCGATTGAGGTGGAATGGCACCAGGTTGGCCCCTACACCTTGCAGCGCGCCTTTCATCACCGGCCGCAGCGCTGGTTTCAGACGCTGCCCCATGACGGCAATGCGCTGCGCCTGCGCGATGGTACGGCGCATGGGCAGGAGCTTTGGCCGCTGGGTTGGGTGGTCCACCAGCACAAGGCCCGCTCGGGGTATCTGACACGGGCAGGCTTGCACCGCACCCTGGCCTGGCCCTACCTGTTCAAAAACTATTCTGTCCGCGACCTGGCCGAGTTCCTGGAAATCTACGGCTTGCCGCTGCGCGTGGGCAAATACCCGGCCGGCACGACCGACCGAGAGAAGGACACGTTGCTGGCGGCAGTAGCTGGCATTGGCCACAACGCCGCCGGCATCATCCCGGATTCGATGTTGATCGAGTTCGAGAGCGCAGCGGAAGGAACACAGGAACCCTTTGAGGCCATGATTGCCTGGTGCGAGCGTACACAGTCAAAGGTCATCCTGGGCGGTACGCTGACCAGCCAGGCCGATGGCAAGTCGTCCACCAACGCGCTGGGCAATATTCACAACGAAGTCCGCCACGACTTGCTTGTGTCCGATGCCCGCCAGCTCGCCGCCACGGTCAACCGGTATGTCATCGGCCCGATGCGCGCGCTCAACATTGCCGGCGCTGCTGGCCGTCGCCCGCCGGAGTTCCGCTTTGATACGCGGCGTTTCGATGACCTGCGCACGCTTTCTCAGGCTCTGCCGCGCCTGGTCGACGCCGGCATGCAGATTCCCGTGGACTGGGCGCATGAACGGGCCAACATCCCCAAGCCTGCGGCTGGCCAAGCCGTCCTGGTCAAACGGCCCACGCCAGGCGCGGCCGATGCGGCCGGGCTGGCTGCGGCAGCTTCCCAGCTCGGCGCTGCCGTCGCAGCACTGACGGGGACCGCCGGCGCAGCGCCGGCCGGTACGGCGACGGCCGCCGGCCAAGTCTCGCGCTTGGCTGCACAAGCCGCCCCGACCATGGACGACTGGATCGCCAAGGTCCGCGACCTGGTCGACCAGGCCAAGAACCTGCAGGAAGTACGGGACGGGCTGCTGGCCCTGGCCCCCCAGATGGGCATTGACGAGTACGCGGGGCTGCTGGCCGAGGCGTTAACGGCGGCGGCGCTGGCCGGACGTGCCGACATCCTGGACCAGGCCCGTGGTTAGCCCGACCCTGAACGTGGGGCGAGTGCCCTTTGCCGAGCAGATCGCTTTCTTTCGGCGCAAGGTGCCGCTGCCGTCCGAGTCCTGGACTCAGCTATATACCGCTGGCCATGACCACGGCTTTGTCATCGCCGGAGCCACGCGCGAAGCGCTGGTGCAGGACTTCTTTGAGTCCGTGGAAAAGGCGATATCCGAGGGCAAGTCGCTGGAGTCGTTCCGCAAGGACTTTGACCGGATCGTGACGGCGCACGGCTGGGACTACAACGGCTCGCGCAACTGGCGCAGCCGCGTCATCTACGAAACCAACATGTTTACGAGCTTCGCCGCCGGCCGGCGTGAGCAGCTCCTGAGCATGACAGAAATGCATCCGTACTGGATGTACGTGCATTCCGACGCGGTCAAGCACCCTCGGCCGGAACACCTGGCGCTCGATGGCCTGGTATTGCGCTGGGATGATCCGTTTTGGGACAAGTTCTTTCCGCCCAATGGCTGGGGGTGCCAGTGTTCGATCCGAGCGCTGACCGAGCGGCAATTGCGCAAGCTTGGCAAGGACGGCCCGGACCAGGCCCCGGACATACCAGAGCGTGAGGTGGTCATTGGTAAACACGGCCCGACCCCGCGCACCGTTCGCCTGCCCGAAGGGATTGACCCAGGGTTTGAGTACGCGCCAGGCGCGACGGTGCCGCAAGGCTCGCTTGGCCAGCGCGCAAGCCAGGCCCTGCAATACGGGCCGGACTTGACCGCATCTCGGTGGCGGCCGGTGTTACCTGGTTCGCCCAGCTCGGCGGGGCGTACCGGGGCTATTCCCATCACTGCGGCCCCTGCACCGGCCATTCAAGCCGTTAAATCCTCTGGTGAATGGGTCGACCAGGTCGCGCAAGTGCTGGGAGGTCCTGTGCGCCTGGTGCGGTCCCATGACATCCCCATTGCCCTGGTGGCGCATGCCCTGGCCACTCCCCTGGCCAAAGAAGCCGAGCCGCTGCCGCTGCTGACCATGTTGGTCGATCTTCTGACCAAGCCTTGGGAGGTATGGCAAAACCTTTTCAGGGATGGCGTATCGGGTGCCTACGTCCTGCGTACCCATTTCATCAAAGGCTATCGCCGGGCTGACGGCTCCGAGGCTGTCATGGTTGCTCAGGTCGGATCGGGCTACCTGGAAGCGTGGGCGGAAGTTCCTGCCGATCATGGCCAGGCGCTCGCCCGATTGCGTCGGGGAAACCTTTGGTACGGCGCGCCGGCAGACGCGGCAAAGTAGGAGCAAGTACAAATGCTGGTGGTAACGGTCAACGATGCGCAGTTTGCCCAGACCATGAAGCGCCTGGCCGAGCTGGCCCAGGACATGACGCCGGCATTGCGCGGAATCGGGGAATACCTGGCCGGCTCTAGCCGGGACCGCTTCGGCTCACAGACCGCGCCAGATGGCAGCGCCTGGACTCCGCTTGCCCATTGGTACAGGGAGGCCAAGCCCGCCAACAAGGACAAGATATTGACGCTGCGCGGCTACCTGTCCAGCTCGATCCACTGGCAGGTCCTGCCTGACTCGGTGCTGGTCGGTAGCAATCTGGAGTACGCAGCCATTCACCAATTCGGCGGCGTCATTCGCCCGAAGCAGCGTAAAGCGCTCAAGGTCGGCGGGCGCGCGGTCAGCCAGGTCAAGATACCCGCCCGTCCGTATCTGGGCATTTCGACCGACGATGCCACTGAAAGCGAGGCGCTGGTGGCCGACTACCTGGCCGGCGCATTCAAGGGTGGCCAGGGGTAGTTCGACCAGGTCAAACTGGCGTCAAAGCCCGGAATCTGAAAATCGGGCCGTGGCGCGGTTTTCAGGGGGTGGGGTGCGGTATCGCTACCAATTCCGATGCTGCCTATCGTTAACCCCGCGTTAAAAGCGTTTTTAACGCCATCGGCATTTGCCATCGCCCCTACGATTTGCACAGACTTGGCAAATCCGGCGGAATTCCCCCCTCGATCCGGGCAATTCCCCACCCCCGCCTACTGAAGTCTTTCAACTGATCGCCGCCGGCACCGACCGGCACCATGGCGGTCATGGCTACGACCCGAACCAAACCCAACCCCAAGGCGACCCAACGGGCTGCCGCCCGGCCGATGGTGGCAGCACTCAGCATTGCGCTGCGGCCTGGCCAGGCTGGCCAGGTGCAACACGAAATCCAGGTTTTCCCCGCTGGCGAATTCCGGGCGTTCGACGGCCGGCCTGACGACGTGGACACCTGGCGCATGGACGGGGACATTGCCCGCGCCCTGATCGAACGGTTTAACGCGCGCCAGCGCCGCCTGGTCGTCGACTACGAGCACCAGACGCTGGCCGCTGCGACCAACGGCCAGCCCGCGCCCGCATCAGGCTGGATGAAGTCCTTGGAGTGGCGCGAGGGTCAAGGCGTATTCGCCCTGGTCGATTGGACCAAGCGCGCCCAGGACCATATTGCGGCCGAGGAATATCTCTACATCTCGCCCGTATTCACCTACGACAAGCAAGGCCGCCCGCAGGACATCCTGCATGCCGCGCTGACCAATGATCCCGCGCTGGACAACATGGACGCGGTGCGCGTGGCTGCGGCCAGCGCTCTGGCCTCTGGTATCGCGCACGGCGGGGCGCTGCCCTTTCCCGCCCAATCCCCCAAGGAAATCCCGATGGATGAACTGTTGAAAGCGCTGCTGGCGCTGCTGAACCTGCCCGACGACGCGACCGAGGATCAAATCCTGGCCAAGCTGAACGAGTACATCGCCCAGGCCAAGCAGGACGCCGACCAGGTCGCCGCCCTGACCGGCGAAGTCGAGAAGAAGGACCAGGAGGTGGCGGCCCTCAAGTCCAACGCCGGCAACCCCGACCCCACCAAGTGGGTCCCGTTCGCCGCCATGACGGCGTTGAAAGGCCAGGTCGTGGCACTCGAAAACGCCGGCCGCACCCGCGAGGTGAGCGAGCTGGTGACGGCCGCCCTGTCCAACGGCCAGTTGGTGCCGGCCATGAAGGACTGGGCTACGGAGCTGGGCATGAAGGACCCCGCCCAGCTCAAGGCGTACCTGGACAAAGCTCCGGCCATCGCCGCGCTGTCCCGCACGCAGACCGGCGGTCGCCAGCCCAACGGCGACCCGGCGCAGTTGACCGAGACCGAGCTGGCCGTCTGCAAGAACCTGGGCCTGGACCCGGCCAAGTTCAAGGCCGCTCGCACGAACGACTGACCCACCACCCCGGCCCGACCAGGCCATATTTCACCAAGGAAACGTCATGGCTAATGACCGCAACACCCCGCGCCGCGATGGCCAGGGCCTTCGCCTGCCGGTGGCGGCCGCCGTGCGCCTCTACGCGGGCCGCATGGTTGGCGTGAACGCTGACGGTAACGCGGTTCCGGCGGGCAACGCCGCCGCCATCGCCATCGTTGGCATCGCGCAGGAACAGATCGACAACCGCGACGGCACGGCTGGCGCGCAGTCCGTCAACGTGCGGCGCGGCACCTTCCAGCTCAAGCCCGCCGCTGCCGGCATCACCCTGGCCGCATACGGCAAGCGCGTCAAGGCGACCGATGACGAATCGGTCTCGCTGGTGGGCGAGGACGCCGCCGCCATCGTCGCCGGCATCGTGCGCGACGTGGACGCTGACGGCGTCTGGGTCGAATTCTGACCCGACAAGGTCAGCCACCTTTCATCCGCATTCGGAGCTACACATGATCGTCAACAGTGCCAACCTGGCCACCCTCTTCCAAGGCTATCGGATGGCCTTCCAGCAAGCATTCGCTGGTGCGCCTTCGTCCTGGGAACAGATCGCCACGCCCGTCCCGTCGACCACGGGAACCGAGGTCTATCCCTGGCTCGGCCAGTCCACGCAATTCCGCGAGTGGGTGGGCGAGCGGGTTTTCCAGAACCTCAAGGCCCACGGCTACAGCATCAAAAACAAGACCTTCGAGAACACCGTGACGGTGGGCCGCGAGGCCATCGAAGACGACCAATATGGCGTGTTCAATCCCATGATGGGCCAACTGGGCCAGGACGCCAAAGAGCATCCCGACCTGCTGATCTTCAACCTGCTGAAAGCCGGCTTTGCCACGGCCTGCTATGACGGCCAGTATTTCTTCGACACCGACCACCCGGTGGGCAAGGAAGGCGCCATCGCGTCGGTCAGCAACTTTCAGGGCGGTACGGGACGCCCGTGGTTCCTGCTGGACACCACGCGCATCATCAAGCCGCTCATCCTCCAAAAGCGCCGCGACTACGCATTCGTTTCCAAGACGGATGCCAAGGACGAAAACGTCTTTAACCGCAATGAATTCGTGTACGGCGTGGACGCTCGCCTAAACGTGGGCTACAGCCTCTGGCAGCTCGCCTACGCCAGCCGCGAAGCGCTGGACGGGCAGGCGTTCAACGACGCCTACGCGCGGATGCAATCGTTCAAGGGCGACCACGGCAACCCGCTGGGCATCCGTCCCAAGCTGCTGGTGGTCGCCCCGCAGGACCGCGCCGCCGCCCTGGAAGTCGTCAAGGCCGAGCGCAGCGCCAACGGGGCCACCAACATCAACCGCGATGTGGTCGATGTACTGACCACCCCCTGGCTGGCCTAGACCCACTCGCCGCCGCAGCCCAAAAGCCCAGGCGAAGCCATAAGCCTGGCATAGCGACCAACCCGCCGCCCCTGGCCATCGAGGGCGGCGGCAACCGAAACAAACTCAGGAGGGCCAAATGGCCGAAAAAATCAAGGTGCTGCGCGTTGTGGCACGTACCGACAGCTTCCGCCGCGCCGGCTACCAGTTCGGCGCGGACGCCGTCGACATCCCGATGGACGAGCTGACGGGTGCTCAAGGCAAGAAGCGGCTGGACGCGATCATGGCAGACCCCAACCTGGTCGCCAACGAGCTGGAGGTGGACGCCGACGCCGTCGAGTCGCCCCAGGTCGACGCGACCACGTCGGCCGCCGCTGGTGGCCGCAGCCGCAGCCGCAAGACGACGTAACCATGTACGCGACCGCCGCCGACATGATCCGTCAGTTCACGCGCCGCGAGGTGCTGGCGCTGACCGATCCCGAGGTCACGGGTGACATTGACCAGGACATCCTGGGCGGTGCGCTGCGGGCGGCGTCCGCCGAGATCGACACCTATCTCAGCGGGCGCTACCGGCTTCCCTTGAACCCTGCGCCCCAGCACCTGGTGCGTGTCTGCTGCGACATCACGCGCTACGTGCTGACGGGCGACGAGCGCCAGGCCACCGACACCATCAATGACCGCTACAAGGCAGCCGTCCGCTTCCTGGAGCTGGTGGCCAGCGGCAAGGTAACGCTGGGGCCGGCCGACAACGGGGTAACGCCCAGCGCGGACGGCAGCGTGCAGTTTGTTCAAGGTACGCGGGTATTCGGGCGGCAAGGCCCTGGAGCGTATTGACCATGGCACGAGAGAGCGTGATTGATCGCATCCAGGCGGCCATGGTCGAACGCCTCAAGGCCGGCTTGGGAAAGATGGTCAAAGAGGTTTCGCCTTACAGCGGTGAGTTTGACGAGGACCTGGCCACTGTGGTGCGACAGTTCCCCGCAGCTTGGGTTTCGTTCCTTGGCGTCCAGGACACCAAGCGGATGAACACATCGCGCAACAAGAACCTGGCGCGCGGTCGCTTCACGGTTATGGTCGGCCAGCGCTCAGTGCGTTCCGAGTCGGCCGCCCGCAGTGGCGCGCGTGGCGAGGTCGGGACGAATCAGCTTGTCTATGCAATCCGTCGACTGCTGGCAGGCCAGGACTTCGGCCTGGAAGACGTAGGCGAATTGGAGCCTGGCGCGGTTCGGCCGATGTTTAACGGCCGCACCAAGGGCGATGCCAGCTCGGTCTATGCCATCGAATTTGATGTGAAGTGGGTTGAACACGTCCTGACCAATGGTCGCTGGCCAAGCCCGGACCCCAGCCAGGTCGGGGACCCGGAGGCCACGGACCCGGACCTGATCTTTCCCGAGGTCGGCGGCAAGGTTGACGCCCCTTATCCGTGGCTCACCGCCATCCAGTTGGATTACCGGCTGGCGGGTCGCAGCAACACCGATTCACCTGACGCCACCGACGTGGTGGCATTCAAAGAGGACTGACGACGATGACCACCATCAGTGTCAAAGCCGCCCCTGGCCTGCGCGTCCCGCGCGAGGACAACGGCCGCAAGTACATCACCGACGACAAGGAATCGCCGGTGGAGCAAACCGCCTACTACCTGCGTCGCCTGGCTGACGGCGACCTGGTCGAGGTCAAGAACGCGCCGGCCGGCGACCAAGCGCCGCCCGCCGATGCCCCGGCCGCCCGTGCCGTGAAGAAAGGAGCCTGACATGGCCGAAGTTATCCAGCTGGACCAGATCCCCGTCAGCACTCGCAAGCCGGGGGTCTATTTCGAGTTCAATACCAAGCTGGCCCGCCAGTCTCTGCCGACGAACGAGCAGCGCATCCTGATCTACGCACAGCGCTTGTCGACGGGCATGGTCCCCGCGCTCAAGGTGGTGGACGTGTTCAGCGACAAAGACGCCGCTGTGTACTTCGGCAACGGCTCCATCGCGCACCGCATGGCCATCAGCGCTATCGAAGCCAACCCGAACGCGCAAATCGCATTCATCACGGTGGACGATGCCACCGCAGGCCAAGCCGCCCAGGCCGAGGTGGAAATTACCGCCGAGGCCACCGGGCGCGGCATCCTGACGTTCCAGGTCGGGCCGGAAGCGGTCAGCGTGGAGCTGGAAGCCGGCATGTCTGCCGCCGCCATGGCCACCGCCGTCGCTGCTGCGGTCAATGACCAGGTCGCGCTGCCCGTGACGGCGGCCGCTACCGCCGGCAAGATCAAGGTGACGGCCAAGCACAAGGGCGAGTCCGGCAACCAGATCAAACTGGCGGCCGTGGTTCGCTATTCCTCGGGCACGACCAACACCGTCAAGGCCCAACTGGCGGGCGGCCTGGGCGATCCCGACCTGCGCCCGGCATACGCTGCGGCGTTCGGATCGTCGTATGAAATCCGGGTATGCCCGTTCGCTACCCAGGACGCGCTGCTGGCATTCCGCGACCACCTGGAGGACCTGGGCGGCCCGCTGGAACAGCGCGATGCCATCGGGGTGGCAGGCTTTCCCGGCACGCTGGCGGCCGCCAGCACGGTGGCCAGCGGCGTCAACTCGCAGATCATTTCGTTTGCCTGGTACAACAAGTCCAAGCGCAGCTCGGGCGAAATCGCGGCAGGCTATGCCGCCGTCATGGCGAGCGAAGAACACCCGGCGCGCCCCTTGAACTATCTGGAGATCAAGGGCCTGGACATCATCGACCAGGAAGACTATCCGGGTCGCAAGGAACAGGAAAATGCCCTGTTCAATGGCGTCACGCCCCTGGTCGTCGGCCCCGGGAACCGCGTGCAGATCGTGCGCGCCATCTCCACGTACCTGGTCGACGCGCAGAACATCAAGGATGACTCCTGCCTGGACATCACGGTGTTTCGCACGCTGCACTACTTCCGCAAGGCGTGCCGCCAGGCTGTGGCACTGCGCTTCCCGCGTGAGCTGCTGTCGGAAAAAACGCCGCCCAAGGTCCGCACGGTGCTGCTGCAAATCATGTACCAATGCGAGGACCTGGAAATCCTGCAACTCATCGACACCTACAAGGACCGCCTGGTGGTGCAGAAGCACGCTCAGAACAAGGGCATGTGCGTTGCCGCCATTCCGGCCCCGATCGTCCACGGCATGCACGTTTTCGCCGGCCGCATCGACCTGTACGTTTAACGGGTCCCTCGGACCCTGAAAGGAGCCACCCATGGCAATCAAGGAATACGTTGGCGCCATCATCATGGAGCTGGACGGTAAAGAGGTCGAAGTCATCGACATCGACGTGACCGAAAGCACGGGCATGAAGCCGGTCAAGGTCATGAATCGCAGCCGCAACATCGGCGGCGTGGCCAAAGGCATTAAGGAATACTCGTTGCGCGTCACGGTGCCGATCCCGTTTGACGATGACATCAAGTGGGCCGAAATCTTTGGCGCGACGATCACGGTGTTTCCGTCGTCGCCCGGCGGCAAGCGCGAAACCTACCTGGACTGCTGCACGTCCGAAGTCGGCAAGCAATACACCGTCGACAACGAAGCGCGCCGCACCCTCACCATGTTTGCGGTCAAGAAGGTGGATGAATGACGAACGCCAACGAGCAAGCGCGGACCAACGCCATCACGCAAGCTGACAAGGAAGCCCTGGCCACCGGCACGCTTACCTACGGCGTGCCTTACCAAGGCCGCAGGCATTACAACTTCGTCATGCGCCTGCCGACGATGGGCGACAACATCGACGCTCTGGAAGCCCACCCGGACGCGTCGGTGGCACGTCTCGACCTGGCCATGTTCGCTGCATGCATGCAGCGCCTGGGTGACATTCCCGAAGAGGACATCACCTTTGAACTGCTGGCCGAGATGGTCCCGACCGATGTGGATGTGATCTATACGGAAATGGGCGAGGCAAAAAAAAAGCTGCTGCTGTCGAGCGGAGACTCCGCACCTTCCGAAAGATCGTCCTCGTCCTTGGAAAGCACGGCATCCCCGAGGACCGCGTCCGCAGTCTGACTTTCGAGCAGTTGGACGGCTACCTGGAATCTCTGGCCGAGCTGAACGGAAAGGCCAGAGATTCCGGCACTACCTCAACGCGTCGCATCGTCAGTCAGCGGCGTATCAAACCAAAGAATAAGGTCCGGCCCCGAATGGCCAAGCGACCGTCTACCCGGACCACTTAGCTAGAGGCCCATCGTGTCCAATACAAACATGAAGGTTGCTCTTGAGATCGTTGTCAGCGACCGGGGCAGCCGAGAGGCTGGGCAAGCCGTATCGGTGGTGGCGCAGAAGAAGCACGAAGCCGCACGCCAGGAACTGCGCGACGTGGCCGCAGTAGGCACTGCCACCGCTCGCCAGTACGACCATAGCCGCCGTGCCAGTGTCCAGTTGGCGCAGCAACAGATTGCCGCATCGCGCAATGCATCGTCGCAGATCGTGCGTGACGCCGACAGAATGCACAAGGCCAGGGAGCAGCTTGGCATCCGCTCAGAAAGGTCGCTCCAACGGGAGATCATGCAAACCATGATCGCGTACAAGCGCCTGGAGCAATCTGGCCGCGTCTCGGGCCTTGAGCTGGCCAGAGCTGCCGAGGCAGCCCAGCGAAAGGTCAAGATGCTCCAACGGGAGATGCGCGAGCTGAAAACGCCCAGCGAGTTCGGTAAAGGCCTGGCCGCAATTGGCGGCGGCATCTTGGCTGGCGTGGCGGTGGCCAAGCGGCCCCTGTCGGAGACGATGGCGTTTGACCAGCAAGTGGCTGCAATGTCGAACACGGCCTATGCGAGCGAGGATGCCGAGGGAAGAAAGCGCGGGCAGGAGAGCATCTACGGCGCGATATCAATTGCAAAGCGAAAGGGCGGGACGCGCGAAGAAGCTGCGGACGCCTTGAACGACCTGCTGGGCACCAGCGGCCTGTCGCGTGATGAGGCATTCGCCATGCTGCCGACGGTGCAACAGACCGGGCTTGCTGCGGGCAGAAAGTCGCGTGACATAGTGCCGCTGGTAGGGGCGCTCAAGGCCAACAACATTTCTGTGGCCGACATGCCCGCCGCATTGGGCAAGATGCTGCACGCAGGCGAGACAGGCGGTTATGGCATCGAGAACATGATTTCCAGCCTGCCCAAGCTGCTGGCATCCCAACGCGACAACTACGGCATTTCCGGCATGAAGGGCTTGGAGATGGCATTGGTGAATATGCAGGCCATCACGGCCGGAACCAACATGCCGCAGGAGTCCGCGCAATCGTTGATGGCGTTGATGAATACTCTCAAGCAGCCTTCTGTGTCCCAGGCTGTCGCCAAGAAATTGTCCATCGGTGGTAAGGGCGTTGACCTGGCTGGAACGCTCGGAAAAGGTGCCCTGCAGGACGTAAGCCCGCTGGAAACGTTCACTGCCCTGGTCGACAAGTCCATGGCCAACAACAAGTCTTACAAGCAGCTCAAGGGACGCCTGGAGAAAGGCGGCAGCCAGGCCGACCGCGAGCAGATGGCCACGTTGCTGGAGTCGTCTGTGTTTCGTGATGTGGGCATCGGCCGAGAATCCTTGTTAGCCTTGTCCGGGTACATGAGCCAGCGGGAATCAATCAAGGGCCTTCGCAGCGAGTACGCGGGCGTCGGCGTGGGCGCGCTGGAGACGAGCAGCGCGGTCATGATGGCCACGGCCGGCGAGAAAGTGAACCAGGCCAGCCAGGCCGTGGCAGATGCCCGCCAGCGCGCTTTGCAGCCGGTCACGGAGCTGATGGGCGATATGGCCAAGAAGATGGCCGAGTATGCGGATAAGTACCCCGGCCTGACCACGGCGCTGACCGGCGCAACCGATGGCATCAAGGTCATGACCGCAGCCGCCATTGCCTTCGGTGGCGTCAAGATGTTGACCGGCGCGGGTGCCGGTGTAGGCGTGGGTGCCGCCGCCGCAGGCGTGGCAAGCGGCACTGCGAGCGTGGCCGGCCGAGCTGTGGGTGTACTCGCGCCGACCCGTTTCTTAGGGGCGGGCGTCCTGGCTCGTTCGGCCCCGCTCGCGTCCGTTGCCCTGGGTGGCTATGACGCGCTCCAAGTCGCCGGCAGTGATCTTCCCGAGGCAGAGAAGAACGCCGCCTATACCCGGATCGGCGGACGCACCAGCGGCGGCATTGGCGGGGCATATGCCGGCGGCCAGGCTTTGGCCTTTCTCGGCCCCTACGGCATCGCGGCAGGCGCTATCGGCGGCGGCATTCTTGGCAGCCTGACCGGGGATTGGGCGGGCGAGAAATTGGGACAAGCGTGGTTCGGTCCGGGCGAGGCCCGCCCCGAGACCGCCAAGGCGGCAACGATGGCAACCGGTGGCGTCGATCCCGCCGCCTTGCAGCAGGCAATCATTAACGCAAATCGCACCGCCCCGCCGAAGGTGGAGCTGAAGGTTGAACTGGATGGACGTGAAATCGCGGCCGCCGTCAATGAACACAACGCACGCGACGCACGGAGAAACTAATGGCTTGGTCTGAAACGTTGCTGGATGCCTCATTCAAAGGCGTAAAGTTCGATTGCGCGCGCATTCAAGATGAAGCGCAACGCGACATCCAGCGGCACCAATATCCCTACGTCAACGGAGAGGATTCCGAAGACCTGGGGCGCGGGGCCATCGGCTCTGATTTGACGGCTGTATTTTGGGGTGACGACTACGAGCAGCGGTATCAAAAGTTCTTGGAAGTGTTGGAGCAGCCGGGTCCTGGCGAGCTGATCCATCCCATATTCGGCTCTATCCCGTTGGCCCAGCTCGAAGGCTGGCGCGTTGGCCATGATGCAGACACCCCGGATGCTTGCACGATCGACCTGCGCTTTATTCATAGCACGCCGAGCAGCCCGCTTTTCACGCGGCAGCTTCCCGAGCAGAAGGCAGCAGCGAGCCGCCAGGTCAAAGAGGACGGGATTGCCAGTGGCGTGGAGTCTTTCGCCAAGCGCTTGAAAGCGCTCACGAGTTTGAAGGGCATCACCGACAGACTCAATTCGATTCGGTCGACCATGGACCGGGTACTAAGCGCCGTTCGCAGCGTCACCAATGGGGTCGGCGCAGTTACGGACCTGATCGAGTTTCCGCGCACCTTCACGTCCGGCCTGGCTGACGGCCTGCGCGGCCTGGTCGACCTGCGCAGCTTCGGAAAGTCCAGCCGCATGTCAGATTGGAACGGGCTGAAAGGTGTCTTCGATGACGTGATCCGACTTCCCGTCTCGTCGTCCAAAGGCGAGACGCCGGCATCGTTTCGCCCCGGTCAAACTGGCCAAGCTGGAGCGCTGCAACCGCAAAAGCCCATTGCGATCCTGCCCGAAGATCAACAGCCGATTGTCGCAGTCGTCAAAGTCATCACAGCGGCCGAGCTGGTCGACACTGCATCGGACATCTTGACCGACGAGGCCAAGACTCCGACCCTCTCGCCGGCCGAAATCGAGGTGATCGTTTCGGACGTGAGGGAGATTGTCCAGGATGCTATTGACGCCAACCGGGACCTGTATCCGGTGGAGGAAGCCCGCAGCATTACGGAACCACTCAAGGACGCAGCTCTGGCCATTCAGGAAGCCGCGGTAGTCATCATCGAAGCCCGCCCGCCCCTGCGTCAGCGCGTCGTCAATGCCCCCACCAATCTGCACTTGCTGGCGCATCAGTGGTATGGCGACTATCGACGGGCCGGCGAGCTGGCGCGTTTGAATCCGCAGGTGCGCAATCCCAACGACATCGACACGGGAGACATACTCAATGGCTACTCGCAATAGCGCGGGCGACGACAGCCGCGACCTGGCCCGAGAAATTGAGCCGGTGTCGTTGCTTATCGGTGGTCGAGTGCATGGCAAGTGGACGCGATACTCAGTTGAGTCTGACATGACCAGGCCGGCTGCCGCGTGGAACGTGCAGCTCGGCCTACCCGATGGCGAGCTGCCGGCAGTGGTTCAGCCTGGCGCTCGCGTCGAGGTCCGCGTGGGGGCTGATATTGCTATGACAGGCTCGGTCGACGATGTAGACGACGACGTAGGAGGCAGGACCGCTACCCTGTTCATGTCGGGCCGTGACGGTGCGAGCATACTTGTCGATTGCAGCGCGCCGATCTTCGCAGCCAAAGAAATGTCCTTGGATCAAATCGTCAAGTCGGTGGTGAATCCGCTAGGAATTTCCAAGGTCCGCGTGGATCCACGCGGAAAGGGAGTGGCCGAGAAAGTAAGCATTGAGCCAGGAGATACGGCCTGGGACGCGTTGGAAAAAGCTGCGCAGGCGAACGGTCTTTGGCCGTGGTTTGCGCCGGACGGAACGCTGATTGTGGGGGGGCCGGACTACGATGCGCCGCCGGTGGCAAGCCTGGTCATGAGACACGATGGCAAAGGCAACAACGTGAGCCGGTTGCGGCGCAGCGCATCCATCGCCCGGCGGTATTCGGAGATTACGATTCTTGGCCAGGCACACGGCACCAGCAGCGCGGACGGCCAAAATGCAATGCGCACCGTCGTGCGTGATCCAGACGTCAAGGTTTATCGGCCCAAGATTCTGACGGTCAGCGATGCCATCAGCGGCGAGTCGCTATCGCAGCGCGGGAAAAAGGAATTGGCAGATGGGCGGCTTGATGGCCTGACGTACCAGGCCGAGGTGCGAGGACACCGCACAAGCGGTGGCGTCCTATGGACTCCCGGCCAGCGCGTTCACCTGGAAGACGAGCGCAGAGGCTTCAAAGGGATGCTTTTTCTGATGGCTAGAACGTTTCGCGGTGGCAGTGGAACCCCGACCACAACCACGCTGATCCTCAAAGAGGACAACGTGTGGATACCCGTGGTGGCGCGTAAGAAACGGAAGCTGGAGACGCAGGCATTCAGCCCGCAGGAACTGGGGATCCGCCCATGATTAAAGTCATCGACGAACGCATACGCCGATTCTTCAACTCAGTGCGCATGCCGTTCCGCATGGTCATCGGCAGCACCAGCACGGGAACGGGCGTTAAGAAAGTGACGGGAGAAGGGTTGGCAGATGAGCCGGTGAAAGGTGCTGAGCTATTTCAGCACTACGGATTCCAGTCTGTTCCACCGGGCGGGACCATGGGGGTCGCGGTAGCGCTGGGTGGCTCCACGTCACATTCCATGATCGTGGCCACCGAGCATGCCGCTGTGGGCATTGACCTGGCCACGGGCGAGGTTTCGGTTGTGCATCAAGAGGGGCATTACATCCACTTGAAGAATGGGCGTGTTATCGAAGTGGAATGCGACGATTACGTTTTGCGCTGCAAGACCTGGCGCGTGGAAGCCACCGAAGCGGCGACCATGGATACCCCTATTGTGACGATGACCAAGACGGCGCAGATTGACGGCATGCTTACAGGCAAGGGGGGGTTGAACCTCTCCAATGAGAGCGGCGGCGGCGCAGCACAGATTTCTGGAACGGTGGAGGTAACTGTGGACGTTATCGCCGCAGGCATCAGCCAGGTTGGCCATCATCACAAGGACTCTGTTGGCGGCAATACGGGTAAGCCAGTTGGCTGACCTACTGAAGTCCTTCACCTGATTTCACGCCGTGCGTTTGCCCACAATGCACGCATGGACCCGCGAATCAACCCCAGCACCGGAGACTACAGCGGCGAGCGCGTTACAACGCTCGCCAATGCTGTCTATCTTCGTCTCATGACGCCGCTAGGCAGTTGGTGGGCCGATCCCGAGATGGGGTCGCGGCTACACGAGCTGGAGCGAGAGCGCGACGTTCCCCGCGTGCGCAAGTTGGCCAAGCAGTACGCCGAGCAGGCTTTGGCCCCTCTGGTCAAAGCGCTTCGTGCGAAAGAAATCACGGTGGAGGCCGAGCAGCGGCGCGTGGGTTGGTGCGACCTGCGGGTGACTGTGATTGACGAAACGGGTCAAGAGTTGCATTTCAAACACCCGGTGAAGGTCGCCTAATGCCGTTCCCCGTTCCTGCGTTCTCCCAGATTCGCGGCAACCTGCTGCGCGACATCAAAAACTATCGTCCCGACGCGGACGTTACGCCCGACAGTGATTTCTATGTGCGCGCCACCTCGGTGGCCAGCGCCGCCGAGGGGCTGTATCAGCATCAAGCATGGATGGTTCGCCAGATATTTCCTGACACTGCCGATCAGGAGTATCTGTACATGCATGCAGCCGTGCGGGGCCTTAGTCTCAAGCACGCCGTACCGGCGCGCGGTTTCCTGCGCATCAAAGGGCAGGCAGGAACTATGGTTCCCGAGGGCCTGCAAGCCAAGCGTGGCGACGGCATGCTGTATCGCGTGACAGCACGCGAGCCAATGCCCGCAGCCGGCGTTGGCCTGTTTGCCGCCGAGGCGGTGACGGCGGGCGAGACAGGTAACGCGGCGGACAATGCGGTGGCCACCGTTCAAGTAGCGCCGGCCGGGCTGGATAGCGCCGCCACGCTCCAATCTATGCGTGGCGGCGTTGCGCAGGAAACGGACACTGAACTATTGACTCGGTTGCTTGACCTCATCCGCCGGCCGCCAGCAGGCGGAAATCGTCACGACTATCGACGTTGGGCCATGGAAGTGGACGGGGTTTCCGATGCGTTCGTCTACCCGCTGCGTCGCGGCGTGGGGACCGTGGACGTTGCGATTGTGTCGGGTGATGGCCTGCCGTCACAAGACACCATCAACCGGGTCCGCGCATACATTGACGATGTGCGGCCCGTGACGGCCAAGAGCTTCCTGGTGGTTGCCCCGAACCTGCGACTCGTTGACCAGGTCGTGCGTGCATCGCTGCGTGACATCAGCTTGGAGCAAGGCAAGGCGGCAATACAGCGTGCATTTGTATCGCAGTTTGCCAACATTGCCCCCGGTGCGACTTGGGTACGCAGTCAAGCCGAGGCTCTGGTGTCGAATGTTTCCGGCGTTGTGGACCGCGCAATCACATCGCCCGCGAGCAACGTCGTCCCGGTTGTCAATGGTGACGTGATCGAATGGCTGCGCCTGGGTAGCGTCACCGTGGAACCCATGCAATGAAGCATCGGCAACTTTTGGCGCGGCTACTGCCGCCGCGCAGCTACGACTTCCAAGGTGCAGCGCTGGCCGGCGAGCTGGGGGCCGAGGGCGACACCTTGGACCGTGTACAGCAAAGCGCCGCCCGGGTGCTGGGTAGCGTCACTCCGTTCGGAGCGGTCGACACGCTACCCGATTGGGAGCGGGTATGCGGCTTGACGCCTGCGGACGGTGCCAACCGCCAGCAGCGCTTGGACGCCGTCCTGGCTAAGCTGCAAGAGCTGGGCGGGCTTTCCATTCCCTATTTCAAGAGCTTGGCCAGGCGGCTGGGCTACGAAGTCGAGATTACCGAGTTTGAACCATTCTTTGTGGATTACAGCCACGTGGACCGGGACATTCTCTATGAGACGGACGTGGTGTGGGTCTGGAGGGTGTCTGTCAAAGGGGGGAATGTGCGTGCCTTCCCGTTCTACGTGGACATGTCTTCAGTCGATGAAGCGTTGCTGTCATTCAGTGACGCGGTGATCGAAAGCTACTTCCAAGACTTAAAGCCCGCACATACGTTTGTTACGTTCGATTATGAGGAAAGCAGAGCATGAGGCATCCTGAAACCAGCACCCGAGAGTTCACTCCTGGGGACCCTACGACGGGACGCCCTGGAGCGATGGTGACATCCGTCCTAATGAACTCTTGGCTACGCGAACTCGTCGCCGTGGCCACTGTTCTCGGAGTGCCGATTGACCCGGACAACGATGAGCAAGTCTTGGCTGGAATTCAACGGTTGATAGACCGTAGCGCGCACTCCAACTATGCGATTGGTTCGGGTGATGCGAATGTCTACCGCGCCGCCTACGTGCCGCGAATCACGGCCCTGGTCAGTGGTCAGATACTGCGCTTCAAGGCCAAGGATGCCAATTCGGGCGCGTCCACGTTCGCGCCGGACGGTCTCACCGCGCGGCCATTGCTGGGCAATGATTACGGTGAGTTGCGCGCTGGAGACATCGCCGCCGGCAGTATTTGTTGGGTGCAGTGGGATGGAACTGCCAACAACGGCAACGGAGCCTGGATTCTGGTGGTTAGCTCGGGCATTGCCGTGCCTACGGCATCCACAATTATCTCTGGTATCTCACGGCGCGCGACATCGGCCGAGGCGCAAGCGTTTCTGCGAGACGATGTCACCGTTAGCCCTGCCTCTCTGCGCGCGGCGTTTCAGGGAGGGAACTATTCGGCTACGTTCAACGGCTACGATGTCATGCCCGGCGGGATGATCCGTAACTGGGGGATCGTGCCGTTGGTAGTGGTCCCCGCAAATTCGTTTTTGGATGCCAGTGTCACGTTCGCCAACGCATTCCTGGCCAACTGTCTTTCTTTACAGCTGACGGTAGAAACAAGCGCGCCGACCCAGGTTAGCGCATCTGTGAAGCCTGACAGCCTGACCAAAACGGGGTTTACGGTTGTTCGAGGCAATTCTTCTTCGGCCACCCCTTGGGGCGTCGTCGTCCGATATGAAGCATACGGCCGCTAGGCCGCTTAGGAGAGCGCGATGTCTGTACAACGATTCTACAGCCCGTCCCAAGCCGGCTTTTATACCCTGGAGTGGCATGGCGGCATGATGCCGGCCGACGTTGTGGAGCTGGCCCCGGGAGAATTTGAACGCTGGGGGGATACCGGAGGGGAAATTGCAGGGGTCTCCCTGGACGGCGTCTTGGTTATGGCCCAACCGCAAGCCCCTCGCCCCGCGCTTCCCTAACCCGTCTGGCCGCCAGACCTTCCGGGAGCCTAGTAGGCGATGGTCTGGCTGCCCCCTAACCCGTCAGTAAACGAGTGCCTGGGGCCGTTCTAGCCCCTTCAGGGCTAACCAGGCGGGTTGGCAGTCTCAAAGGACGCGCTTTTTCGTCTCAAACGACGCGCCGCGCTACACGCGCATCGCCCGATCGAGGGGCGAATTCGTCCGAATCTGGCGGTCTTGTTGCGGCGTCCGCCCATGCAAAAGGCCCGCAACACGTTGCGGGCCCTTCAGTACTGCATTCTTTGGCTCCCCGAGCTGGGCTCGAACCAGCGACCTGCGGATTAACAGTCCGTCGCTCTACCGACTGAGCTATCGGGGAACAGGTAGAGGGGGCGAATTATGCACAAATTTTGCGGGGAATGCAAAACGACCCGGACGACCGGCGGATTCATGACGGTTGGGCGTCAGGGCGATCCCTTATCATGGCAACCAGAAGGTTCGCGACCTCTCACGTTTTTTCTGGGTTTCACACATGTCTTCGTTCGACATCCAATTGTTGCTCACCGCCCTGGTCAGTGTCCTGGTGCTGGTCGCACTCATCGTTTCGCGCATCCGCATGCATCCGCTGCTGGCGCTGCTGATCGTGTCCATCGGCGTCGGTTTCGCCACCGGCATGGAGCCGACCGCCATCGTCAAGAACCTGACCGACGGCGCCGGCAAGACCCTTGGCGCGGTCGGCGTGGTGATCGCGCTGGGCGCCATGCTCGGCAAGATCCTGGCGGACTCGGGCACCACCGAGCGGCTGGCCAATGCCATCCTGAACCGCACCTCCGCGCGCATGATCCCCTGGACCATGACGCTGGTGGCCTTCATCATCGGCATCCCGATGTTCTTCGAAGTGGGCCTGGTGGTGATGCTGCCGCTGATCTTCAGCGTGGCCCGCAAGCTGGAAGGCCAGGAACGCTTCAAGGGCTCGGCCTACGTGTACGTGGGCGTGCCGGTGATCTCGGCCCTGGCCGCCATGCACGGCATGGTGCCGCCGCATCCTGGCCCGCTGACGGCGATCGCGAGTCTGAAGACCACGGTCGGTCCGACCATGATCTACGGCTTTCTTGCGGCCCTGCCCGCCATGATCCTGGGCGGTCCGCTGTACGGCGCCTTCATCGCCCCGCGCATGACGACCCGCCCGGACGAAGCCCTGCTCGAGCAATTCACCGCCGTCCGCGCGGCCGATGCCGGCCATTCGGTGCCCGGCGTCGGCCTGGGCGTGCTGGCGGCCCTGCTGCCCGCGCTGCTGATGCTGCTGCACGCGGTGGCCGAGATGCTGCTGCCCAAGACCTCGCCCCTGATGCACGTGGCGGCCTTCCTGGGCAACCCACTGGTGGCCATGCTGCTGGGCGTGCTGTTCGCCGCCGTGGCGCTGGTGCTGGCGCGTGGCGGCGACGCCGAGAAACTGCGCGACGCGCTCGGCAAGAGTCTCAAGCCCATCGCCGGCATCATGCTGATCATCGCCGGCGGCGGTGCCTTCCAGCAGGTGTTGACCAGCGCCAAGGTCGGCGACGCCATCGTCCACCTGACCCACCAGTTCGCGTTCCCGCCGCTGGTGCTGGGCTGGCTGATCGCCATGCTGCTGTCGGTGTCCACCGGCTCGGCCACGGTCGGCATCGTCGGCGCCGCCGGCCTGCTGGCGCCGCTGGCCGGCGCCGATCCCTCGTTGAATCTGCCGCTGCTGGCGCTGTCGATCGGCTGCGGTTCGCTGTTCTTCAACTACGCCAATCACGCCGGTTTCTGGATGGTGAAGGAATCCTTCGGCATGACCATGGGCGAGGCCACCAAGACGATCTCGGTGGTGCAGTCCATCGTGTCGGTGGTCGGCCTGGTGATGGTGCTGTTGTTCAACATGTTGCCCGCGTTGGGCTGAGCGCAGGAAATCCACAACAAAAAAGGAGGTCGACAGACCTCCTTTTTTGTTGGTTCATGCAGGCACCAGGCGTTTCAACGGTGATGGAGGGCCGGCCTGTTCGCGGGCTCCTTGCCTGATACCCTCGCTACCGCTGGTGATGGCGCGCACGCCAGAATCCGTCAGGGTCAATTCGCGGACGGTGATGGCCGCGCCTGGCCTGGATATGAGCTTGGACGCTTTGACGAAAGTCTCGGCCGGTTTCCTGGGGATGGCATGCATGTCAGTACCTCTTCGTGACAAAGTCGCTGATGGCCTTGGTGCCAACGCCAACGATTTCCACCACATCGTCGCGTTCAAAGAGCGCGCGGTCACTTGAATCCAAGTAAATCACGCCGATAGGGTGCTGTCCAGAACGGTCCAGGACGGGCACCGCCATGGCCGAGTAGCGCCCGGGGCCAAGCCTGCGCACCTCCGCTTCGGTATAGCCCCATTCGCGGATCAGTTCAGTGCGAAGTTGCTGTTCCGTTGCATGCGGGCTGGACATCACCAGGGGCGTCCTGCTGCGGATGGCCCTGCCCGTGATGCCGGTATGGATCGGGAAGGTTCTGCCGGCGCCCTCGCCATTGGCGCCGGCGTAGTCGATGATCTGTTCGATTTCGCGCGGTTCGTGAATCGGTGGCACCACGCGGTGGAAGGTGGCACGGATGTCGGCGCCGCATTGGCGCTTGTTGCACCATTCGGAAAGCATGGTGTGCATAGTGCAGACCGCCGCATACAGTCCTTCGTGGACGACGTCCGGTCCGCCTTTGCGATCCTCGGCCCGCGCGCCGGCGACGCGCACCCCGGCCGCCAGGGCGAGCCAGAGGCAAACCGTGATCGCGAGCCCGATGGTCCATGGATCGGATACCGGGTCCCGCCAGTTTTTTGCCGCGGCCGAGCCGGCCACGAGGATCGGCGGTCCGCTGAAGAGGACTTCCCTGGGCCATTTCTTTTGCCAGAAGCGTTTGCGCTGTGCGCCCGGGAGATAAGTCGCATGCATGGGGCCGGAGTCATCCTGGTGCGGGGGAGAAACGATGGTAGCGGCGCATTGCACGGCTGGCGCCAGGAATCAGGGCCTGCAGACGCGTTAATCGGTCAGATTCGTTGACGCAGATCGGTTTGGATGGCGCCCGGCAATAAAAAACCCGCACGGCGCTGGGCGGGTGCGGGTCGTTCATGTGCTGGATTGGTGCCGGTGAAAGGAATCGAACCCTCGACCTTCTCATTACAAGTGAGCTGCTCTACCAACTGAGCTACACCGGCGTGGCGCGCCCGGGGCGCGCGCAGGGACTGCATTGTAATGAAAAAAGGAGATTCTTTCCGGCGTGCATGCGCGTCATTCCGGGCGTGCGCCCGTCGCGCAACGCCGCTTGGCTTCCCAGCCGCCCAGGCGCTCCGCGCGCAGGGCGCGCCAGAATTCATCCGAGCAGAAATAGCCGCTGATGCCGCTGTGCGGATAGGCTGGCCTGACGCCGAATTGGCGCGGCAGGCGCCAGAAGCAGCGGTCCTGGATGGCGCCGCGGTCCAGCACCAGCGGCGTGCCCTTCAGGAACGAGAAACAGCCGCCGGCTTCGTAGCCGGCCCGGCCCATGCCCTTGGAGAACTCGGTCTTCTCGATGATGACGGCGTCCACGCGCGGCGGGCACAGCAGCAGGTGGTAGGTGCGGAACGGGCGGCTCTTGCGGCCGACGATCATGGTCTCGGCCTCGACCGGCAGGAAGCGGTGCGTGTCGGGCTCGAGCGTTTCCATGAGTTCGCGCACGCGTGCATTGACCAGGAACGGCCCGCCGTCTCATCCCACGATCGCGGGGACGCGGCCGGTGCTGCGCAAGGTCAGACGGATCTGGCGCGGGATGCGGGCAAGATCGTCGTCCGACAGGGTATCGAACAGGCACAGCTTGGCGACCAGCTGGCGGTCAATCTGCGGCATGAACTGGGTCGATACGCCGCCGGCGGGCGTCATTCCGATCAGGTACGGCATGGGCGGGGCATCACTCCTGGAAGGCCGGGGACGGCGTGCGCCGCAACGGACGCGGCGGGCCACGCGAGCGCGGTTCAGGCGTATGAGACGGGATTTTGCCCAGATATGCAAATGATACGCACTCTTATCCTGGGTTTCAAAAAATCGCCATGCAATGGCGAATCATGCCGGCGGCGGCCAGACGTGACCGCGCCGCCCGGGCCTGGGGCCGGGGCGGCGCGGGGGACCTGCCGGATTACTTGACGATGGTCAGGCGCGGACGCTTGGGCTCGTCGTCGCCGCCGTCATCGCCGGAGGCGGCGTCCGCCTCGGTTTCCGACGCGGCGGGTTCGGACGTGTTCTGCGCGCCCGGGGCCGGCGGCTCGTAGGGCTGCACTTCGAAGCCCATGCCGGCGCCGGTCTCGCGCGCATAGATGGCGCTGACGGCGCCCACCGGGACGTAGACGTTTTCGGTCACGCCGCTGAAGCGGGCCTGGAATTCGATGAATTCGTTGCCCAGCACCAGCCGGTTGGTGGCCAGCGTGCCCACGTTCAGGGTGATCTGGCCGTCGCGCACGTGGGCGACGGGCACCATGGTGTGCTCGTCGACCTGCACGGTGATGTACGGCGTGTAGCCGTTATCGGTGCACCATTCGTGCAGCGCGCGGATCAGATACGGTTTGGTCGAAGTTTCACCCATCACGCGGCAACCTTAGCGACGCATCACTTTTTCCGAAGGCGTCAGCGCTTCGATGTAGGCCGGGCGCGAGAAGATGCGTTCGGCGTACTTTTGCAGCGGAGCCGCGTTCTTGGGCAGTTCGATGCCGTAGTGGTCCAGGCGCCACAGCAGCGGGGCCACGGCCACGTCGAGCATGGAGAATTCCTCGCCCAGCATGTACTTGTTCTTGAGCAGCATCGGGGCCAACTGGGCCAGGCGGTCGCGAATGTTCTGGCGGGCGTTGGCCAGCTTCTTCTCGTCGGGCTTGGCGCTGCGGTCTTCCAGTGTCGAGACGTGGACGAACAGCTCTTTCTCGAAGTTGTACAGGAACAGGCGGGTGCGGGCGCGCATGACCGGATCGGCCGGCATGAGCTGCGGGTGCGGGAAGCGCTCGTCGATGTACTCGTTGATGATGTTCGACTCGTACAGGACCAGGTCGCGTTCGACCAGAATGGGCACTTGACCGTACGGGTTCATCACCGAGATGTCTTCGGGCTTGTTGTACAGGTCGATGTCGCGGATCTCGAAATCCATGCCCTTTTCAAACAACACGAAGCGGCAGCGTTGCGAAAACGGACACGTGGTTCCGGAATAGAGCACCATCATGGCGATAAATCCTTTATGAAAAACGAAAGGCCAGCGCCCTAATCTAGCAGGCGCTGGCCCCGATTGCCAGGCGGGGGGTAGGCGTACAGCCCTAACCCGCCATTATCCACCCTGGCGAAAATGGGGGCGGATACGCCTGGCGGGGCGTTGCGGTTAGCGCACGTGTTTCCAGTAAGAGGCGTTCAGGCGCCACATCACCAGGAAGAACAAGAGCAGGAACAACATGACACCGACGCCCAGCTGGACGCGGAAGGTCTGGACGGGTTCGGCCATCCAGGACATGAACGCGGTCAGGTCGGCGACGTCGTTGTCGTATGTTGCGATTTGGGCCGGGTTGGCGGCCTTGAATTTGGCCTCGAAGGTGGCATGGCCGTGGTAGCTGGCTACCGGCTCGGCCTTGACCGTGGAAAAACCTTGCGCATCGTACACCGTCGTGACCCGTTCCCACGACTTCGGCGCGCCTTCCTTGCCTTCGACCTCGTGCATCGCCACCGTGGTCAGCTCGCGCGGACCCTGGCGTTCCCACAGCGCGTGCGGCATGCCCACGGCCGGGAAGACCAGGTTGTTCCAGCCCGTGGCGCGCGAGGTGTCGCGGTAGAACGTACGCAGATAGGTGTAGATGTAGTCGGAACCCGAGGGGCCGGCGTTGACGGATTTGGCGCGGGCGATCACGGACAGGTCCGGGGGCGTCGTGCCAAACCACTTCTTGGCGTCCTTGGCGGTCATGGCGACAGTCATCATGTCGCCGACCTTTTCGCCGGTGAACAGCAGGCTTTCCTTGATTTGCTGGTCGGTCAGGCCAATGTCCTTGAGCTTGTTGTAGCGCATCGACGATGCGCTGTGACAGTTCAGACAGTAGTTGACGAACAGCTTGGCGCCGTTTTGCAGCGACGCCATGTCGTTGACGCGGTAAGGCGCCTTGTCCAGCGGATAGCCGCCCTCGGCGGCGAACGTGGCGGTACACGTGAGCAGCATCAACGCCACGGCACCAATCAGCTTCTTGATCATGGTCAGTCCGTTATTTTCGTGGGCTCAGTGGGCGTGGAACGTCACGCGGTCGGGCACTTTCTTGAAAGTACCCAGGCGGCTCCAGACCGGCATCAGGAAGAAGAATGCCAGGTACAGCAGCGTGCCGATCTGCGACGTGATGTTCAACGGCGGACTGGGCGGCTGCGTACCGATGTAGCCGAGCACCAGGAAGTTGACCATGAAGATGCCGTAGATCCACTTGTGCCAGGTGGGGCGGTATCGGATCGACTTGACCGGCGAATGGTCCAGCCACGGCAGGAAGAACAGGATGACCACGGTGCCGCCCATGGCGACCACGCCCCAGAACTTGGCGTCGATCACGCGCAGCAGCACGGCCACGACGATCAGGATGCCGGGGACGGCGATGCGCATGAAGCCCTTCAGGTTGCTCTTGAGGAGCAGCGCGATGGCGCCCAGCACCGAGGCGCCGGCCAGCACCCACGTGAACTCGTCGGTGGTGGCGCGCAGCATCGAGTAGAACGGCGTGAAGTACCAGACCGGGGCGATGTGCGGCGGCGTCTTGAGCGAGTCGGCCGGGATGAAGTTGTTGAACTCCAGGAAGTACCCGCCCATTTCCGGCGCGAAGAACACGATGAAGGCGAACACCAGCAGGAAGCCCGCGACGCCGACCAGGTCGTGCACCGTGTAGAACGGATGGAACGGAATGCCATCTTTCGGGCGACCGTACTTGTCCTTGGGGCCTTCCTTGATCTCGATGCCGTCCGGGTTGTTCGAGCCGACTTCGTGCAGCGCCACCAGGTGGGCCGCCACCAGGCCCACCAGCACCAGCGGAATGGCGATGACGTGGAAGGCGAAGAAGCGGTTCAGCGTGGCGTCGGACACGACGTAGTCGCCGCGGATCCAGATCGACAGCTCGGGGCCGATGAACGGGATGGCCGCGAACAGGTTCACGATCACCTGTGCGCCCCAGTAGGACATCTGGCCCCACGGCAGGAGGTAGCCGAAGAATGCTTCGGCCATCAGACAGAGGAAGATCGCGACGCCGAAGATCCAGACCAGTTCACGCGGCTTGCGGTACGAGCCATAGAGCAGGCCGCGCAGCATGTGCAGGTAGACGACGACGAAGAACATCGAGGCGCCGGTCGAGTGCATGTAGCGCACCAGCCAGCCCCACGGGACTTCGCGCATGATGTATTCGACGGATTGGAACGCGCGCTCGGCGTCCGGCTTGTAGTGCATGACCAGGAAAATGCCGGTCACGATCTGCAGCACCAGCACCAGGAGTGCCAGCGAGCCGAAGAAATACCAGAAGTTGAAGTTTTTCGGTGCGTAGTATTCGGACAGATGCGCTTTCCAGGTGGAGGTCACCGGGAAGCGCCGATCCAGCCAGCCCAACAGGCCTGTCGTCTCGACGGTTTTCTCGCCAGCCATGTAACGGCTCCTTCTCTAATACGTGGCGTATTTGTTTTACTTACGTAATTCGGGAAAAAAGCGCGACGCGTGCGTCAGGCCTTGTTGTCTTCATCGACGCCCACGATGATGCGGGAGTCGGTGAGATACTGGTACGGCGGAACTTCGAGATTATCGGGAGCGGGCTTGTTCTTGTAGACCCGGCCTGCCAGGTCGAACGTGGAGCCGTGGCACGGACAGAGGAATCCGCCTTGCCAGGAAGCGCCCATGCCGCCACCGCCGCCTGTTTCGAAGTGCGAGGTGGGCGAGCAGCCCAGATGGGTACAGATGCCAACACAGACGAACAGTTCGGGCTTGCGCGACCGACCTTCGTTTTCTGCGTATTTGGGAGTGAAGCCGGGCCGTTTGGAGTTGGGATCCGCCAGGAGCGCGTCCTGGGTCTTGAGGCCGGCGATCTGTTCAGGAGACCGGTGGATGATCCAGACCGGCTTGCCACGCCATTCCACGGTTTTCATGGTGCCGACGGGAATGTCGCCCACGTCGACTTCGACGGGGGCGCCGGCGGCGCGGGCTTTTTCAGAAGGGGAAAACGTGCTCACAAGCGGTATTGCCGTTGCGACACCTGCTACGCCACCCACAGCACAGGCGGTGGTTACCCAGAAACGTCGCGAAGGATCGGGCGGCAGATTTGGATCAACCGCACCGTCATCATCATGCACCAGCGTATCCTGACTCATCTTCCTATCCTTGTTGATGCGCCCGCTCTACGAGTAGCATCACTTCTGCGGCATCGGCTTCGCGGGAATATGTAACAACATAGCAACCGCGTATTATAGCGCCAGCCTACTGGTGGGCGTATCACGAAGGGAGTGCTTTTATGAGCAAAGCGACTGGTTTCGTCAAAGAATTCCGAGATTTCGCTGTCAAAGGCAATGCGGTTGATTTGGCGGTTGGTGTGATCATTGGGGCGGCTTTCGGCAGAATCGTCGACTCACTGGTCAAGGATATCGTCATGCCGCTGGTGAACTTCGTGCTTGGCGGTTCCGTCGATTTTTCGAACAAGTTCCTGGTGCTGTCGATGCCGGCCGGTTACAACGGGCCGATGACGTATGCCGATCTGACCAAGGCGGGGGCGAACGTTTTCGCGTGGGGGAATTTCGTCACGATCATCATCAACTTCGTGTTGCTGGCGTTTGTGATCTTCTGGATGGTGAAGGCCATCTACAAGGCGCGGACCAAGGCCGAGGAAGCGCCGGCGCCCGCCGCGCCTGCTGCCACGCCCGAGGATGTGGCGTTGTTGCGCGAGATTCGGGATTTGTTGAAGAAGCAGCCTTGAGGTGAATGGAAGAGCGCCCTGCGGGGCGCTTTTTTATTGGTTCAGCGGTTGTTTGTTTGCGGACGTTGCGGGCTTCGTAGGCCGCCCGGCGAGGGTGGCGCACAGGCGGGCGCGCCTGCGATTGCGGTCCGGAGCGTTCGCTCCGGACTGCCCCGTCCTCAACCTCGTCCTCGCCTGCGGCGACTCCTTCGGTTTCCGTCGGGCGCATCTGACGGCGCGCCCGCCTGTGCGCCACCCGCGCCGGGCTACCGGTTTCGAGGTTTCATGCGCTGCTGGACCGAAGGGGCATGGGAGAGGGTTGTGGTGCCCGCCAAAGCCGGCTGCGCGGGCAGCCGGCTTTGGCATACGTGCTTCTGGGGGCGTGGGAGGGTGTGCGCTGCGCGCTTGCGGGGCGGAGGGGGCCGGTTACACCGGGTTGTCCAGGTCTACGAATTCCACCTTGATGCCGAAGCGTTCGGCCACGGCCTGGCCTAGCGCCTGGATGCCGTAGCGTTCGGTGGCGTGGTGGCCGGCGCCGAGGAAGGCGACGCCGGTTTCCTGGGCGAGGTGGAAGGTGGATTCGGAGGCTTCGCCGGTGATGTAGGCGGTGGCGCCGGCGTCGATGGCGTCGGCGAGCATGCCTTGGGCGCCGCCGGTGCACCAGGCGATGCGGGCGACGGGCTGGTCGGGGTTGCCGACGACCAGGGGCTGGCGGCCCAGGCGTTGCTGGATGCGGGCGGCGAGCTGGCCGACGGTGGCCAGGTCGGGGGCGGTGCCCAGCCAGACCAGATTGTCGGGGCCACAGGTGCGCGGCGTGCCATCGTCGCGGCGCTCGGGTTCCAGGCCGAGGACGCGGGCCAGCTGGGCGTTGTTGCCCAGGGTGGGATGGGCGTCCAGAGGCAGGTGGTAGGCGTAGAGATTGAGGTCGTTCTTCAGGGCCAGCGCCATGCGGGTGCGGCGGGTGCCGATGACGCGGCGGTCCTCGTTGCGCCACATCCAGCCGTGGTGGACCAGCACCGCGTCGGCGCCGCGTTCGACGGCGATGCGCAACAGGGCTTCGCTGGCGGTGACACCGGTGATAATGTGTCCGACTTCGGATCGGCCTTCCACCTGCAGCCCGTTGGGGCAGTAGTCCTTGAAACGGGCGGCTTGCAGGGTGTCGTCCAGCCAGGCGGCCAGGACGTGGGAGTCCACTTTACTCATTGCTAGTCCTATCAGAAACATGCGCCGATATTGGCTGATCTTCGCTCAGGCCGTCACGGTCTGCCTGGGTATTCTATTCGTCGTCACCACCTTGCGGCCGGATCTGCTGCGGCTGGTCGGGCCGGACGCCGCGCCTGCGGCGACGCTGCCACCGGTTGCCGTGGCCGCGCGGCCGGTGGCGGGGACGGTGTCCTATGCCGATGGCGTGGCGCGCGCCGCGCCGTCGGTGGTCAATGTCTACACCACCAAGCACGTGGACGTGCCGCTGGTGCCGCTGCCGGACGATCCGATCCTGCGCCAGCTGTTCGGCCAGGTGCCGGGCGTGAGCCGGCGCCAGGCCAGCACCAGCCTGGGCTCGGGCGTGGTGGTCAATCACGATGGCTATGTGCTGACCAATTATCACGTGGTGCAGGCGGCCGACGCCATCGAGGTGGCGCTGGCGGACGGGCGCAAGGACACGGCCAAGGTGGTGGGCGCCGATCCGGACACCGATCTGGCGGTGCTGAAGCTGGCCAGCCTGCGCAACCTGCCGGCGGCCACGCTGGCGCCGGACCGCGGCCTGCGGGTGGGCGACGTGGTGCTGGCGATCGGCAATCCGTTCGGCGTGGGGCAGACCACCACGCAGGGGATCGTGTCGGCGCTGGGCCGCAACGGGCTGGGCCTGAATACCTACGAGAACTTCATCCAGACCGATGCCGCCATCAATCCGGGCAACTCGGGCGGCGCGCTGGTGGATGCGCAGGGCAACCTGGTGGGCATCAACACCGCGATCTATTCCGAGTCGGGCGGGTCGATGGGCATCGGTTTCGCCACGCCGATCGACATCGCCCGCAAGGTCATGGACGAGATCGTCAAGACCGGCGGCGTCAAGCGCGGCTGGCTGGGCGTGGAGCCGCAGGACCTGACGGCCGAACTGGCGCGCGCGTTCCAGCTGGAGCGCGATGCCCGCGGCGTGATCATCGCCGGCGTGCTGCGCGACGGCCCGGCCGCCAAGGGCGGCCTGCGCGTGGGCGACATCGTGCAGACGGTGAACGGCAAGCCGATGATGGACACGTCGGGGCTGCTGGCCGAGATCGCGCAACTGACGCCGGGACAGCGCGCGACGCTGGGCGTGTTGCGCGGCGGCAAGGTGGCCGAGCTGACGGTGATGGTGGGCACGCGCCCGGGGCTGCCGCGATAACGTGGCGGTCGCTGGGGACACGCCAGCCAGGCGATGACCGCGGACGAGACAGCCAGGCGACCGTCGCGGACGAGAGTCGGAAGTGGCGGGCGGGCCGTCGATGCCGCTATGGGCGGGCCTGAGACTGCCGCGATGCGCCAGCGCGGCGCGGACGGCAAGGGGCATCGAGCACCAGGCGCACCACTTGCAGCACGCGCTTGCGCATGGCCTCGGGCTGGTGCTTCAGCAGCGCGCAGATTTCCGCGCTGTAGGCGTCGGATTGAGTGTCTTCCTGGACCGGGGGCGCGGCGGCGGTCTGCACGACCATGCCGTCGGCCAGCCAGGGCACCTGCGTGTCCAGCGCCTGCGCCAGCCGCAGCAGCGTGGCGCGGGTGGGCGCATAGCCTCCCTCGCGGGTGAGGATGCGGTGGATGCAGGACTGCGGCACGCCGGAGATGCGGGCGAGCTGGTTCTGGCTTTTGATGCCGCGCCACCGCATCAGGGTGCGCAGGCGTAGGGCGAGCGACATGGCCGCAATGTAAGTTTGCAGCCCGCGCGGGACAAGCGGAAACCGTCCGTTTGTGCAAAAAAAACGGGGGCCATCGGCCCCCGCTTCGCTTGAACGCGCGGCGCTCAGTTGCGTTCGGTCAGCGAGCCGTCGTTGGCGGCCTCGTCGGCCCCGGCCTTGGGCGTGACCATGCGCGCGCAGATCAGTCCCAGCTCGTACAGCAGGCACAGCGGCACCGCCAGCATGAACTGGCTGACCACGTCCGGCGGCGTCACCACCGCGGCGATGATGAAGGCGCCGACCACCACGTAGCCGCGCGCGCTCTTGAGCTTGGACAGCTCCACCACGCCCATGCGCACCAGCAGCACCACGGCCACCGGCACCTCGAAGGTGATGCCGAACGCCATGAACATGGTCATGACGAAGCTCAGGTAGGCCTCGATGTCCGGCGCCGGCGTGATCGATTGCGGCGCGAAGGTGGCGATGAAGTGGAAGACCGTGCGGAACACCACGAAATAGCAGAACGCCATGCCCGCGATGAACAGCAGCGTGCTGGAGATGATGAGCGGCAGCGCCAGGCGCTTCTCGTGCTTGTACAGGCCGGGCGCGACGAAGGCCCAGGCCTGGTACAGCACCACCGGCAGCGCCACGATGAAGGCGGCCATCATGGTGACCTTGACCGGCACCATGAAGGGCGTGATGACGCCGGTGGCGATCATGCGCGTGCCCTGCGGCAGCGAGGCCAGCATGGGCTGGGCCAGCACGTCGTAGATGGCGGAGGCGCCGGGGTAGATGAACAGGATGACGAACACCACCACCACCGCGCCGACGGCGCGCAGCAGGCGGGTGCGCAGTTCGACCAGGTGGGAGATGAAGCTTTCCTGCTGGCCGTCTTCTTGGGAGGCGTCCTGGGTCACGTTGCGGTTCCGGGGGGCGTGGCGGGCTTGGGGGCCGGCGGGTTGTCGCTGGCGGCGGGCGCGTTGGCCGCGGGCGCCGGGGTCGGCGCGGGTTGCGGGGCGGGAGCGGGCTGGGCGGCCGGCGCGGCGGCGGGCGGATCCAGGTCCAGGCTCAGGTTCGGGTTGGGCGGCGCGATGATGCGCGGCGGCTCGGCCGGCTGGGCCGCGTGCGGCGTCATCAGCGGCTCGGCCGACGAGGCCGGCGTGGCGCCGGTGCCTGCGGTATTGGCGGGCGTGGCGTGCGGGTCGGCGGGGGCGGCGGATTCGGCGCCGGCCGTCAGCGCGGGCTTGCCGCTGGCTTCGCGGGCGACTTCGTCGAGCTCGGCGCGGAATTGCTGCACCGGCTCCTGCAAGGCGTTGTGGGTATCGTTCAGGGACTGGTGCACATCCTGTGCCGCGGTCTCCATTTCGCTCTTGAATTTGCGCAGTTCGTCCAGCTCGATCTCGCGCTGGATATCGGATTTCACGTCATTGACGTAACGCTGCGCGCGGCCCAGCAGGTGGCCGACCGTACGGGCGACCTTGGGCAGGCGTTCGGGGCCGATGACGATCAGCGCGACGACGCCGATCACCATCAGTTCAGTGAGGCTGACATCAAACATTCGACGGCCGCTCGGGAATTGAGGCAATTAGGGCCGGCCGGTTCAGGCCGGGCCCGGGGGAGCAGGCGCTCAGGTGTTGGACTTTTCCTTGGCCTGCACGTCGATGGTGTCGCCGGCGACGCGCTGCTGGGCGATGGGCTCGGCCGGCTTCTCGCCGTTGGCGTCCTTCATGCCTTCCTTGAAGCCCTTGACGGCGCCGCCCAGGTCGGAACCGATGTTGCGCAGTTTCTTGGTGCCGAAAATCAGCGCCACAATGACCAGAACGACCAGCCAATGCCAAATGCTAAAGCTACCCATGATGGTTCTCCGTATTACGCAGTGGGGGCCATGCGCCCTTTCCAGGGTCGCTGACCGCCGATGATGTGGAAATGCAGATGCGGGACTTCCTGGCCGCCTTCGACGCCAGAATTGATCATGATGCGAAACCCGCCATCAGGGCCCGGGGTGCAACCGTTTTCAGCGGCAAGCCGCGGCGCCAATGCCATCATTCTACCCAACCAACCTGCGTCCTCGGCCGTAATATCCTGCATGGATGTGACATGACGTCGAGGGATCAGCAATAAATGCACCGGCGCGGCCGGGTTGATATCGTGGAATGCAACAAAGTCCTCGTCCTCGTAGACCTTCTTGGACGGGATCTCGCCGGCGGCGATCTTGCAGAAGATACAGTTGGCGCTCATTTTTGCGGTTCCGTGTCAGTCCTGGGGACGGCTGGCCTTCTCGGCCAGGCCCGACAGCCCTTCGCGGCGGGCCAGTTCGGCCAGCACGTCGTCGGGCCGCAGGTTGAAGTGCGTCAGCGCGACCAGGCAATGAAACCACAGGTCGGCGGTTTCGCTGACGATGCGCTCGGGCACGCCATCCTTGGCGGCCATGACCAGTTCGGTGGCTTCCTCGCCGATCTTCTTGAGGAAGGCGTCGGGGCCTTTGGACAGCAGCTTGGCCGCGTACGAGGCCTTGGGGTCGCCGCCATTTTCGGGGCGGCGGGTTTCCAGGGTGTCGGCGATGCGGGCCAGGATGTCGTGGGCGGTCAGGGGCGAATCGGTCATTTGTAGATCAGCTCGGGGTCTTTCAGCACCGGGTCGACCGTGACCCAGGTGGCCTGGTCGGTCTGGCCTTCCAGGCGGCGGTAGAAGCAGCTGGCGCGGCCGGTGTGGCAGGCGATGCCGCCTTCCTGGTGCACCTTGAGCAGCACCACGTCGCCGTCGCAGTCCAGGCGCAGCTCGTGCACCTGCTGCACGTGGCCGGATTCCTCGCCCTTGCGCCACAGGCGCTGGCGCGAACGCGACCAGTACACCGCGCGGCCGGTGGCGGCGGTCTCGGCCAGCGATTCGCGGTTCATCCAGGCCACCATCATGATCTGGCCGTTGTCGGCGTCCTGCGCGATGGCGGGGATCAGGCCGTTTTCGTCGAAGACGACGTCGGCCATCCAGCTGGGTTCGTTGCTCATCTTCACATCCTCACTGCAATGCCCTGCTCGGCCATGAAACGCTTGCACTCGCCGACCGTGTGCTGGCCGAAGTGGAAAATACTGGCGGCCAGCACCGCGCTGGCGCGGCCCGTGGTGACGCCGTCGGCCAGATGCTGCAGCGAGCCGACGCCGCCCGAGGCGATGACGGGCACCGGCACCGCGTCGGACACGGCGCGGGTCAGTTCCAGGTCGAAGCCCGACTTGGTGCCGTCGCGGTCCATGCTGGTCAGCAGGATCTCGCCGGCGCCGTAGGCGGCCATGCGGCGGGCCCAGGCCACGGCGTCCAGTCCGGTGGCCTTGCGGCCGCCATGGGTGAAGACTTCCCAGCGCGGCGGTTCGCCCGCGGCCGAGACCCGGCGCGCGTCGATCGCCACCACCACGCATTGCGAGCCGTGGTAGTCAGAGGCCGCGCGCACCAGTTCCGGATTGGCCACGGCGGCGCTGTTGATGCTGATCTTGTCGGCGCCGGCGTTGAGCAGGCGCTGGATGTCCGACACCTGGCGCACGCCGCCGCCCACCGTCAGGGGGATGAAGACCTGCGAGGCGACCTGCTCGATGATGGGCAGGATCAGGTCGCGGCCATCGCTGGTGGCGGTGATGTCCAGGAAGGTGAGCTCGTCGGCGCCCTGCTCGTTGTAGCGGCGGGCGATCTCGACGGGATCGCCGGCATCGGCGAGGTTGACGAAGTTGACACCCTTGACGACCCGGCCGGCGGTGACGTCAAGGCAGGGAATGATGCGGCGGGGCAGCGCGCTCTGGGCGGGGGCGCCCGCCCC
>NZ_CYTU01000034.1:0-67014 GCF_001299375.1 Achromobacter sp. 2789STDY5608621 | reverse complement strand
GCCGCATCGCCACGGAAGTCGGCACCTCGGGCTTCCCCGCCGTGATCCGCCCCAGCTTCACCATGGGTGGCTCGGGCGGCGGCATCGCCTACAACGCCGAAGAGTTCGAAACCATCTGCCGCCGCGGCCTGGAAGCCTCGCCCACCAGCGAGCTGCTGATCGAAGAGTCGCTGCTGGGCTGGAAGGAATTCGAGATGGAAGTGGTCCGCGACAAGGCGGACAACTGCATCATCGTCTGCTCCATCGAGAACCTGGACCCCATGGGCGTGCACACCGGTGACTCGATCACCGTGGCGCCGGCCCAGACGCTGACCGACAAGGAATACCAGATCATGCGTAACGCATCGATCGCGGTGTTGCGCGAGATCGGCGTGGACACGGGCGGCTCGAACGTGCAGTTCGCGGTCAACCCCGAGAACGGCCGCATGATCGTCATCGAGATGAACCCGCGCGTGTCGCGTTCGTCGGCGCTGGCGTCCAAGGCCACCGGCTTTCCCATCGCCAAGGTCGCCGCGCGCCTGGCCGTGGGCTACACGCTGGACGAGCTCAAGAACGAAATCACCGGCGGCGCCACGCCCGCCTCGTTCGAGCCGTCGATCGACTACGTGGTCACCAAGGTGCCGCGTTTCGCCTTCGAGAAATTCCCCACCGCCGACGCGCGCCTGACCACCCAGATGAAGTCCGTGGGTGAAGTCATGGCCATCGGCCGTACCTTCCAGGAATCGTTCCAGAAGGCGCTGCGCGGCCTGGAAGTCGGCGTAGACGGCCTGAACCAGAAGACCACCGACCGCGAAAAGCTGCAGGTCGAGCTGGGCGAACCCGGTCCGGAACGCATCTGGTACGTGGGCGACGCCTTCGCGCAAGGCTTCACGCTGGACGAAGTGCACAACATCACGCACATCGACCCGTGGTTCCTGTCGCAGATCAAGGAAATCGTCGACATCGAGCTGGCGCTCGAACAGAAGACGCTGTCCGACCTGGACTACGCCACCCTGTGGGAACTGAAGCGCCGCGGTTTCTCCGACCGCCGCCTGGCCTTCCTGCTGGACACCGTGGAATCGGAAGTGCGCAAGCTGCGTCACCAGCTGAACGTGCGCCCGGTCTACAAGCGCGTCGACACCTGCGCCGCCGAATTCGCCACCCGCACGGCCTACATGTACTCGACCTACGAGGAAGAGTGCGAAGCCGCGCCCACCGACCGCAAGAAGATCGTGGTGCTGGGCGGTGGCCCGAACCGCATCGGCCAGGGCATCGAGTTCGACTACTGCTGCGTGCATGCCGCGCTGGCGCTGCGTGACGACGGGTACGAGACCATCATGGTCAACTGCAACCCGGAAACCGTCTCCACCGACTACGACACGTCCGATCGCCTGTACTTCGAGCCGCTGACGCTCGAGGACGTGCTGGAAATCGTCCACAAGGAAAACCCGGTCGGCATGATCGTCCAGTACGGCGGCCAGACCCCGCTGAAGCTGGCGCGCGCGCTGGAAGCCAACGGCGTGCCGATCATCGGCACCAGCCCGGAATCCATCGACATCGCCGAAGACCGCGAGCGCTTCCAGAAGCTGCTGAACAAGCTCGGCCTGCGCCAGCCGCCCAACCGCACGGCCCGCACCGAAGCCGAGGCCCTGGCTCACGCCACCGAGATCGGCTACCCGCTGGTGGTGCGTCCCAGCTACGTGCTGGGCGGCCGCGCGATGGAAATCGTGCACGAGCAGCAGGACCTCGAGCGCTACATGCGCGAAGCCGTGAAGGTCAGCAATGACTCGCCCGTGCTGCTGGACCGCTTCCTGAACAACGCCACCGAAGTGGACGTGGACTGCCTGGCCGACGGCGAAACCGTCTTCATCGGCGGCGTCATGGAACACATCGAGCAGGCCGGCGTGCACTCGGGCGACTCCGCCTGCAGCCTGCCGCCTTACTCGCTGTCGGCCGACGTCATCGCCGAGATCAAGCGCCAGACCGGCATGATGGCCAAGGCCCTGAACGTCAGCGGCCTGATGAACGTGCAGTTCGCCATCCAGGGCGGCGACGTCTACGTGCTGGAAGTGAACCCGCGCGCCTCGCGCACGGTGCCCTACGTGTCCAAGGCCACCGGCCTGCAACTGGCCAAGATCGCCGCGCGCGCCATGGCCGGCCAGACGCTGGCGGCCCAGGGCATCACCAAGGAAGTCGTGCCGCCTTACTTCTCGGTCAAGGAAGCCGTGTTCCCGTTCGTGAAGTTCCCGGGCGTGGACACCATCCTCGGCCCGGAAATGAAGTCGACCGGTGAAGTCATGGGCGTGGGCACCAGCTTCGGCGAAGCCTTCGTCAAGTCGCAGCTGGCCGCTGGCGTGCGCCTGCCGGAATCCGGCACGGTGTTCATCAGCGTGAAGAACCAGGACAAGCCCCGCGCCGTGGAAGTGGCGCGCGGCCTGCATGCCCTGGGCTTCAAGCTGGTGGCCACGCGCGGCACGGCCGCCGAGATCGAAGCGGCCGGCATTCCGGTGCAGCGGGTCAACAAGGTCACCGAAGGCCGTCCGCACATCGTCGACATGGTCAAGAACGGCGAGATCTCGCTGGTCATCAACACCGTCGAAGAGCGTCGCAACGCCATCGTCGACTCGCGCACCATCCGGACGCAGTCGCTGGCGGCCCGCGTCACGTTCTTCACCACCATCGCCGGCGCTCGCGCGGCCGTCGAGGGCATGCAATATCTGCGTCAGGGTCTGGGCCTGCAGGTGTATCCGTTGCAGGAACTTCACGCGTCCTTGTTGGACAAATAGCGCTTGGGCGCGCAGAGGGCGCGCCGCAAGTGAAGTGAGGCAAAAGAATGAAGTGGTTCATTCTGGCGTTGTTTATCGTATGCGCCACGGTAGTTCACTACCGTGGCCGCGTCCGACACAAGTTCTCGCGGCAGGCGTTGGATCATTCCACCTTCACGGCGCCGCTGAACTGTTTCATGTACGCATTCTCCAGCGTGCCCAACAAGCCCTATCTCGATCTGGACCAGTTCCCGGAGCTGAAGGTCTTGCTGGACCGCTGCGAGGAAATCCGGGCCGAGGCCGTCAACCTGTATGGTGACGGTCACATCAAGGCCTCGGACAAGTACAACGACGCGGGCTTCAACTCGTTCTTCAAGACGGGCTGGAAGCGCTTCTACCTGAAGTGGTACGACGCCGACCATCCGTCGGCCGAGGCCCTCTGTCCGGTCACGACCAAGCTGCTGGCGGGCATTCCGACCATCAAGGCCGCGATGTTCGCTTCGCTGCCGCCGGGCAGCCGCCTGCCGCGCCACCGGGATCCGTATGCCGGTTCGCTGCGCTTTCACATGGGCCTGATCACGCCGAACAGCCCCGACTGCTACATCAACGTCGACGGCCAGGAATACTACTGGCGCGACGGCGAGGCGGTCGTGTTCGACGAGACCTTCATCCATTACGCCGAAAACAAGACCGACCAGAACCGGATCATCCTGTTCGCGGACGTCGAGCGGCCCATGCGTTACCGCTGGGCCCGGGCGTTCAACCGCGTGGTCGGCGGCTTCCTGTTGCGCGCGGCCGCCGCGCCCAACCAGGAAGGCGACGCCACCGGCGGCATCAACCGCATCTTCGGCGCGGTGTATGCCGTGCGCCGCTTCGGCAAGGCGCTCAAGAAAAAGAGCAAGCCGCTGTACTACCTGTCCAAATGGGCGCTGGTGGCGGCGATCTTCGCGCTGATCTTCCTGTAAACCCCGGCGCCGGCGTTCCTGTAGCATAGCGGGCGGAGCCTCTCTTCAGAGAGGCTCCGCCTTTTTTCATCCGACCCGGGGCGAGCATGGACAGAGTCTTCATCACCGGCGCCAGCAGCGGCCTGGGCCGCGCGCTGGCGCAGCGTTACGCCGCCAGCGGCGCCACGCTTGGCCTGCTGGGCCGGCGCGAAGACGCGCTGCGGGAACTGGCCGACAGCCTGCCCGGCCAGCATCGCTGTTATGCCGTGGACGTCTGCGACCGCCAGGCGCTGCACGCGGCCGCGCAGGACTTCATCGCGTTCTGCCAGGGGCGGGTGGACGTGGTCATCGCCAGCGCCGGCATCAGCGCCGGCACCTTGACCGGGCACCACGAGGACTACGAGGTCTTCAAGGCCATCGTCGACACCAACCTCCTGGCGACCGTGGCGACCTTCGAGCCCTTCGTCGAACCGATGCGCGCGGCGGGGGGCGGCAGGCTGGTGGGGATCGCCAGTGTCGCCGGCGTGCGCGGCCTGCCGGGCGCGGGCGCCTACAGCGCGTCCAAGTCGGCGGTGGTGACCTACTGCGAGAGCCTGCGATTGGAGCTGTGGGGCGACGGCATCCGTGTCGTCACCATTGCGCCAGGCTATATCAGGACCGCGATGACGGCCCATAACCCGTACAAGATGCCGTTCCTGATGGACGCCGACAAGTTCGCGCAGCGCGCCCACGCGGCGATCGGCCGCGGCACGTCATACACGGTGATCCCGTGGCAGATGGGCGTGGTGGCGAAACTGATGCGGCTGCTGCCCAACGCGGTCTACGACCGGCTGGCGCGCAACGCGCCGCGCAAGCCGCGCAAGGCGGACAAGGCCGGCTGAGCCGGCGATCATGCAGCCGCCGGGGTGGGCGGGCGTGCCGGACGCAGGCCCGGCGCCGGCCGTCACGGCACCACGTCGTCGCCCACTTCCGTGGCCACATGGCCCACGTCGCCCCAATGCAGCACTTCCCATTGGCGGCCGCGCACGCCAACGCGGTTGATGCTGACGTTCAGCAGCGCCGCGTCGCGCGGCGCGTTCAGCGGCACGCCGCTGGCGTGGCGCCAGATGATGTCCAGCACGCCGCCGTGGGTGAACATCAGGATGCGTTCGCCGTCATGGCGGCTGGCCACGTCGTCGACCGTCGAAATGACGCGCGACTGGAACTGGCCCAGCGTCTCGCCGCCGTCCAGCGCGCGCAGCGGATCGCGGCTGCGCCAGGCGGCCGCGGCTTCCGGCGCCAGCACGTCGATGCGTTCCAGGTCCAGCCCTTCGAGCACGCCGAAGCCGCGCTCGCGGATGCCGGGTTCGACCCGCACGCGCAGGTCCAGCTGTTCGGACACTGGCGTGGCCGTGGCGTGGGCGCGTTGCAGGTCGCTGCTGTAGATCGCATCGATCGGCGTGCTGCGGGCGTCTTCGCGCAGGCGCGAGGCCAGCAGGCCGGCCTGGTTGCGGCCGAATTCGTTCAGGGGGATGTCTTGCCAGCCTTGCAGTCGGCGCTGGCGGTTCCAGTCGGTTTCGCCGTGGCGGATGAACCAGATTTCAGTCATTGCGGTGTCGATACGGTAGGGAAGGGCGCGGGCGGCGGGCCGGCCGGCTCAGAGGGGCTCGGGCGCGACTGGCGCGCGCGGCTTCCAGATGGCTTGAATGATCGAGCTTAACGCGACCAGCGCGGGCTCGCTAGCGCGTTCATAAGGCAGGATGAAACCCAGCATGGCGTCGGCCCGCGCCTGGCCCCACACCATGAAGTCGCCCGAGGCCGCGCCGGCCAGCGCGGTCTCCTCGCGCAGCAGCGCGCAGCCGGCGCCGGCCCGCACCAGCGCCTCCAGGTTGGCCTGATCGTCGTTCTGCATGGCGATGCGCGGCGACAGCCCGTGGCGTTCGAACATGTCGCGCAGCAGCAGGTGGGTATGGCTGCCGGCCGGCCCGTCCAGCCACGGCAATTGCGCCACCTCGCGCCAGCCGCCGCGCTTGAGCACCGCGGCGTGTTCGGTCGGCAAGGCGATGCGGTAGCGCACGCTGCGCAGCGGCAGCCACAGCACGCCGCGCGGCGGGTGCGCGGCGATGGTCAGCGCCGCCGGCAGCCGGCCGGTGCTGACCTGCTCGGCCAGCACCACGGTGGGCTGGATCTGCGTCTTCAATTCGATCAGCGGCAGCCGCTGCGTGATGGCCGCGGCCAGTTCGCCCAGGCGCAGGAAGTCGGGCTTTTCGCTGGGCAGGCCCAGCTCCACCACGCCTTGCAGGCTGCCCTGCAGCTGCTGCGCCTCGGACTTGAATTGCGCGCCCAGCACCAGCAGTGATTCGGCGGTGGGCAGCAGCATCTCGCCGGCCTTGGCCAGCGCCAGCCGTCCGCCGCTGCGGTCGAACAGCGCCACGCCCAGGCTCTGCTCCAGCGCCTTGATCTGCGCGGTGACGGCTGGCTGGGTGAGCGACAGCGCTTCGGCGGCCCGCGTCAGGTTGCCCAGGCGGGCAACCGTGACGAAGGCGCGGATCTGATAGATTTCCATGCCGCCTTTGTAGGGGAAGCCGGCTCAGGCGGCAAGCAGCCGCACCTGGGTCGGCTCCAGCCCGATCGACACCGGGGCGCCCACCGGGAACGGCGACAGCCCCGCCAGGTGCGACTGGTCGGCCGTCAGGCGCTGCTCGCCGATCTGCACCTGGTAGCGGGTGAATTCGCCCAGGAACTCGCTGCTTTCCACCACGCCCGGCAGCCACACGTAGCGCGCATCGCCCAGCCCGTCGGCCATCTCGATCTGCACCGTGTGCGGCCGGAAGCTCGCCGCCAGCCGCTGCGCCGCCGGCGCCTCGGCCGCCAGCGGCAGGTGCAGGTCGCCCACGCCTTCCACCGCCAGCACCACGCTGCCGCTGGTGCGCTCGCGCACCTCGCCCTCCAGCACGTTCATGGTGCCGACGAAGTTGGCCACGAAGCGGTTCACCGGGTAGTCGAACAGCGTGCTGGGCGCGCCGATCTGCTGCACCACGCCATGATCCAGCACCGCCATGCGGTCGGCGGTGGTCATGGCCTCTTCCTGGTCATGGGTGACGAAGATGGTGGTGATGCCCAGCCGCCGCTGCAGGCTCAGCAGGTCCTGGCGCATCTGCACGCGCAGCTTCTTGTCCAGGTTGGACAGCGGTTCGTCCAGCAGCAGCACCTGCGGCTCGATCACGATGGTGCGCGCCAGCGCCACGCGCTGCTGCTGTCCGCCGGACAGCTGGTTGGGACGGCGGCGGCCATATTGCGACAGGCCCACCAGTTCCAGCGCGGCCTCGACCTTGGCGCGGATCTGCTCGCGCGGCAGCTTGCGTTCGACCAGCCCGAACGCGACGTTGTCCCACACCGTCATGTGCGGCCACAGCGCGTAGTTCTGGAACACCATGCCGATGTTGCGGTTCCATGGCGCAATGGCGCTGATGTCCTTGCCGTCCACCAGCAACTGGCCGGCGTCCTGCCGGTTGAAGCCCGCGATCAGGCGCAGCAGGGTGGACTTGCCCGAACCCGACGGCCCCAGCAGGGCGAAGAACTCGCCCGGTTCGATGTTGATGTTGACGTCCTTGAGCACTTCCGTCTTGCCATACGACAGCCGGATGTTGCGGCATTCAACGCTGACTTTCTTCATGTCGATTCCCCTTGATTCAGGCCGTCTCGTCGTGGCGCGCCGGCCGCTGGCGCGACTGGGCCCGTTCGACCAGCAGGTGCGAGACATAGGTGCCGATGGCGACCGCGGCCACCGCCAGCACGCCCAGCGCCGCGCCCGGACCCCGGCCCGCCGCGCTCTGCATGTACAGATAGATGCCATAGCTCATCGGCGCCTGGCTGTCCTTGGTGACCAGCATGATGGTGGCCGACAGCTCCACCGCCGCCGTCACGAAGCTGGTCACGAAGCCGGCCAGCATGCCGCCGGCCATCAGCGGCACCACCACCCGCCGGATGGTGCGCATGCGCGTCGCGCCCAGCGACTGCGCCGCTTCCTCCAGCGATACGTTGATCTGCTGCAACGCGGCCACGCACGAGCGCAGCGCGTAGGGCAGCCGCCGCACCGAGTACGCGATCATGATGATGATCCACGACGAGGTCAGCAGCGTGCCGGTGCCCGGGATTTCCACCCCGCGGAACGTGCGCAGCAATCCGATCGCCAGCACGATGCCCGGGATCGCCAGCGCCGCCGAGGCCAGGAAGTCCAGCCACTGGCGAGCCGGCAGCCGGGTGCGCAGCATCAGGTAGGCGATGGCGGTGCCCAGGATCACGTCCACGCCCGCCGCCAGGCCGCAATAGAGCAGGGTGTTGGCGATCATGCCCTGCGACTCGCTGAACACCGCGCTGTAGTGCGCCAGCGTGTAGCCGTCCGGCAGCGGCGCGAAGCTCCAGACGCTGGCCAGCGACAGCAGCAGCACGCCCATGTGCGGCGACAGCACCAGCAGCAGCACCAGGATGATCCAGCCATAGGCCAGCACGCTTTCCGCCGGCCGCAGCTTGCGCTTCTGGATCGAGTTGCCGCCCTTTTGCAGCGTGGAATAGTCGCGGCCCTTGAGCACCCGCGCCGACAGCCACAGCGCCAGGATCGAGAAGGCGATCATGATGACGCTGATGACGTAGCCCAGCGGATCCTCCAGCCCCACCTGCGTGATGCGCAGATAGGCCTGCGGCGCCAGCATGTTGGTGGTGCCCAGCACCAGCGGCGTGCCGAGATCGTCGAACACCTTGACGAACACCAGCGAGGTCCCGGCCACGTAGCCCGGCAGCGCCAGCGGGAAGATCACGCGGCGGAACAGCCGGAAGCCGCGCGCGCCCAGATTGAAGGCAGCTTCTTCCATGGCGCCGTCGATGTTGCGCAGGGCCACCACCAGGTTCATCAGGATGAACGGGAAGTAGTGCAGCGCCTCGACGAAGATGACGCCGTTCAGGCCTTCCATGAACGGGATGGTGAAGCCGAACCAGTCGTTCAGCAGCAGGTTGACGCTGCCCGAGCGGCCGAAGATGAGCTGCATCGCCACCGCGCCGACGAAGGGCGGCATGATCAGCGGCAGCACGCCCAGCGTCTGGATGATGAGCGCGCCGCGGAAGTCGAAGCGCACCGTGAAGTACGCCAGCGGCACCGCGATCAGCGAGGCTAGCAGCGCCGACCAGCCGGCCACGTAGAGGCTGTTGAAGAACGCCTCCAGCATCAGCGGCTGGTTGAAGAAGGCGCCGAAGTGGCCGATGGTGAACCCGCCGTCGGCGTTGACGAAGGCGCTGTAGAACACCGTGCCCACCGGCACGGCCAGGAACAGCGCCAGGAAACCCAGCACCAGGAGCGCGGCCAGCACGGGGCCGGCGGGCAGGCGTGAATGGCCCGGAAGATTCATCGAGATTCCCGTAATGGTTCAAGACAGGCCGCCCGCGGCGGGGCGGCGGCCGGACGGGGCGAGCCCCCCGTCCGGCGCGAGCCGGGCTCAGAGCGCCGCGGCTTCCCGCGCCAGCTTCACGGCCTGCTCATAATTGCTCTTGGCCGTGCCGTTCCATTCGCCTTCCAGCTTGGTGATCTGCTGGTTGACCGCGGCGTCCTTCTTGTTGCCGCTGAAGATCTTCAGGAACTCGGGATCGGCGGCCTGCTTGCCGTCCACCAGCGGCGCCCAGGCCAGCTTGCGGGCCTGCGCCAGCAGTTCGGCCGGCTTGCCGCTCTTGCCCTTGTCGCCGAGCTTGGCCTCGGCGTCGTAGATCGCCTTGGTCGCCGCCTGCAGTTCCTTCAGGCGGAACGTGACGGTCTGGTCGTACAGCGACTGCACCACGTAATAGCGCGTCTGCGACAGGTCGGCGTTGAACTGCACCTTGCTGCGGCGCGCGATCTCGGCGGGATCCGGATAACCCTGCGGCACCTTGCCGCCCAGCGCCGAATACGGCAGCACCGGCAGGCGCGAGATCTTCGGCTCCAGCAGCAGTTCCTGGCCCGCCTGGCTGAGTGTGAAGGCGATGAACTTCTTGCCTTCCTCGGTGTTCTTGGCGCCGTCGATCAGCGCGATGTTGGCCGGCACGATGGCGGTCTCGGAGGGATAGACGAATTCCACCGGGAACTTCGAGTACTTGCTCGACAGGCCGAAGAAGTCGATCACCGGACCCGCGCCGAACTGGCCGTTGTTGACGCCGTCCGGCACGCCGAACGAACGCTCGGTGACGGCGCTGCTGTTGCCCGACATGCGCAGCAGCGTGTTCCAGCCGTCGTCCCAGCCTTCGCCCTGCAGGATGGTCTCGACCGTCAGGTGCATGGTGCCCGAGCGCGACGGCGAGGTGATGCCGACGTGGCCGAACCAGTGCGGCGCCAGCAGGTCTTTCCATTCGACCGGCGCAGGGATCTTGTGCGCCGCGATGTAGCGCGTGTTGTAGACGATGCCGTAGCCGGCCAGCGCCTGGCCCAGGTACATGCCGCCCGGGTCGTTGATGGGGTAGTTGCCGATCTTGTCCGGCACGTCCTTGTTGGCGACGTCCGCCGACTTGGCCAGCAGCTTGTCGCGGCCCAGCACCTCGAAGGCGTCCGGCGCGCTGGCCCAGAACACTTCCGGACGCTGCCCGGCCGGCGTCTCGCGCACGTAGGCGATGCCGGACACGGTGTTCTTGTTGAGGATTTCCAGCGTGATGCCGGGGTTGGCCTTCTCGAACGCGGTCTTGTAGGCCTGGGTCAAATCTTTCGGGAACGACGTGATCACCGTGACGGTGCCCGCCAGGGCGGGGGCGGCGCAGGCGGCCAGCAGCGCCCCTGCAAGGGCTGTGCGCATTGCATGCATGGTTTGTCTCCGTGGTTTTTTGATTTGTCCGGAGACCTTAGCGGCTGCATGCGCCGCCAGTCCAATCACAAATTTTGATGCGCGCCATCAGTGTGGCGGGCATTCGGGAGAACCCGCGGGAAGAAAGCTAGGCCGTGGCCGAGACGCCGCCGGTGGCCTTGGCCATCGCCTTGATCTTCTCGGTCATCACCTTCTGGATCTGGCCCATGATCTGCTGCGCCTGTCCGTTCAACGCCTGCATCTGGGTGGCTTTCTGTTCCGCCGACGCATTGCTGTCGCGCACGCGTGCGATCTGCTCCATGACGCGCTTGAGCTGGCGTTGCAGTTCCTTGATCACCTGGGTGTAATAGTCGTCGTTTTCGGACGATTCGGTTTCCTGGGTCTGGCCCACCTTCGCGGCGCCGGCGCTGTTGACGCGGATCTTGCCGTCGGGCGTGACGCTGACGCCCGGATCGCCGGCCTTGGCGTCCTTGGCTTCCTTGTTGGCCTGGATCTTCTGGGCCCACAGGTCCGCCATGCTGCCGATGCGCGAGGTGCCGCTGATGGAATCGATGGCCATGGAAGTCTCCGGGGCAGAAGGATTGACTGGGGTTTCCACTAATACGGCATCTGGCCGGGGAACTTAAGTTGCCGCCCGTTCCCGGCCCCCTTTACACTGGCGCCCGCTCACACCAATCACTCCCGGGGAATCCATGTCCAAGACCTATTTTCCGCGCTGGCGCCTGGCGGACGACGCCCAGCCCGGCGTCATCATCGCCCCCGATGAACGGCTGTCCTGGCCCAAGAACGTGGCCATGGGCGCCCAGCACGTGGTGGCGATGTTCGGCTCCACCGTGCTGGCGCCGCTGCTGATGGGCTTCGATCCCAACGTCGCCATCCTGATGTCGGGCATCGGCACCCTGATCTTCTTCCTGTTCGTCGGCGGCCGCGTGCCCAGCTACCTGGGGTCCAGCTTCGCCTTCATCGGCGGCGTCATCGCCGTCACCGGCTATGCCGGCGGCGGCGCCAACGCCAATATCGGCGTGGCGCTGGGCGCCATCATCGCCTGCGGCCTGGCCTACACGCTGATCGGCGTCCTGGTCTGGATCGCCAACGGCCGCGCCGGCGGCGGCGCCAACTGGATCGACACCCTGATGCCGCCGGTCGTGACCGGCGCGGTGGTCGCGGTGATCGGCCTGAACCTGGCCCCGATCGCCGCCAAGGGCGCCATGGGCGCCTCGGGCTTCGACAGCGCCATGGCGATCGTCACCATCCTGTGCGTGGGCGGCATCGCCGTCTACACCAAGGGCATGGTGCAGCGCCTCCTGATCCTGGTCGGCCTGATCCTGGCCTGCGTGGTCTACGCGATCTTCGCCAACGGCCTGAACCTGGGCAAGCCGATCGATTTCTCGGCCGTGTCGGCCGCCGCCTGGTTCGGCCTGCCGCACTTCGCCGCGCCGGTCTTCAAGGCCGAGGCCATGGGCCTGATCGTGCCGGTGGCCATCATCCTGGTCGCCGAGAACCTGGGCCACGTCAAGGCGGTCAGCGCCATGACCGGCCAGGACCTGGACCGCTATCTGGGCCGCGCCTTCGTCGGCGACGGCGTGGCGACCATGGTCTCGGGCGCCGTCGGCGGCACCGGCGTCACCACCTACGCCGAGAACATCGGCGTGATGGCGGTGACCCGCATCTATTCGACGCTGGTGTTCGTGATCGCCGCGCTGATCGCCATCGTGCTGGGCTTCTCGCCCAAGTTCGGCGCCCTGATCCAGACCATTCCCGGGCCCGTGCTCGGCGGCATGTCGGTGGTGGTGTTCGGCCTGATCGCCATTGCCGGGGCCCGCATCTGGGTGGTGAACCAGGTCGATTTCAGCGACAACCGCAACCTGATCGTGGCCGCGGTCACGCTGGTGCTGGGCGCGGGCGACTTCACCGTCAAGCTGGGCAATTTCACGCTGGGCGGCATCGGTACCGCGACCTTCGGCGCGATCATCCTGTACGCGTTGCTGCGCCGCAAGAAGTAGGGCGGGGCGGAGCCGCGACCGGCTGTGATCGGCCGCGGCCGCGCCACCTCGCTCAGGAGCGCGACAGGCGCGACGCTTGCGTCCTGCCGCCGACCTGCACCGGCGCCACCTCGATCACCTGGCCCGACTGGGTCTTGAAAACCGCGGTCGCTTCCGCCAGGCGCCGCGCCTGGTCTTCCATCGCCGAGGCGGCGGCCGAGGCCTCTTCCACCAGCGCGGCGTTCTGCTGCGTCACCTCATCCATCTGCGAGACCGCCAGGCTGACCTGGTCAATGCCGCCGGCCTGCTGGGCCGAGGCCGCCGAGATCTCGCCCATGATGTCGGCCACCCGCTGCACCGAGACCACGATTTCCTCCATGGTCTGGCCGGCCGCCGACACCTGGGACGAGCCGGCCGCCACGGTTTCGACCGAGGTCTCGATCAGCGCCTTGATCTCCTTGGCCGCCTGCGCCGCGCGTTGCGCCAGGGTGCGCACCTCGCCCGCCACCACGGCGAAGCCCTTGCCCTGTTCGCCGGCGCGGGCCGCCTCCACGGCGGCGTTCAGCGCCAGGATATTGGTCTGGAAGGCGATGCCGTCGATCACCGAGACGATGTCGGCGATGCGCCGCGAACTGTCGGAGATGCCTTGCATGGTGGCCACTACCTGGCCGACGGTATGGCCGCCGCGCTGCGCCACCTCCATGCTCACCGCCGCCAGCTGGTTGGCCTGGGCGGCATTCTCGGCGTTCTGCTTGACCGTGGCGGCCAGTTCTTCCATGGTCGAGGCGGTCTCTTCGAGCGCGGCCGCCTGCTCCTCGGTGCGGGTCGACAGGTTGGCGTTGCCGGCGGCGATCTCGGCCGCGCCGACGTTGATCTCCTCGACCCCCTGGCGCACCGTCGTCACCGTGCGGGTCAGGCCGTCCTGCATGCGCCGCACCGCGGAAAACAGCGTGCCGATCTCGTTGCTGGAGCGGGCGTCGACCCGCTGGGTCAGGTCGCCGGCGGCGATGCGGTCGAAATGCCGGCCCGCGTCCTGCAGCGGCAGCAGCACGCCGCGGCGGATGAAGGCCCAGCACAGCACCGCCAGCAGCAACGCCACCGACAGCAGCACGATGGCCGAGATGCGGGCGGTCGAATAGGTGGTCTGAGAGCGGTCCAGCACGCTGTCGCTGCGCTCCTGGACCCGCGCCAGGAACACCTGCATGTCCTTGGCGAAATCGGCGTCGGCCTGGCGCACGCGCGCTTCGTTTTGCTGGTAGCGCGCGACCGAGCGCTCCTTGAGCGCGGCGTCCAGTTCGTCCAGCCCGGCGGCGTAGGCGTTGAAGCGGCCCTGCAGGACCAGCGCCAGCTCCTGGCCGCGCTCGCTCTTGGGCACCGCCATATAGCGGTCGAAGCGCTCGCGCGCCAGTTTCAGCTGCTCGGCGGCGGCGGCTTCCGCGCTGGCCGCCTGGTCGTTGGCGCCGGCCTGCAGATCGGCGATGCTCGCGGCCAGCGACAGCCGGGTGCGCAGCAACGCGGCGTTCGATTCATAAAGCGGATCGACCTGGTGCACGGCCACATTATTCAGGTCCTCGATTTCCCGCACGCTGTTTTCGGCATTCATCCAGCTCAAGCCGCAAGCCAGCGCCAGGGTAATCACAAAGCAGGCCAGCACCAGCATCATGCCCGTACGGACTTTCAGTTTTTCCAGCATGGGAGCTCCCGTTCTTGAACGCGCTCCACCGCAGGCGCGGATCCTTTGCACGCCAGCGCTGCGATAGAGGGACGAACGTCGCGCCCGGATGACTGCGATGCGTCCGCCCAACCTGCAACACGCACAATCAATCGCTTTACGCGTGGCCGAAACGGCAGACCCGCGTATCCCTTCGCTTAAAACAGGAAAATGCCGGCGAATACCGGCATGTATTTAATTGTTATTAATGGGCCAGTTTGTCGGTTATACCTTTTTTATTGAATACAACATGGCGTTTTTACATAAACCCCGCGGCGGCCGGGTTTGTCCCTACTGTTGAGTATCTTTTACGCAACGCCGGCGCCGATCCGGGAAACGACGGGTTTTAGCGGGTTACAGCGCCGAAATACGCCGAAAACGCCGTTTTCTCCGGTGGCTTGCAATTCCCGTGGACTTTGACCACAATATGACCTTGATTGCCCCGGTTCCGACCCGAGCCGGGGTTTTGTTTTGGTCGCAGCTTGCCGCATTCGTCCGGCGGGCCGGCCCGAGCGGGCAGCGGGGGATCCATCGGGTTCAGCCTTGCCCGCCCCTGGCCGTTCCGCTCAAGACGTTGCCCGTCCGATTCCGCTTCCGACGGCGCCCATGCGTCAGGTCCAGGACCTTCACACCGAGAACGCTCCGTCGGGGGCGTTTTCTACTTTTGTTTGGGAAACGACATGTCTGCCATTCCTTTGACCGTGCGCGGGGCCGAGCGCTTGCAAGAAGAGCTCCAGCGGCTGAAAACCGTGGAACGTCCCGCCGTCATCAACGCTATCGCCGAAGCGCGCGCGCAGGGCGATCTGTCGGAGAACGCCGAGTATGACGCGGCTCGCGAGCGCCAGGGTTTCATCGAGGGCCGGATCGCCGAGCTCGAGGGCACGCTTTCCAATGCCCACCTGATCGATCCGAGCTCGCTCGAGGCCGAAGGTCGTGCCGTGTTCGGCGCCACCGTCGACATCGAGGACCTGGATTCGGGTGATCGCGTGACGTACCAGATCGTCGGCGACGTCGAAGCCGATATCAAGGCAAACCTGATCTCCGTGTCGAGCCCGGTGGCCCGCGCGCTGATCGGCAAGAGCGAAGGCGACGTGGTCGAGGTCAAGGCCCCGGCTGGCGTTCGCGAGTATGAAGTCCTGGGCGTGCGTTACATCTAACGCTTGCCCTAAGCGGTAAAATCAGCAAAACACCATAGACCGAACCGGGCATCCGGAAGGATTCCCGCGGCAAGATTGCGGAACACTATGGTGGACCGGGCGCGTAAAGCGCCCGTTTTTGTGCCTGGCGGTACTATCGCTTGGGCGACGACTTGCGGCTGGTGCCGCTGCGTGCCCCGGCCCGCAGGCTCAGTGCGCTGCCGGCGCGGCGCGGGATGCCGTGGCTGCCGGAAGTGGTTTTCTTGGTGCCGGGACGCATCGGCTTGCCGTTCTTGTTGAGCTGGTCCTGCGGCACGAAGCGCGTCTTCGGCTTGGGCTCTTCCGTCTCGGAACGGCGCGGACGCTTGGCCAGGGTCTTGCCTTCGGCGGCCAGCTTCTTGGGCGTATGCGGCTCGGAGGCGCGGCGCTTGGCGGGGCGTTCCGGCTCAAGGGCGGCCAGCACCGGCGGCTTGATGTTGCCGGCCAGCGGGCGGAACAGGATCAGGGTCTTGCCCAGGTGGTGCACCGGGGCGCAGGACAGGGTGTCGCAGATCGTCGACAGCATGGCCTCGCGGGCCTCGCGATCGTCGCCGCCGGCCCGGACCTTGATCAGGCCGTGGGAAGTGAGTGCCAGGTCGATTTCCTTGAGCACGGCTTCGGTCAGGCCATTGTCGCCGATCAGGACGACGGGGCGCAGAGGGTGAGCGGCGGACCGAAGGTCGCTGCGCTCACGAGAGGTAAGTTCTAATATAGGCATGCGTGGAATTGTACGGTAATGGCCAAGAATAAATTCTCCAAAGACTGGATTCACCAGCACATCAACGATCCCTATGTGAAGATGGCGCAACAGAAGGGCTACCGGGCCCGCGCCGCCTTCAAGCTGATCGAGATTCTCGACACCGAGAAACTGCTGCGCCGCGGCGACCTGGTCGTCGACCTCGGCTCGGCCCCCGGCAGCTGGTCGCAGGTGGCGCGTGAGCGCCTGGCGGGGCCGGGCGGGGTGGTGGACGGGCGCATCATCGCCCTGGACATGCTGCCCATGGAGCCCGTGGCGGGCGTCGAATTCATCCAGGGCGACTTCCGCGAAGATGACATTTTGAAACAGTTGGAAGACATGGTCGGATCGCGCGCGGTGGACCTTGTAATTTCCGACATGGCCCCCAACCTATCTGGCGTGGGTATCGCCGACGCCGCGCGCATCCAGCACGTGTGCGAGCTGGCGATGGAGTTTTCCCTCGCTCACCTCAAGCCCAACGGGGCGCTGATCGTCAAGGCATTCCACGGAACCGGCTTTTCGCAGATCGTGGAAACCTTCAAGCAGCACTTCAAGCGGGTGGTCGAGCGTAAGCCGAAGGCGTCGCGGGACAAGTCCTCCGAAACCTTTCTGGTTGCCCGCGATCTGAAATAGCCCGCGCCGGGGCCCGTGCCCCGGTCACAAGAACCTACCGGCCCGATGGCGGCCGGCCTGCCGAGACAACGACCAGCAAAATCACGAATCAGACGTAACTTAGCGGCCCCGCCCCTTCCCAGGACGCAACCCGGTCCGACAGGGTAGAATGGGCTATTGACATACTTGTGACTGTGCCATATGCGGGTGCGCGGTCGCCGGTCGGAATCGAAAGCAGGAGATCGACCTTGAATAATTCATTTTCGAAAGTCGCCGTCTGGATGGTGATAGCCCTCGTGCTATTCACGGTCTTCAAGCAGTTCGACGGACGCGCGCAGACCCAGGACGGCGTGACCTACACGCAGTTCATGGATGACGCCAAAGCGGGCCGTATCCGCAAGGTGGACGTGCAAGGTGGCCCTGGCGGCGACGTGCTCTACGTCACGCCGGACGCGGGCCGCGCCTACACGCTGACCTCGCCGGGCGACCTCTGGATGGTCTCCGACCTGCTCAAGTACGGCGTGCAGGTGTCGGGCAAGCCGCGCGAAGAGCAGTCGCTGCTGATGAGCATCTTCGTGTCCTGGTTCCCCATGCTGCTGTTGATCGGCGTGTGGGTGTTCTTCATGCGCCAGATGCAGGGCGGCGGCAGGGGCGGCGCGTTCAGCTTCGGCAAGTCGCGCGCCCGCATGCTCGACGAGAACACCAACCAGATCACCTTCGCCGACGTGGCCGGCTGCGATGAAGCCAAGGAAGACGTCCAGGAACTGGTCGACTTCCTGCGCGACCCCAGCAAGTTCCAGAAGCTGGGCGGCCGCATTCCGCGCGGTGTGCTGATGGTCGGCTCGCCCGGTACCGGCAAGACGCTGCTGGCCAAGGCCATCGCCGGCGAAGCCAAGGTGCCGTTCTTCAGCATCTCCGGTTCGGACTTCGTTGAAATGTTCGTCGGCGTGGGCGCGGCCCGCGTGCGCGACATGTTCGAGAACGCCAAGAAGCACGCGCCCTGCATCATCTTCATCGACGAAATCGACGCCGTCGGTCGCCAGCGTGGCGCCGGCCTGGGCGGCGGCAACGACGAACGCGAGCAGACGCTGAACCAGATGCTGGTGGAAATGGACGGCTTCGAGTCGGGCCAGGGCGTCATCGTGATCGCCGCCACCAACCGTCCCGACGTGCTGGATCCGGCGCTGCTGCGTCCGGGCCGCTTCGACCGCCAGGTCGTGGTGCCGCTGCCCGACATCCGCGGCCGCGAGCAGATCCTGAAGGTCCACATGCGCAAGGTGCCGCTGTCGCCCAACGTCGACGCGACCATCCTGGCGCGCGGCTGCCCGGGCTTCTCGGGCGCCGACCTGGCCAACCTGGTCAACGAAGCCGCCCTGTTCGCCGCGCGCCGCAATGGCCGCACGGTGGATATGTCCGACTTTGAAAAGGCCAAGGACAAGATCATCATGGGCGCCGAGCGCCGCTCGATCGTCATGCCCGAAGAGGAACGCAAGAACACCGCGTACCACGAATCCGGCCATGCCATCGTTGCCCGCCTGCTGCCCAAGACCGACCCGGTCCACAAGGTCACCATCATCCCGCGCGGCCGCGCGCTGGGCGTGACGATGCAGCTGCCCGAGACCGATCGCTACAGCATGGACAAGAGCCGCCTGCTGTCGACCATCGCGGTGCTGTTCGGCGGCCGTATCGCCGAAGAGATCTTCATGGACCAGATGACCACCGGCGCCTCGAACGACTTCGAACGCGCCACGGCCATCGCCCGCGACATCGTCACGCGCTACGGCATGACCGACGAGCTGGGCCCGATGGTCTACGCCGAGAACGAAGGCGAGGTCTTCCTGGGCCGCAGCGTGACCAAGACCACGCACATGTCCGAAGCCACCATGCAGAAGGTGGATTCCGAGATCCGCCGCATCATCGACGAGCAGTACGGCGTCGCGCGCAAGATCCTGGAAGACAACCGCGACAAGGTCGAAGTCATGACCGCCGCGCTGCTCGAATGGGAAACCATCGACGCCGACCAGATCAACGACATCATCGAGGGCCGCCCCCCGCGTCCCCCGAAGACGCCGCAAGGCCCGTCGGATACGTCTGATACGCCTCCGACCGGCCTGGCCGCCGGCGGTAACACGGCAGCCGCGGTCTGAGGTCTTTCGTCCTGAGTTATGGCGAATAACTTCCTTTGCGGGCGCTTCGAGTTTGATCTCGAGCGCCCGCTTGTCATGGGTATCGTCAATGTCACGCCGGATTCGTTTTCCGACGGCGGCCAGCACGACGATACCGACGCCGCGGTGGCGCATGCGCGCCGCCTGATCGACGAAGGCGCGCAGATCCTCGATCTGGGCGGCGAGTCGACGCGGCCCGGCGCTGATCCGGTGTCGGTCGCCGACGAACTGGACCGGCTGCTGCCGGTGATCGAGGCGCTGCGCGACTGCGGCGTGCCGCTGTCGATCGACACCTTCAAGCCCGAGGTCATGCGCGCCACGCTGGATGCCGGCGCCGACATGATCAACGACATCTACGGCTTCCGGCAGCCCGGCGCCATCGAGGCGGTGGCGCAGTCGCGCTGCGGGCTGTGCGTCATGCACATGAAAGGCGAGCCGCGCACGATGCAGGCGACGCCGCCCGAATATTCCGACCTGATCGGCGAAATCGGACTCTTCCTGGGGGCGCGCGCACAGAAGCTGCGCGCCGCCTGGATCGACCCCCGACGCATCGTGCTGGACCCCGGTTTCGGGTTCGGCAAGACCGCCGACCAGAACTTCCAATTGCTGCGTCGGCTGTCCAGCCTGCGCAGCGGCGGTTATCCATTGCTGATCGGCCTGTCGCGCAAGAACATGATCGGCCAGGCCACCGGCCGGCCGGTCGGCGACCGGCTGGCTGGCAGCATTGCCGCCGCCCTGGCCTGTGTGGCCCGTGGCGCCTCGATCGTGCGGGTGCACGACGTGGCGGCCACGGTCGACGCGCTCAAGGTCTGGCAGGCGGCCGAACAAGGAGCAATCACTTCATGACTCAACGCAAGTATTTTGGTACCGACGGGGTGCGCGGCGAAGTCGGCGGCCCGGTGATCAACGCGGAATTCGCCCTGCGCCTGGGCTACGCCGCCGGCCGCGTGCTGGCCCGTGAACACGCGGTGCGCGGCGGCAGCCGCCCGCAGGTCGTGATCGGCAAGGACACCCGCATCTCCGGCTACATGCTGGAGTCGGCGCTGGAAGCCGGCCTGTCGGCCGCAGGCATCGACGTGCTGCTGGCCGGCCCGATCCCCACCCCCGCCGTGGCCTACCTGACCCGCGCGCTGCGCCTGGTCGCCGGCATCGTGATCAGCGCTTCGCACAATCCCTACCAGGACAACGGCATCAAGTTCTTCTCGGCCCAGGGCATGAAGCTGCCCGACGAGATCGAGGCCGCCATCGAGGCCGCCCTGGACGAGCCGCTGGGCTGTGTCAGTTCCGAAGGACTGGGCCGCGCGCGCCGCATGTCGGACTCCCAGGGCCGCTACATCGAATTTTGCAAGAGCACCTTCCCCAACGATCTGGACCTGAACGGCATGACGATCGTGGTGGACGCCGCCCATGGCGCCGCCTACAACATCGCGCCGCACGTGTTCCGCGAGCTGGGCGCCGAAGTGCATGCCATCGGCGTGCACCCGGACGGCTTCAACATCAACAAGGGCGTGGGCGCGCTGCACCCGGAGCAACTGGCCAAGGAAGTGAAGGCGCGCGGCGCCCAGCTCGGCATCGCGCTGGACGGCGATGCCGACCGCCTGCAGATGGTGGACGGCGACGGCCGCATCTACAACGGCGACGAGCTGCTGTACGCCATCCTGCGCGAGCGCATGCAGCGCGGCAAGGTGGACGGCGTGGTCGGCACGCTGATGACCAACTTCGGCTTCGAGCGCGCGCTGCAACGCCTGAACGTGGGCTTCGAGCGCGCCAACGTGGGCGACCGCTACGTGCTGGAACAGATGCAGGCGCGCGGCTGGCTCTACGGCGGCGAAAGCTCCGGCCACCTGCTGTGCCTGGACTGCCACTCCACCGGCGACGGCATCGTTGCGGCGCTGCAGGTGCTGACCGCGCTGCGCCGCAATCATGTCTCGATGGCCGAGTGGATCAAGGACCTGCGCATGTACCCGCAGAAGATGATCAACGTGCCGCTGACGCCGGGCCAGGACTGGAAGACCCATCCGGGCCTGACCGCCGCGCGCCAGGCGGTCGAGGCCGAACTGGGTGACCGCGGCCGCGTCCTGATCCGCGCCTCGGGCACCGAGCCCAAGCTGCGTCTCATGGTCGAGGCCGAGGATGAAACCCTGGCCGTGACCTCCGCCGAGAAGCTGGCGGCCAGCCTGGGATAACGCCAAATCCACCGGGACCAGACATGGCCATTCATTGCTTTGCGATGAATGGCCATTGTTTGTGAGAAATAAGTATTGTTTTGTAAAGTTTTGTCGAACTTTGCGGGATTAAGGCCGCACCGCTCCGAACTAAACTTCATAGTCACGTAACATATTGGTCAAGTCTTTGACATACAGGGCGTCCAAACTGACCGGACTCTCTAGGAGCTTCGCGCAATGCTGGAACTAGCACGCATCAACCCAAGCCGTAATGCTACAGAACCGTGGACGGGCCCCGCCGCACGGGTGCTGGTGGTCGGCCTGGCGCGCACGGCCGAGGAAATTGAACAGATCCAGCGCCTGCGCTATGACGTCTTCACCGAAGACATGGGCGCGGTCTTTCCCGATGCCCAGGACGGAATCGAGCACGACCGCTTCGATCCCTTCTGCGAGCATCTGATGGTGCGCGAGCTCGACACCGGCCGTGTCGTGGGCACCTACCGCATCCTCACGCCCGAAAAGGCGCGCGAGGCCGGCGGCTACTACTCGCAATCCGAATTCGACCTGGCGGGCCTCGGCCCGATCCGCGACGAACTGGTGGAAGTGGGGCGCTCGTGCACCCACGCCGACTACCGCAACGGCGCGGTCATCATGCTGCTGTGGTCCGGCCTGGCGGAATACCTGCGCCGCGGCGGCTACCAGTACGTGCTGGGCTGCGCCAGCGTCAGCCTGCGCGACGACGGCGTCACCGCCGCCGAAGTGTGGCGCACCATTTCCAAGCAGCTGCCGAAAGAAGGCCAGCCGCACGTGACGCCGCTGCACCGCTACCCGGTGGAAAAGCTCAACAGCACGCTGCCGGCCCGTGTGCCGCCGCTGATCAAGGGTTACCTGAAGCTGGGCGCAACGGTCTGCGGCGAACCTGCCTGGGACCCGGATTTCAATGCCGCCGACTTCCCGGTGCTGCTGAAGATGGACGGCATGGACGAGCGTTACCGCCGCCATTTCGGCCTGGATCAACCCACGGCCAACGGTCAGCGCTGATCATGCGCCGCTTGTTCCGCCGTATGAAGATCAAACTGATTCGGCGGGCAACGCGGCCATTCCGCCTGGAGCTCAAACAGCTCGAACGCGAGACGGATCTCTCGCCGTTCTAGCGCCTGAAGCCTGCTTCGCCGCACGGCCCCGGACTTGTCCGGGGCCGTGCTGTTTTCAGGACGCGATTCAGAACTCGAGCAGTTCGAACGAGAATCCCACCTTCGACCATTCGGCTTCTTCCGCGCGCAGCGTGAAGTCGCTGAGCGGGTGTTGCGCGAGCCAGTCGCGGTTCACGCGCACCACGATGGAGTCGTTGCGCATGGACGCGGTCAGGGGCAGGGGGTCGATCTCGCCGCGGCGGCGGAACAGCAGCACGGCCAGCCGCAGGCTGAGAATGGCGATCCACTGGGCGCGGTTGCGCACCAGCGGCTCGAGCTTGCTCAGCTTGCCCTGGTGGCCCAGCGCCAGCAGCGCCAGCAGTTGCTGGTCGGCGCGCGAAAAGCCCGGCATGTCGGCGTTCTCGAGCACGTAGGCGGTGTGCTTGTGGTACGCGTTGTGGGCGATCGACAGGCCCACTTCGTGCAGGTCGGCGGCCCAGCCCAGGGCGGCGCGCAGTTCGGCGCGTTCGGCGCCTTCGGGCATCATCGTGTCGAACAGGCTGAGCGCGGCGCGGTGCACACGGCGCGCCTGATTGACGTCGACGTGATAGCGCTTCATGAACTGTCGCACCGACTCGTCGCGCTTGTCGTGCTCGTCGTCGCGGCCCAGCAGGTCATACAGCACGCCCAGGCGCAGCGCGCCGTCGCCGGTGTGCATGACGTCGATGCCCAGTTCGTCGAACAGCGCGCTCATGATGGCCAGCCCGCCGGGCAGCACGTCGGCGCGCTCGACCTTGATGCCGGGCAGCTCGGACGGGATGACGCGGCCGGCGCGCACGATGCGGTCTTTCAGCTTGCTCAGGCCGGCGCGGGTGATGCCGCGCTCGGACATGCCGCCTTCGGTGAGGATGGCGTACAGCGCCTTGGCGGTGCCGGAGGAGCCGTAGGCTTCCTTCCAGCCGGTCTTGCGGTACTGCTTGGCGATGACTTCGATCTCGCGCCGCGCGGCCAGTTCGGCCTGTTTCATCTGGTGGGCGTCGACGATGCCGTCCGAGAAGAACTGGCGGCTGTAGCTGACGCAGCCCATGTAGAGCGACGACATCAGGCCGGGTTCGTGGCCCTTGCCGATGATGACTTCGGTGGAACCGCCGCCGATGTCGATCACCAGGCGCTTGTTGGGCGAGGGCGGCAGGGTGTGGACCACGCCCGAGAAGATCAGGCGGGCCTCTTCGCGGCCGGCGATGACTTCGATCGGGAAGCCCAGGGCGGCTTCGGCCCGGGGCAGGAAATCGCGGGTATTGCGCGCCACCCGGAAGGTGTTGGTGGCGACCGCGCGCACGCGGTTGGGATGGAAACTGCGCAGGCGTTCGCCGAAACGTTCCAGGACGGCGATGGCGCGCTCGATGGCGTCGTCGCCGAGGCGTTTTTCGGCGTCCAGCCCGGCGGCGAGCCGGACGGTTTCCTTGAGGCGATCGATCTGGTAGATCTGGGGCGTACCGTCCTGCTGAACGATGCGTCCGATGGAGAGGCGGAAGCTGTTGGACCCGAGGTCCACGGCGGCCAGAAGTTGATCCATGCGGCTCGTAATATTGGCTGTGAGGTGGCCTGATTATAGAGACCCCATATGACAGCGCCTTCCGCTGCGGGTTTTCGCTTATGGAACAGGCAGTTGGCGGCGGGAGACCATGCTCCATGCGTCCCGGTTTTGTCGTACGCTACGCATTTGGCGTTGTGTCATAGAACCGTCACTATTTTGCAGTAAAACTCCACGCTCTCCCTACGTATGGAATCCGGTATGACCACACGCCCGCCCGCCGAGCCCTTGCTCCTGAATCGCGAGTTGTCGCTGCTCAAATTCAACGAACGCGTGCTGGCGATGGCTGAGAATCCCAGTACGCCCCTGCTCGAACGGCTGCGCTATGTCTGTATCGTCAGTTCCAACCTGGACGAATTCTTCGAGATCCGGATCTCGAGCCTGAAAGAGCAGCAACGCCAGTCGCCCAACTCGGTCGGCCCGGACGGCATGACGCCGGACCAGGCGTTCGAGAACGTGCAGCAGGCGGTGCACGAACTGGTGGGGCGGCAGTACGCGCTGCTCAACGACGCCATCCTGCCGGCGCTGCAGGCCGAGGGTATCGCGCTGCACCATGCGTCGGAATGGAACGCAGAGCAGCAGGAATGGGCGCGCGAGGTCTTCAACCGCGACGTGATGCCGCTGCTGACCCCGATCGGGCTGGACCCGGCGCACCCGTTCCCGCGGGTCTACAACAAGAGCCTGAACTTCATCGTCTCGCTGTCCGGCGCCGACGCCTTCGGCCGCCAGGCCTCGATCGCCGTGGTGCAGGCGCCGCGCGCGCTGCCGCGCCTGATCAAGATGCCGCCGGAGCTGTCCGGCCATCCGGAAGGCTACATCCTGCTGACCTCGCTGCTGCGCGCCTTCGTTGGCGAGCTGTTCCCGGGGCTGGAGATGCTGGGCTGCTACCAGTGGCGGGTGACGCGCAACAGCGACCTGTTCGTGGACGAGGAAGAAGTCACCAACCTGCGCCACGCCCTGCAGGGCGAGCTGTCGCAGCGCAACTTCGGCGCCGCCGTGCGCCTGGAGATCGACAAGCTGACGCCGGTCGAGCTGGAGACCTTCCTGCAGCGCGAGTTCTCGCTCAAGGCCGAGGACACCTACCGCGTGCCGGGTCCGGTGAACCTGTCGCGCCTGATGCAGCTGTGCAACTCGCCCAACCGGCCCGACCTGCTGTTCCCCGACTACCGCGCGCCGGTGCCGGCGCCGTTTGACCGCGTCGGCGACAAGCCGGCCGAGCTGTTCGAGGCCGTGGCCGAGCAGGACCGCCTGCTGCATCATCCCTATCAGTCGTTCCAGCCCGTCATCGACTTCCTGACCGCCGCCGCGCTGGATCCGGACGTGATGGCCATCAAGCAGACCATCTACCGCACCGGCGAGGATTCCGAGCTGATGAAGATCCTGCTGGCCGCGGCGCGCGCCGGCAAGGAAGTGACGGTGGTGGTGGAGCTGATGGCGCGCTTTGACGAGCAGACCAACATCAACTGGGCCTCCAAGCTGGAAGAGGTGGGGGCGCACGTGGTCTACGGCGTGGTGGCGCACAAGACCCATGCCAAGATGGCGGTGGTGCTGCGGCGCGAAAAGGGCCGCCTGCGCCGCTACGCCCACCTGGGCACCGGCAACTACCACCCGCGCACCGCGCGCCTGTACACCGACTTCGGCCTGCTGACCGCCGATCCCAAGCTGTGCGAGGACATGGACAAGGTGTTCGCGCAGCTGACCGGCCTGGGCGCGCGCCGCTCGCTCAAGTCGCTGATGCAGTCGCCGTTCACCATGCACGACGGCATGGTGGCGCTGATCCGCGCCGAGGCCCGCGCCGCCAAGGCGGGCAAGCGTTCGCGCATCATGGCCAAGATGAACTCGCTGCTGGAAGAGCAGATCATCGAGGAGCTCTACAAGGCCAGCCAGGCGGGCGTGAAGATCGACCTGATCGTGCGCGGCGTCTGCGCGCTGCGCGCCGGCGTGCCGGGGCTGTCCGAGAACATCCGGGTGCGTTCCATCGTCGGGCGCTTCCTGGAGCACTCGCGCGTGTTCTATTTCTACGCCGAGGGCGCCGAGACGGTGTACCTGTCGTCGGCCGACTGGATGGACCGCAATTTCTTCCGCCGCGTGGAAATCGCCTTCCCGATCTACGACAAGACGCTCAAGAAGCGCGTCATCGACGAAGCCTTCACCTTCGCGCTGCGCGACAACCAGCTGGCCTGGCAGCAACAGGCCGACGGCGACTACGTCCGCGTGCGCAGCCGCCGCGAACCCTTCAACCTGCACCAGTACCTGATGCAGAAGCTGGGCGTATAGCCCCGCCCGTCCTTACCCCTTCCGCGCAGGCCATGCGGAAACGGAACCAGGCCCCGCCCAGCGGGGCCTTTTCTATCCGTCCCCCAGATCCGCCAGACAAAGCCAAGCCGCTCGACGCAGGCTCCCCCCCGAGCCAAACCATCCGTCCCCAACCCTCATCACCGTCAGACCCCCCCCCTCAGGCCACCACCCTCCCAAGCCAGGCCGCGCGGATCCGGCTCCGCCGGTCCGCCACCGGCGCCCCCCTGGGGGGGAAGCGCGCAGCGCTCCGGGGGGGGGTTTATGACTGTCACTATCTTGTCACGTTGGGCTTCTAAGATGCGAGGGTCGCTGAAAGACAGGCAGTAGAAAGCCTGCCAAAGACTCCTCTAACGAGCACAGAAGGAACCAAGATGTTCAAACGTGTCTTCAAACAAGTTTCCCTGGGTGTCGCGCTGAGCGCCGCCGTTTTCGCCGTCCAGGCCGCCGATGTGACCGGCGCCGGCGCTTCGTTCCCGTACCCGATCTACGCCAAGTGGGCGTCGGACTACAAGGCCGCGACCAACAACGCCGTGAACTACCAGTCGATCGGTTCGGGCGGCGGCCAGCAACAGATCATCGCCAAGACCGTCGATTTCGGCGCTTCGGACGATCCCATGAAGGCGGCTGACCTGGAAAAGAACGGCCTGCTGCAATTCCCGGCCGTCATCGGCGGCACGGTTGCCGTGGTGAACATCGACGGCGTCGAGCCGGGCAAGCTGAAGCTGTCGGGCAAGGTCCTGGGCGACATCTTCCTGGGCAAGATCAAGAAGTGGGACGACGCCGCCATCAAGGCGCTGAACCCCGACGTGAAGCTGCCCTCGGCCGACATCATCGTCGTGCACCGTTCGGACGGCTCGGGCACCACCTTCGGCTGGACCAACTACCTGTCCAAGGTGTCGCCGGAGTGGAAGGAACAAGTCGGCGAAGGCAAGGCCGTCAAGTGGCCCGTGGGTCAGGGTGGCAAGGGTAACGAAGGCGTCGCCGCCTACGTCGGCCAGCTGAAGAACTCGATCGGCTACGTCGAATACGCCTACGCCAAGCAGAACAAGCTGGCCTGGACGCAACTGCAGAACAAGGCCGGCAAGTTCGTCCAGCCGGAACAGAAGGCCTTCGCCGCCGCTGCCGCGAACGCCGACTGGAAGAGCGCGCCTGGCATGGGCGTGGTCCTGACCGACGAGCCGGGCGCCGATTCGTGGCCCGTCACCGCCGCCACCTTCATCCTGATCCACAAGTCGCAAGACAAGCCGGTTCAGGGCAAGGCTGTCCTGGAATTCTTCGACTGGGCCTTCAAGAACGGCGCCAAGTCGGCTGAAGCCATGGACTACGTGCCGCTGCCCGACGCCGTGACCAAGGAAATCCGCGCCGCCTGGGGCGAGGTCAAGGCTGCCGACGGCAAGGCCGTCTGGAAGTAAGGCAGGTGCCTGGCGCGGCGGCTCCGCCCCGCGCCGGCATCGGCCAACTGCCCTGGTATCCGGTCCGCCGGCTACCAGGGCGGGTCTCCCGGACCCACCTGTAGTTTCCCCCAAGGTTTCCTAAGGAAAGTCCATCCATGAGCGCGGTAATGGATAATAGTGTGCCGCTCCCGCCCAGCGTGGCGGATTCCGTGACTACCGGCACGCCTTCGCCTATGAAGCAAAATAAAAACGCGCTGATGGATGCGCTGTTCAAGAACCTGACCCGCCTGTTCGCCTTCCTGGTGTTCATTCTGCTGGCGGCGATCCTGGTATCCCTGATCTACGGCAGCCGCGAATCGCTGGCCAAGTACGGCCTGTCGTTCCTGTGGTTGAACGACTGGGATCCGGTCAAACAGAATTACGGCGCGGTGGTGCCCATCATCGGCACGCTGCTGACCTCGGCCATCGCCCTGATCATCGCGGTGCCGGTGTCGTTCGGCATCGCCATCTTCCTGACCGAACTGTCGCCGACCTGGCTGCGCCGCCCGCTGGGCACCGCGGTCGAGATGCTGGCGGCGATTCCGTCGATCATCTACGGCATGTGGGGCCTGTTCGTCTTCGTGCCGGTGTTCCAGCAGTACGTGCAGCCGTTCCTGATCGCCACGCTGGGCAGCGTGCCCATCATTGGCGGCATGTTCGCCGGGCCGCCGTTCGGCATCGGTATCTTCACCGCCGGCCTGATCCTGTCGATCATGATCATCCCGTTCATCGCCGCGGTGATGCGCGACGTGTTCGAACTGGTGCCGGCGATGCTGAAGGAATCGGCCTACGGCCTGGGCAGCACGACCTGGGAAGTGATGTGGCGCGTGGTGCTGCCCTTCACCAAGTCGGGCGTCATCGGCGGCATCATGCTGGGCCTGGGACGCGCGCTGGGCGAGACCATGGCGGTGACCTTCGTGATCGGCAACGCCTTCAAGTGGTCCGGTTCGCTGTTCTCGCCGGGCAACTCGATCGCCTCGGCGCTGGCCAACGAATTCAACGAAGCGGGTGGCATCCAGAAGTCGGCGCTGCTGGAACTGGGCCTGATCCTGTTCCTGATCACCACGATCGTGCTGGCCCTGGCGAAGATGCTGCTGGTCCGCCTGTCGGCCGGTGAAGGCAAGAAATCCTGATCCCGCCGCACAAGGAAAAGATCATGGCTGTATCCGTACTCAATATGCAGAACGGCGTGTATCGCCGGCGCCGGGTGGTCAACCGCATCATGCTGACCATCTCGCTGGCCACGCTGGTGTTCGGGCTGTTCTGGCTGTTCTGGATCATCCAGACCCTGCTGTTCAAGGGCGCGCCGGCGCTGTCGTACACGCTCTTCACCGAAATCACGCCGCCGCCGGGGCAGTCCGGCGGCCTGGTCAACGCCATTTTCGGCAGCGTGATGATGGCGGGCGTGGGCACGCTGATCGGCACGCCGGTCGGCATCCTGGCCGGCACCTACCTGGCCGAATACGGCCAGCGTGGCTGGCTGGCGCCGGCCACGCGCTTCCTGAACGACGTGCTGCTGTCGGCGCCGTCCATCATCATCGGTCTGTTCATCTACGCCGTGTACGTGGCGCAGGTCGGGCACTACTCGGGCTGGGCCGGCGCCATCGCGCTGTCGATCCTGGTGATCCCGGTGGTGGTGCGCACCACCGACAACATGCTGCTGCTGGTGCCCAACAGCCTGCGCGAAGCCGCGGCCGCGCTGGGCTGCCCCAAGTGGCGCATGATCACCCTGGTGTGCTATCGCGCCGCCAAGACCGGCATCATCACCGGCGTGCTGCTGGCCATCGCCCGCATCTCGGGCGAAACCGCGCCGCTGCTGTTCACGGCGTTGTCGAACCAGTTCATGTCGACCAACATGAACGGCCCGATGGCCAACCTGCCGGTCGTGATCTACCAATACGCCGCCAGCCCCTTCAAGGACTGGAACGACCTGGCGTGGGCCGGCGCCACCCTGATTACGCTGCTGGTGCTGGGCATCAACATCATTGCCCGCAACATGTTCCGCAAGTAAAGATCGCTTTGCCGGCGCGCCCGCCGCGCCGGACCTAGGGAAACCAAATGGAAAACACCGCTACCGCCGTCAAGAACAAGATCGAGGTCAAGAACCTGAACTTCTACTACGGCAAGTTCCATGCGATCCGCAATGTGAACATGTCGATCCAGGAGAAGAAGGTCACCGCCTTCATCGGCCCGTCGGGCTGCGGCAAGTCGACGCTGCTGCGCACCTTCAACCGCATGTTCGAGCTGTACCCGGGCCAGCGCGCCGAGGGCGAAATCATCCTGGACGGCGAAAACCTGCTGACGGCCAAGACCGATATCTCGCTGATCCGCGCCAAGGTCGGCATGGTGTTCCAGAAGCCGACGCCGTTCCCCATGAGCATCTACGACAACATCGCCTTCGGCGTGCGCCTGTTCGAGCGCCTGTCCAAGGGCGAGATGGACGAGCGCGTGGAATGGGCGCTGAGCAAGGCCGCGCTGTGGAATGAAGTGAAGGACAAGCTGCACCAGAGCGGCAACAGCCTGTCGGGCGGCCAGCAACAGCGTCTGTGCATCGCGCGCGGCGTGGCCATCAAGCCGGAAGTGCTGCTGCTGGACGAGCCGTGTTCGGCGCTGGATCCGATCTCGACCGCCAAGATCGAGGAACTGATCGCCGAACTGAAGAACGACTACACCGTCGTCATCGTGACCCACAACATGCAGCAGGCCGCCCGTTGCTCGGACTTCACGGCCTACATGTACCTGGGCGAGCTGATGGAATTCGGCCAGACCGACCAGATCTTCGTGAAGCCGTCGCGCAAGGAAACCGAAGACTACATCACCGGCCGTTTCGGCTGATCGTCCGCCGGAACGGACGCCTGGCGGGCAACCGGCAGGCGGCGCGGTCCGGTACGGATCCCATGCGAAACAACGGCGCACCCTTTGGTGCGCCGTTGTCGTTTCCGTCAGTCCGATTCCGCGGCGAGCGCCGCGGCGCCGGACAATCGGCGTGTCAGGACTGTTGTTGCTCCACGGGCCGCGTGCCGGCCGTCGGCCGCGCCGGCGCGCCGCCCGCGTAGCGGCCCGGGATCAGGATCACGAACACCGCCGCCAGCACCGCCGCGCACGAGAAGGCGATGAAGTTCCAGGCCAGCGGCAATTTCAATCCCGCCAGATAGCCGCCGACGATGGGGCCGCTCATGGCGCCGATGCGGGCGAACGACAGCGCCCAGCCGGTGGCCGCGCCGCGCGCGTGCGCCGGGTAGTAGCTGGCCAGGTAGCCGGTCAGGATCAGCGACGACGAAATGCTGCCGATGCCGGCCAGCGCCACCCACAGGTAATTGACCGCCAGCGGATTGTTGTAGGTCAGGCAGTAGATGCCGATCGCGCCCACCAGGTAGAACAGCGCCACGATCTTGCGCGGCTCGCTCTTGTCGGCGAACTGGCCCAGCACCAGGCCGCCGATGGCCGACGCCAGGCTGAAGACCAGCAGGAACGAGATGCTCGAGCCCAGGTCGTAGCCGTTCTTGCGCATGATCTGCGGCAGCCAGGTGTTCAGGCCATACACCAGCATCATGCCCAGGAACAGGGCGCCCCAGAAGCACAGCGTGGCCCGCAGGTGGCGCGGCGCGAACACCGCGGCCATCACATCGCGCCAGGTGGTCTTTTCACCCGTCACTTCGCGCGGACGGAACGGTTCCAGCGAGGTGATGCCCAGGCGCTGCGCCACGGCGCGGGCGCCGGCCTCGTCGCCCTTGGCCAGCAGGTATTCCAGCGATTCGGGCAGCAGGCGCGCCAGCACCGGCACCAGCAGCAGCGGCGCCGCGCCCACCAGGATCACCGCGCGCCAGCCCCAGTGCTGCAGCACGGCCATGGCCACCGCGGCGGAGCACAGGATGCCGAGCGAATAGCCGGAATACATCACGCCGTAGTTGAAGCCCCGTTTGGCGGGCGGGGAATACTCGATCGTCAGCGCCGCCGCCACCGGGATCACGCCGCCCAGCCCCAGGCCGCCGATGAAGCGGAAGGTGGCGAACCACGTCGGCGTCGGCGCCCAGGCCGCGCCGATCATGGTCAGCGAGAACAGCGTCACGCAGGCCAGCAGCATGCGCCGGCGGCCCAGCAGGTCGGACAGCGTGCCGACGGCGAACGAGCCGACGAACATGCCCGCCAGTGCGTAGCTGCCGAGCATGCCGAGTTCGATCGGCGTCAGGTTCCAGCTCTTGTCGTCGGCCAGGGCGGGCAGCACCGCGCCCATGACGCCGACGTCGTAGCCCTCGAACAGGATCGCCAGCCAGCAGACGAACAATACGGTGTCGGTGGTCCGCGTGGGCGTGGCCCAGGCGGATGGAGAGGAGGCGTTGGCCATGTGGTTCCCGATGGATGTCGTTATTAGGTATGTCGAATTAATTTATGCTTCAACTATATAGGTGTCAATCAGGGGATCGCCGGGCTGGGCGTTGCGCGGGCGTGGCCTGCCGGGATTTGCCGGGGGCGCGCCGGTATCTGGTATAGTTGCGACCCTCGGGGCGTAGCGCAGCCTGGTAGCGCATCTGCTTTGGGAGCAGAGGGTCGCGAGTTCGAATCCCGCCGCCCCGACCAATAAAATCAAAGGGTTAGCTCAATGTCGGTGAGCTAACCCTTTTTCTTTGCTGGGCATATGGGACAACATATGGGACAACGAACTTGCAGTTGGCGGTGAGCAAGTTCACGCGGCATCAAGGCAAGGATGTGCATTCGGTGGCAATAGCGCATTTCGGCACTTGCCGGGTCTCTGCTTGATTGTGGGGGGCGGGCAGCTCGCTGCACTTTGGGCTCATCAGGCCAATTGGGTGGGCTCTGGGGACTGTTGCGCTTGGTGCAGGCCAAACCCCTTCATCTGAGGCTGTGTGTGCTGGGGCAGCAAAGCGAGAGTTCCGAGCCCTGGTCGCAGAGCATCGGCGGCATCACGCGACAGTTGAATCGTTACGACCCTTCGGCCCTTCCATCCTCGCGGCGTTATTCGTTAGCGGAGCAAATGCCGAGCTGTGCTGTGGACCGGTCTTCCGCGGTTGCACTTTTAAAGCGTCGCGGCCTGTACTCTGCATGTGCTGTGTGCATTGCACTGAGACCATACTGCACACCTCAGTGTCAAATGCGCTCTGAGTTGCGCTGAGGGAAATCAAAGTCGACGGTCTATCCGACCCGAACTGCGGAGACTTGGCCTAGTACGGGAATGAGGGGATAGGGCATCCTTTAACCTAGTACTGATACGAGGGGTGTCCTTTCGACAATGGAAGTAGGAGTTGCCAGCGCAATGTCTGAATGGCTGCGACAGGGACACGGAGTCTTTCAGGCGGCTAACAGATTATTTCGCTGAGTCGACCCCGGGCTGGTCGCGATCCCGCGTATGAGGCGCTGAAACTTGTCCGCAGGTCCGTAGATTTCACCCCGCCGCAACCGTCCGCACTTGTGAATCGTGGGGGGAGGGGCGGCCTTGGTGGATCATGCTGCACCGAAGGAGCGTGGGGCGCGATTAATGCTCAGAAACACGGAACGTGGGTCGCAGCAAAAAGGTCGGCAATGGCTGGACCAAGCGCGGTTCATGTCGCGGAGAAGTTAGTGGCTTGAATTGCCGACAGGGTATTTGAGTATCTCGGCCTGGCAAACAGTTCCCAGTCAAAAAAGTCCGGCTCGTGGCGTTGCAAAAATAACTCCCACCTTGAGACGCCGGCGCCGGACAGTTGCCACCCTAGTCACGCACGTCTGGAACATCATCGACCGTTGATCGTTCCAGCTTCACTGACGGTGGGCGAGGGGCGGGGCGGCTGTCCGGTTGTGGACCATCGAACAGATCCGGAGTGCTTGGCTGGCGTAGAGATCAAGTGTTGACGCCATCAGTCAAAGCCCTTTTCAAACACCCTATCAAAATCCCCTATCAAATATTCCGAATGTGCGGGGAAGCTTGGCGCCCCGGTGGGCGTCGATTCTTGCCATGGACAAAAGGGAAGGCTGGCTCGGCGGTCTCACGTTCTAGCGAGCGAAGTCGTTGGATTGTGCAATACAGGACTCTGGCCACACCCTCCGACTTGCCCACTTTCTTTTGCACGGCGCCAACCGTCTTCTAGACCCTGCAAGGCAAAAACTCGGAGATTCGACTCGCGTTTCAGAAACAGAGCGCGAGATCGCGCAGAACGCGCTCTGGGCTGCAATGACTCTAAAGTGGCTGCTACCCCGTAACCCTAGGTGTTTCGACCGCTCATGCGGGCTGTGGACGCGTCTAAGGACCATCACTGCATCTACGAGGGCGTCCCATCTGGAATTGATCCGGCCTGTTGTGGCTTATCAGGTCAGACAGCGGCGCGGACGCTGTTGACACTGGCGTAGCCAGTAAAAGATTTGGGATTGGGAATGGGATTGGGATTGGTAGCTTTGCATCCGGTTTGCACTGGGTTCGAAAGTAAAACCTGGCCATAACCTGCTGGGTTTCCGCTACAGGCCGCCAGGTTCCCTCGCTCCGTGGGTATTTCTCCTATGAGGATGGCCATGGATCCTGTGTCAGCGGCGCTCATGGACCCCAAGATCTGAGCAACTGTGCTGGGGCACAGCGCGCTCCTTTACGCCGTGTTTCAGAACCAAATTGGTCGAGTGCCGCTCTAGGTTTTGATGTGGGAACCGGCGGTTAACCAAGTAGGAACCCAGCAGGATCCCAGCGGGTTTCCTGTTACGAACGATGTTGCGTTGCGCTGCGGATTCTCAGTTCATATCCGGCGGTGATTGCTATCATCAGGCGTACCGACAGAGCTGTGTTTGTGGAGAAAAGCGTATGGACCTGGGTACTACAGTGATGCTCGGAGTACTTGTAGCTGTTATCGCATTCGGCCTTTGGGTCGCGAATAACATCGCTCGTTCCGAAGGACGCAACAAAGAAGACCATCAGACCTGAAGCGGCAATAATTCGGAGTAGGTCTCAAAAATTAGGCTGGCTTGTTATGTTCTTTGAAGTAACAATTGGTCATCCAGTTCATTCCGGGAGGGGGACGTGGCCGATTTCTTCATTGAACATAGCCACATGCTGGCTTTGAAACCCATTAGCAGTCCGAACTCGGGTTTTAGGCCAGGCCAGTTGGGCGCTCTTCATTCTGTGGCGGCCCACTTTTCGGTCTACGACGAGCCGGCCATAGTGTCTTTGCCGACTGGATATGGGAAGACTGCCGTGATCATGGCGCTTCCTTTTTTGTTGTGCTCAAACCGTGTGCTGGTGGTGGAACCCACGGATGTGCTGAGACGACAGACCTCGGCCCACTTCGGTGAACTGTCGACGCTACGCAAGCTCAAGGTCTTACCGGCGGAGGCAGGAAATCCTCATGTACATCCACAGAAGGGCAGGCCATTGAGCGCCGATGAATGGCTTGCCTTTAAAACTTTCGATGTGGTCGTGTCCACGCCAGCGAGCACCTCGCCGGTCCTGGAGCCCGTAAGTCCCGCAGATCTATTCGATTTGATTATCTTTGACGAGGCGCACCATGCTCCAGCAGACACTTTCGGCTTTATGGTCGGCAGGACTTTTCACGGGGGCGCTCGCATGAGATATAGGGGCGCGACGAGGTTAGCGCGCAGTAGAGGGGAGGAGCAATCTCGGCTTTGGCAGGGACTACCTTATCTCTTGCCAGGCGGAATTCACCAGCCCGAACTTTCACCTGATGTCGGTGGCCTCGGCTCCGAGCGAGGTACGGTCGTACCTGGGAAAGTTGCGTACCGTACATTCCTTCATGTAGGTACGGTACGGAGGGATCACAGCTTGCGATGGCAACAGTCCGCGTATGTAGGTGATTTTCTGGGAGAATTTCGGAACCTCAGGCGGGTGAGCGCACGTAAAACCGGCCTCGATCCGCTGTCTGGTGACTTGCGTCATTCCCCGCGTGGCCTATCGCAGGCGTTCTGCCTGTGGAGGATTGATTTTGTGTCTCAACTTCAAACGGGGCCGCTAGTTGTTCGGCATGGAGCCCTTGCTCGTGGCGACCTGAGCTTGTCCGGCACACTGCGGGCGTGGTCTGGTATCGGCCATGCGGCCACGCCCAATACGCTGGGCTGCATGGCCTCCGCGGGCTTGGACTGGGTTGGTGACAGGCCGATTTCGACCCATTACGGCCACTCAAGCGCGGCTTGCCAAGATCGGCAGGTTTGATGGAAAATTGATAGTAATTCTCATTACTAAATTTTCAATCCGGAGCGCCTGGTGTCCACCATTCCTCCCGCTGCCGTATCAGCGATGCATACGCTTTACAGCGACAACCATGGGTGGCTGCTGGGGTGGTTGCGCCGTCGTGTGGGCGATCCTTTCGACGCGGCTGATTTAATGCAGGACACCTTCGTCAGGGTGTTGAAGACGCATACAGGGCGATGCGGCGCGGCCAACGCCGACCCGGCCGCTGAGATTCGGGAACCGCGCGCCTATCTGGCGACCATTGCCAAAAGCCTGATGATCGATTTCTTCCGGCGCCAAACGCTGGAGCGGACCTATCTCGAGGTTTTGGCCGCACTCCCACCGCAGGAGGTGCCTTCGCTCGAAACGCAGGCCGTGTTGCGTAGCGCCTTGATCGAGATTGACGCCATGCTCGACGGACTCGGCTTAAAGGTCAAGCAGGCCTTCTTGATGGCGCAGTGCGAAGACCTTCCCTATGCTGAGATTGCCCGCCGTCTGGGGATATCGCGTCGCAGCGTGGACAATTATCTGGCGCGCGCCATGGCGCATTGCTGCCTGCTCTTGCCGTGAGCGGCACGCCGATGTCTACGGAGACACCGCTCAGCGCGCGGGATCTGCGCGCCATCAAGGAGGCCGCCACCTGGTACGCGCGCCTTAGTTCGGAAGCCACTACCGCCAACGATCGCCACGCCTGGAGCCTCTGGCTCGCCAGCGACGCCGCCCACCGCGCCGCGTGGGGCAAGGTCGAGCAGGTCTGCCGCCAGATGGGCCGCCTGCCAGGCAGCATCGCCCGCCCCACGCTGGCGCCGGCCAAGGCGTCGCGCCGCGCAGTGTTGCGTACCATCGGCCTCGTGGCAGGCGCCGGCGCCGCCTCCTGGCTGGGATGGCGCACCCTGCCGTGGGAAGGCTGGGCTGCCGACTACCACAGCGCCGTCGGCGAACGGCGCAACATCAAGCTTGCGGACGGCTCGTCCATGCTGATGGACACCGATACCGCCGTCGACGTCACGTTCGACGCCCAGGCGCGCATCCTGGACCTGCGATCGGGCGCCATTCTGGTATCCACGCATCCCGACCCCGCCGCCACGCCGCGCCCCTTCCTCGTACGAACGCGCCAGGGCACGGCCACCGCGCTAGGCACGCGTTACACGGTCAAGACCGAAGATGGCTGGACGCGCGTGGCCGTCCTGGAAAAGTCGGTCCGCATTGAGCCCGTACAAGGGCAGGGGGCCGTCGTCCTGCATGCTGGCCAGCAGGCGCGGTTCAGCCGAGACACCGTCGCCCCCCCCAAGCCAAACGACATCACTACCGCGGCATGGACTAGTGGCAACCTCGTCGCGTTGGACATGCCGCTGGGCCAACTGGCGGCCGAGCTGGGCAGATATCGGCGCGGCGGTCTGGCGTGCGACGCCGATGTTGCCCACCTGCTGGTGTCGGGCTCTTTTCCGCTGGACAACACCGATCAGGCCCTGGCCGCGTTGACGCAGGGCTTTCCGGTCAAGACCGCGCGGGTGCTGGGCTATTGGACCCGGCTTGTCGCGCGTTGAAGCGTGCGGACGCCGAGCTCAGGAACCGTCCGAATTTATTTTTGAAGAATTTGCGTCTTTGGGCCGTTTCGTTCGTCCTCTCAGGCAGAACCTTTATTTCACGTCTTCCTGAGAGACTTCATGTCGTACAACCCCTCTGTTCACTCTATTTCCGTCCGCGGCATGCGCCTGCGCGCCTTGCCGTCCCATTTGGCGCTATTGTTCATGGCGTCGGCCCTGCTTGCCTCGCCGATGCTGCATGCGCAAGGCGCCGTCATGGCCTCCGAGTCCACCGCCCGCCGCTTCGACATCCCTGGCGGGCCGCTGGCCCAAGTGATCAGCCAGTATGCAAGCGCAGCCGGCGTGGCCATCTCGTTCGATGCCGCGCAAACGCGCGGCTTGACCTCTGCCGGCGTGCATGGCGCGTATGGGGTGGATGCGGGCTTCGCGGTCGCACTGGCGGGTAGTGGACTGGAGGCCGTCCGCGGCGCGCAGGGCGCTTACACGCTGCAGGCTCTGCCCGTAGCGGGATCCGTGGTCACCCTCCCCAGCATCGCCGTGACCGGCTCCACCGAACGGCTGGCCGACGACGGCTTTGTGGCGGTGCGTTCGTCGGGCGGCACCAAGACCAATACGCCCCTGATCGAGATTCCCCAAGCTATCAGCGTCGTCAGTCGCGAAGAAATGGATCAGCGGGGCGTGCAGAACTTCAATTCCGCAGTGGCGTACACACCCGGCATTCGCGCCATCGACTATCCGGGCGGGCAGGGCGCGCCCGACATCTACCTTCGAGGTTTCCGCGCCTTCAACCTGTTCTCGACGTTCCGGGACGGCCTGCGCGCGGGGTTTAACCAGTACGACATCGATATCGAGACCTACGGGCTGGAACGGATCGACGTCATCAAGGGGCCGTCGTCCGTGCTGTACGGGCAAATCGCCCCGGGCGGGCTGGTCGACATGACGACGAAGCGCCCGACCGAAACGCCGCTGCATGAAATCGAATTGCAGGGCGGGAATTTCGACCGCCGCCAGGCCGCGTTCGACTTTGCAGGTCCGATGGATCAGGAGGGCAAGTGGCTTTACCGCATCACCGGCGTGGCGCGCAACAGTGGCACCCAGGTCGACCATTCGCCCGACGACCGGCTCTATCTGGCGCCGTCGCTGACATGGCGTCCCACCGACCGGACCAACGTCACCGTCTACGCCAGCTACCAGAAATCCAAGCGCGGCGGTTCGGAACAAAGCCTCCCGCTGACCGGCACCGTCTATGACAACCCGGCTGGCCGCTTCCCGTCGGACGTCTTCCTGGGGCAACCCGACCTGACGCACTACACGGTCGAAAACACCTCGGTCGGCTATGAAATCGAACATGCCGCCACGGAAAACTGGACCGTGCGTCAGAAGGCGCGCTACACGCACGCCGACGTGGATTACGTGTCCAGCGGCGCACGCAACAGCGCGCAACTGACCGCCGGACGCTACTACACGTTCGGCATGCAGGACCGCCCGAAAAGCACCGACACCTTCCTGGTCGACACCAATGTCGAAGGCCGCATTTCGACGGGCGCCGTGCAGCACACCGTTCTGGCGGGCCTGGACTATGGGTACTATTCCGGCCGCGAATCCCGCACCGGGGGCACCAATGGCACGGTGGACATCTTCAATCCCGTCTACACCAATACCACCACGTGGAACAGCTTCAAATCGGTGGACGGCAAGAGCCAGGTCTATCAGACCGGGTTGTATGCGCAGGACCAACTGCGCTATGAGCGCTGGATCCTGACGCTGGGCGGCCGCTATGACTGGGCCACCAACAAGGAATCCGACTATCTGTCCGATGCGTCCAGCACAGTCAACTCGGAAGCCTTCACCGGCCGTAGCGGACTGACCTATCTTTTCGACAACGGCATCGCACCGTACGTCAGCTACTCCACGTCGTTCCAGCCCGCCTCGGGCACCATGGCACCGGCACGGGGAGGCGGCAATTTTGATCCGACCAAGGGCAAGCAGTACGAAGTCGGCATCAAGTACCAGCCCCCGGGTTCCGACAGCATGATCACCGCGTCTCTGTTCCAGTTGACGCAGCAAAACGTCACGACCGCGGACCCTGTGTACTCCGGCTATTCGGTGCAGGACGGCGAGGTGCGCTCGCGCGGGCTGGAGTTGGAAGCGAAGACCTCGCAGGCCGCGGGCCTGAACGTGGCGGCGTCGTACACCTATCTGGATGCCGAGATCACCAAGGACAATGCCAATCTCGTCACCGGCGTTAGCAAGAAGGGCCTACGCCCAGCGTCGGTGCCGCGTCACATGGCGGGCCTGTTCGTCGACTACACCGTACGCACCGGGCCGCTCGCCGGGCTGGGCCTGGGCAGCGGCATCCGGTATGTTGGGTCGTCCTACAACGCGGCCAATACGATCAAGATCGGCGGGTACACCCTGGTTGATGCGGTGGTCCGATATGACCTGGGTCAGTTGAGTCAAGATCTCAAGGGCTTGCGCGCTTCGATTAGTGCGACCAACCTCTTTGATAAGCGCTATTTCACCCCGGGTTTCTACGATCAGTCCGTGTTTTACGGCAACCGGCGCGCTGTGGTGGGGACATTGAGCTATAGCTGGTGACGTCATCGAACTGCGTGCAGCAGACAAGGAATTGGCCCTTTGAAGTCTAGCAGGTTCGTATCGTCGAATGGCTGTTTCTGGGAGGGAGTGACAGTTGCCACGGGCGGGTTCCGCCCCTATGCCTATGCAGACAGTCAAAATCTCGGAATGCGGACGTTCAACGCTTTGCGAGAGAGGGCTGGAGCGTCAGTGTTGGACTAGATTTCCATTGAGGCCGTAGTATTTGAGTAGCGCTTAAACCAAGACTCGGTAACGGCGGTCTGCAAGGCCTGCGCGGATAGCGGGATCGATACCGGGCTGCGTGTCTGATAGTCATCGGCTAGGCAGGCGCACATCGCCCGCGCCAGGCGATGCGCCGGAGGGATGAGGATTTCGTCCTTAATCACGGGAGTCCGTTGCGGCTGCGGATCCATGCGGCTCAGCGGTAGGCGGCGGGCCTGTCGCCATCGGTATGAGGTTGGCTGATGCCTAGGTCTGCCTTGATGTGGCGCCCTGGTTGCTTGACGAGATCAGCCACGAAGCGACCGATGCTGGCGCGCGAGGTCTCCGTTCCCTTGAATATCTCACCTTTCCGGGTCAGTTCGACCTGCTCGATGGACTTGTCCGTGAGCCAGACAGGGCGCAGAACGGTGTAGTCCAGCGAGGACTGCTCAATCACCTGCGCTGTCTTCAGATGGGTCGGCCGGGTGTAGCCCACCATGCCCTTGTCCCAGGTGTTGAACGGCTCGGGCAACTCGTCGTAGATGCCCCCTGCGCTGATGGCGATGATGCGGCGAACGCCTACTTCCTCCATCACCCGAACGACGCCTTCCGTGAGGTCGCCCAGATCCATGCCCCCCATCGCGCTGATCACGACGTCCTGTCCTTTGATCGCCGCTCTGAGGGAATCGAGGTTCCGGGCATCGCCCTCCACGATGTGGACGCGCTGACTTTCGAAATCACGTAGGTGCTTGGCACTACGCGCAAAGAGCGTCAACTCTATGTCGCTCTGCTCCAAAAGCCGCACCGCGATTGCTCTGGCGGATTGGCCATTGGCACCCAACAAGACCACTTTCTTCATCGAGATTGTCCTCCACTGATTTGCGGCAAAGTCATCTCCATCAGTCGCGCTTTCGTCACAGCTCCGTGTTCAGCAAGAATGCCGCACCTATCTGAGTGGATGGGTGCGGCCATGGCTCAGACGCTGAAGGGTTCAGACCGTCGGATGTGACACCCGTTCAGGCCAGGTGTTTCTGGAAGAACATCGTCAGCTTGTCGAACGGGATGACGTCCAGGCGGTCGTACAGATCGGTGTGGTTGGCGCCGGGGATGATCACGAGTTCCTTGGGCTCCGCAGCCGCTGCGTAAGCGGTCTCGCTGAAGTAGCGCGAGTGCGCTTTTTCACCGTGGATGAGCAGTGCCGGGCGCGGCGAGATTTCCGCGATGTAGGTCAAGATCGGCAGGTTCATGAACGACAGCGGCGTGGTGAGGGTCCACGCTGCATTCGAGTTGATGGCGCGGGGGTGGAAGCCGCGCTTCTTGTCCTTGTAATACGCCGCGTACTCGACCACGAACTGCGGCTCACCGCCCTTGAGTTCGAGCGACACCGGGCCGTAGGCGGGCGTGCCCTTTTCCGCATCGGCCCAGCGCTGCTGGCTCAGTTGCTCCAAGGTTTGCAGGCGCTGCTCGGGCGTCGTGCTGTCGTTGTAGCCCTTGGACATGACGCGGGTCATGTCATACATGGTGCTGGTGGCGACGGCCTTGATGCGCTTGTCCACAGCGGCAGCGCCCAGCGCCATGCCGCCCCAGCCGCAGATGCCAATAATGCCGATGCGCTGGCGATCAATGTTCGATTGCAGCCCCAGATAATCGACGGCCGCGCTGAAGTCCTCGATGTTGATGTCCGGCGAGGCAACGTTCCGCGGCTCTCCGCCGCTCTCGCCTGTGTATGACGGATCGAAGGCCAGCGTAGCGAAGCCGCGCTCGGCCATCGTCTGGGCGTACAGGCCGGACGACTGTTCCTTCACGGCGCCGAACGGGCCGCTTATGGCAATGGCCGGCAGCTTGCCGATGGCATTCTTCGGCAGATACAGGTCTCCTGCCAAAGTGATGCCGTAGCGGTTCTGGAAAGTCACCTTCTTGTGACCGATCTTGTCGCTCTTGGGAAAGGTCTTGTCCCATTCTTGGGTCAGTTGCATGCGATTTACCTTTTTGGCAGTGGTGGAAGATGCAGTTGCAAAGCGGGGAGTGCCGGCAAGCAAGGCTGCAGCTCCGGCAAGAACTGCGGCGTGGATGAACTCTCGGCGAGCGGTGGAATGCCCTACGCTCGCGGTGTCGGTAATGGGTCTGCTCATGGCTGCTGGTTCACTCGAAATTGGGATGTGTCTAGAGGGGAGTCGTGTCGTAAATGCAGGCGCGGTTCGCAAAGGCTGGCCGCCACCGGCAGGCGCTGGCCGTGAGATAGCAGACAGCCTCAGGCATCCATCGGCGTCATTGCAGTCAACCATTTGCCTTCCGATCGATCGCATAGCGTAGCCACACGATCCCAGCGGCAAGCGTTTCGACGGACAGCAAGCGCAGCGACCGGCCTGCGGCGGGATGCGCGTCGTGTCTGCTTCCTTGGTACTCGAAGACACTGGGGATGCCCGCAAGACCGTCGATGCCCGGATACACCAGCAGACTGATCTCGTCGATCAGGTCGGCCTTGAGGAAAGCGCCGTTGATGGTGCCACCGCCTTCCAGCAGGATCGTGTCGATGCCGAACGTGGTGCCCAGCGTTTCCATCGCGGCAGCCAGATCTTGCCCCTGGGCACCTGCGAACAGATAAGACACGCCATCTGCGCGCAGTTGGCCCAGGTACTCGTCGGTCACGTGTTCGCCTAAGATCGCCACCAGATGATCCGTCCCGATATGGTCCACTCCATAGTGGAGCTTGCCGCTGGGATCGACCGCGACAGCAAGAGTGCGCTCCTGCCGGTTTCCGACATGGGGGCTGCGCGTCAGTGTGGTGGCGGGCGCTTCATGGAGTTGGGGCGAGGGCGCACCGACCATCTCGGACATCGTCTTGCGGCCAACGATCCAGCCTTGCCCTCCCAATCGGTTGGCGGCGTCTTCATAGATTTTGAGAATCGTATTCGGCTGCGCGCCTTCAGGCAGCGGAGTCCATCGGCCTGACAAAAGCCGGCCATCAATGGAGCCGATCATGTGGCAAATGACTTTCGGACGCATAAATCTTCCTTGGTAAGAAGTGCCGGTTATCTTCAATCCCCTTCCGTGACGTGAGCGCGGTTTCCCAGTTCGAAGGTGCGATGACGATGGTGGGGTTGGGGCTAGGTCTGACAGCAGAAAATCCTGCACGCAAGCTGGCTGTTGACATTGTTGCAAAAAGGCGGAAACCCGATAAGCTGGTAAAATTGGCATGCACCCATGAAGGAGTTTCATGAATGTCCCGTGACAACTACAGCGGACTTCTCGCATTCGTGACCGTTGCCCGCGAGGGCAGTTTCACGCGGGCGGCAGCGCAGTTGGGCGTTTCGCAGTCAGCGCTGAGCCACACCATCCGAACACTGGAAAGCAGCTTGGGGATTCGGCTTCTGACGCGCACGACCCGCAACGTGTCACCGACCGAGGCAGGTGAACGCCTGTACCAGAACATCTCGCCCCAGATGGCCGAGATCGACGCACAGGTCCAGGCATTGAGCGAATTCCGAGACCAACCGACCGGGACCGTGCGCATCACCGCGACCGACTATGCGATCAGGACCATCCTCTGGCCCAAGCTGTCCAAATTTCTTGTGGACTACCCGGATATCAAGATCGAACTGATCTGCGACTACGGCCTCACCGACATCGCGGCCGATCGCTACGACGCGGGCGTGCGCTTCGGCGAACAACTTGCGCAGGACATGATCGCGGTACGGATCGGTCCCGACGAGCGTTTTGCGCTGGTCGGCACAAAGGGGTATTTCGCCAGGAATCCGCCGCCTGCGACGCCGCACGATCTGGTCAATCATCGGTGCGTGAACCTGCGTCTGCCCACGCACGGTGGCCTCTATGCCTGGGAATTCCAGAAAAAAGGCGGCCGGGAGTTCAACGTCCGTGTCGAGGGGCAACTGGTCTTCAACGGCATCTATGAAGTGCTTGACGGGGCGCTGGCCGGGCTGGGGCTGGCTTATGTGCCGGAGATCCTGGCTCAGCCGCACATCGCCAAGGGGCGCCTGGTGCGCATTCTGGAGGAGTGGTGTCCCTTGTGGTCGGGCTACCATCTGTACTACCCGAGCCGACGGCAGCCATCGCAGGCGATGAAACTGGTGACCGAAGCGCTGCGATACCAGCCCTAACCGGACATTCCCTGTCCAGGCGTTTCTCGCGGGGACGGGGCGCTTACTCCGTCGCCGCCGCAGGTGTATCGTTGCCGGATGCGGCCAGCATGCCGATCACCTCATGATCCAGCATCGGCCCGTGCCCACGGGTCGGACTGGGGGCCAGCGCCTGGTGCAGCGCGTTCTCCAATTGGCGGACCGCCGCGCTCTTGATGCGGTCGAGCGTGAACACATAGTCCCGGCTGGCCTGCCCCTTGTGGCAGCCCATGCAGCGTGACACGTTTTCGGAACGATTCACCGTACGGTCGGGATGAAACGCTTGGAACTCCCAATCGCCATTGCGCGTGGCCTCGGGGTAACGCTCACCCCAACCAATGCGCTTTTCCATGACGATGTAGCGAAACAGCTTGCCTTCGCGGTAGTCCTCCATGGTGATGACCGTGCCGCTGGGCAGGGGCTTGCCGCTCTTGGCGGCGCTGATGGCATTCCGGCTGGTGAAGATTTCCTCGCGAATGCCGCCGCGCTCGACGGTGGCGTAGTGAACGCCTTGCCGGTAGTTTGCAGGGAAATCGACGCGATCATTGCCTTGTGCCAGTGCGCCCTGACCAACCAAGACGCTAGTCAGTAGACCAGCGAGCAAATACTTGCGTTCCATAGTGCTCCATTCGTCTTATGGCGGGAAACCCGCCGCGGGGCATTTACGCCCCGTGCGGCGAACCCATCGTGGATGCAAGCCGCGGTCGGGCTTACTTTTTCTCGCTGTAGTCCTTGTCGCTGACCAGTTCTTGCCAGGTGACGTTGGAGCCATCCTTCATATAGGAAACAGCAATGTGGGACATGCCGGTCTTGTCGGTCGCGCCGTGCCAGTGCTTGACGCCGGCCGGAATCCATACCACATCGCCAGAGTTGATCACGCGGCGCGCCTGGCCTTCCTGCTGGACCCAGCCTTGGCCGCCGGTGACGATGAGCATCTGACCGGCAGGATGGGTGTGCCAGGCCGTGCGTGCCCCCGGTGCGAAGATCACCTCGCCGAACGTGGCGTGCGACTCCGCGGTAGCGGGAAAGAGCGGGTCGACGACGGCGTGGCCGGAGAAGTACTTCTTGTCTCCGATGCTCGACGGATTGGTGCCGTTGGGCGTGATCTGGATGTTCTGTGCATGCACAGTGCCAGCGCCCAGGAGTGCGAATAGGGAAATTGCTGCAAGCGTCTTTTTCATAGGTTGCCCCGCGAGGTGGTTGAGGTTGGAGGGTCAGGGGACTGCCCGCCGTGTACCCGTTTTTCGGCGGCGGAACCCACTGCAAGAGCGGCGGCTTTGGTTACTCGCCTACGCGTAATCGCAAGGTGAGGCTGGATGACAGACGTATCCCGTCATCAAAAAGGCGGCCCGATCCATGTTTGTATCAGAGGCCTGCCGTGGGATTAAGCGGGTGAGTCCGCAAGCGGCCATGAAGGAATTTCATCAATCCAGTGTGGCGAAGGATCGAAGAATAGCGGTGTAACACTGCTGTCAATTTAGCTGCCAATATGCAGTTTTATGAAAACGGCTCATGGCTACATTCGTCAAAGGCCTATTTATCAATGTGCGCAGTCGTATTCAAATTGACCCATCGGAAGCAGGCCTGCGAAGCTGTTGAAAGCTAGGCGCTTGCGCTTGGATATTGGAAGCATCGCCCGGCTGGAGAGCGCACTGCCATCGGTCATCTCCAGTGGAATGTCTATAGGCATGGGTTTGGTGCTGCGCGCGCAGTGCTGCAAAACGTATTTCAGAAAGGAAAAAATCACATGACACAGAACATCGAAGGCAGGGTAGTCGTCATCACCGGCGCAAGCAGCGGCCTGGGCGAGGCCACCGCCCGGTTGCTGGCCCGGCAAGGGGCCAAGCTGGTCTTGGGCGCGCGGCGAATCGACAGGTTGCAGGCATTGGCGCGCGAACTCAAGCTGGACGATCAGGCCGTCGTGCAGACCGACGTGACTGACCGCGCGCAGGTGCAGCGCCTCGTCGATCGCGCAGTGCAGCTCCACGGCCGCGTGGACGTGATGCTCAACAACGCGGGCCTGATGCCCAGCGCGATGCTGGAAAAACTCCACGTGGACGAGTGGGACCGCATGATCGACGTGAACATCAAGGGCGTGCTGTACGGCGTGGCCGCCGCGCTGCCGGTGATGCAGGCCCAGAAGAGCGGGCACTTCATCAACGTGGCCTCGGTGGCCGGCCACAAGGTCGGCCCCGGCGGCACGGTCTATGCGGCCACCAAGCACGCGGTGCGGGTGATCTCCGAAGGCCTGCGCCAAGAGGTCAAACCCTACAACATCCGCACCACCATCGTTTCGCCCGGCGCAGTGGCTACGGAGCTGATCGACAGCATCACCGACTCGGACGTGGCCGCCGGCATGCGCAAGACCTACGAGCAGGCCATCCCGGCCGAATCGTTCGCGCGCGTCGTCGCGTTCGCGATGAGCCAGCCCGAGGACGTGGACATCAACGAAGTGCTGTTCCGTCCGACCAGCCAAGCCTATTGATCACGAGAGAGCCAATCGAACCATGGATTACCGTTACCTGGGCCAAAGCGCCCTGAAGGTCTCACCCTTGTGCCTGGGCGCAATGATGTTCGGCGGCGAAACCGATGAGGCCACGTCGCAGCGCATCATCGCCAAGGCGGGCGACCAGGGCGTCAACTTCATCGATACCGCGGACGTCTATCACGCCGGCCGCTCCGAGGAGATCATCGGACGCGCCATCGCCGACGACCGCGACCGCTGGGTGGTCGCCACCAAGTTCGGCTTCCCGGCGTCGGGTACGGCCGGCCCGAACGAGCAAGGCCAGTCGCGCCGCTGGATCTACCAATCGGTGGAGGCCAGCCTCAAGCGCTTGGGCTCCGACTACATCGACCTGCTGTATTTCCATCGCGCAATCCCGGGCCTGCCGCTCGAAGAAAGCGTACGCGCCGTGGGCGACCTGATCCGCCAGGGCAAGGTGCGGTACTTCGGCCTGTCCAATTTCCGCGGCTGGCGCATTGCCGAAGTGGCGCGCATCGCCGACCAGCTCGGCATCGACCGTCCGGTCGCCAGCGAGCCGCTCTACAACATCGTCGATCGCACGGCCGAAGTCGAGCAATTGCCCGCCGCGGGCCACTACGGCCTGGGTGTCGTTTCTTACAGCCCGCTGGCGCGCGGCGTGCTCTCGGGCAAGTACGCCGTGGACGCGCCGCCGCCATCCGACAGCCGTGCCGGCCGTGGCGACAAGCGCATGCAGCAGACCGAGTGGCGGCCTGAATCGCTGAAGGTCGCCCAGGCCATCGCGGCACGCGCTGTCGAGCACGACACGACCTCGATCGCCTTCGCCCTGGCCTGGGTGCTGAACAACCGTCTGGTCAGCTCCACCATCGCCGGCCCCCGTACCGAGGCGCAGTGGGACAGCTACCTCGAAGCCCTGACGGTGCAGCTCACCGCGGACGACGAGCGTTTCGTCGATGCGCTGGTGCCGCCCGGCCATGCCTCGACGCCGGGCTACACCGATCCTGGCTATCCAGTGGAGGGGCGTCGGGTCGGATGAACACCGATGACTTTGGCATACCCGATCGAGGCACCGAGGCGATCTGATCCGGTTTCCGCAATGGCCCTGTCGGCGGCTCTGGTTGGCAGAGCCATTGCAGGGAAGACAACAAAGAATGTGAGTTGATGATGAAGACCGTAGGCTACGCCGCGCATAGCGCGGACACCCCGCTGGCGCTGTTCGAGTTCGAGCGGCGCGAACTGCGGAACAACGACGTTGCGATGGAGGTTCTCTATTGCGGCGTGTGCCACTCTGACCTGCATACCGCCCGCAACGATTGGGGCGGCACGCTGTATCCGATCGTGCCCGGCCACGAGATCGTGGGCCGCGTCACCCAGGTTGGCGCCGGCGTCAGCAAGTTCCGCGTTGGCGATCACGTCGCCGTGGGCTGCATGGTGGATTCTTGTCAGCATTGTGACCAATGCGACGAGGGACATGAACAGTTTTGCCGTGAGGGCTTGGTCGGCACTTACTCGGGCCTGGATCGCATCACAGGCGATGCTACCCAAGGTGGCTACGCCAAGCACCTCATCGTGCGTGAGGAGTTTGTGCTGTCCATCCCCGAAGGGCTGGATCTGTCGCGGGTGGCGCCGCTGCTGTGCGCGGGCATCACCACGTACTCGCCGCTGCGGACCTGGAATATCCAGCATGGCAGCCGGGTAGCGGTGATCGGATTGGGCGGCCTGGGTCACATGGCGGTCAAGCTCGCAGCCGGCATGGGGGCGCACGTCACGGTACTGGGCCGAACCGACGCCAAGGCCGTGGATGCCAAGGCGCTGGGTGCCCACGAATTCATCGTCTCGGCCGATCCGGCGGCAATGAGCGCGGCGCAGTCGCGTTTCGACCTCATCATCGACACGGTGCCAGTGGAGCACGACCTCACGCCCTACCTGCCGTTGCTGGATGTGGATGGCACGCTGACACTGGTCGGCCAGATCGGGGGCATTCCGCAGACGACTTCTGTGCCGCTCATCATGGGACGTCGCCGCGTGGCGGGCTCTCTGATTGGCGGCATCCGCGAAACGCAGGAGATGCTCGAATTCTGCGCCAAGCGGAACATCCTGCCCGAATGCGAAATGATCCGCATGGACGAGATCAACGAAGCCTTCGAGCGCATGGAACGCTCCGACGTCCACTATCGCTTCGTCATCGACATGTCGTCGCTGTCGGCGGATGCGCGCAAGGCGGCGTGATGCGAAGGACAACTCTGCACCCTGTGGCCCGCGTTGCACGTGGGGAGCTTGGCACCCTTTCGGGCGATCGGGTGGTACGCAGGAACGCCAGATGGCTTGGATTGGGCGTGCTGTGCGCCGCCGCGTTGTCGGTGGCCACCGGCGCCATAGCGGGCGATGCCTCCAGCCCTTCTTCAAGGAGGTCCTCGACACAGGAACAACATCGCGCCATGCAGATCAGCATCGACATCGAAGGAACCACCCTCACTGCCACCTTGGACGATAACGACAGCTCCCGGGACTTCGCCTCCCTGCTGCCGTTGTCGCTGACGCTGGACGATTACGCCGCAACGGAGAAGGTTAGCGACCTGCCTCGGAGGTTGTCCACCAAGGACGCGCCTGCGGGGACAGCCGCCAAGGCAGGCGACCTGACCTACTACTCGCCCTGGGGCAACCTGGCGATTTTTTACAAGGACTTCCGACACGCCAGCGGACTGGTGAAGCTCGGCTCGCTGGACTCGGGCGTCGAGATCATGCGCCGGCCGGGGCCTCTCAAGGTCACCATCCGAAAGGCAACGCAGTAAATAGGCAGAGCTGTCGGCCAGCTTCGTACCAGGCATCGGCTGCGCCGCTCCGGCGCCGGCATCTATATTCCGGAGAACGAGCATGTGGAATCAAGAACAACTCGACCGCATCGTGGATGCGGACGACCTGAAAATCTCGCCGTTGCGCAACGATGGCAAAACCTACGGCACACCAACCTGGATCTGGTGCGTGCAGGTGGACGGCGAACTGTACGTGCGTGGCTATAGCGGCACGGCCTCTCGCTGGTACCAGGCCGCAATCAAGCAGCGGGCAGGCCGCATTTCGGCGGCAGGATCGGTGATCGACGTCACGTTCGAGCCGGTCGCCGGCCCCACCAACGACGCGATCGACTCCGCATACCGGGCCAAGTATTCCACCAGCCAGTACCTGCGGCCGATGATCAGCGACCGTGCGCGGGCGGCGACGGTGAGGGTGCTTCCGCGCGATCCCGCCTGATCCCATCCGCTGGGAATCAGCAGAGAGCAGCGGGAGGCCGCAGCGGCCTGCTGAAGACAAGGCCGTGTTGGACATGCTAAAGGAGCACGTATATGCAATATGCACATCTCGGGCGTTCTGGCCTCAAAGTCAGCCGCCTGTGTCTCGGCACCATGAACTTCGGCGATGTGACGGACGAAGCGGCAGCCCACCACATCATGGACGTCGCGGTCGAATCAGGCATCAACTTCTTCGACACCGCCGACGTCTATGGCGGCCCGCAGACGCCGGACATGGATAAGGGCTTCGGCATCTCAGAGGAAATCATCGGGCGCTGGCTGGCGCAGGACAGCACGCGGCGCGACGGCATCGTGCTGGCCACCAAGGTCTACCAGCCCATGGGGCTGGGGCCCAATGACCGCCGGCTGTCCGCATACCACATCAGGAAAGCGTGCGAGGATAGCCTGCGCCGCCTGCAAACCGACCACATCGACCTGTACCAGATGCATCACATCGACCGGCACACGCCCTGGGACGAGGTCTGGCAGGCGATGGAACTGCTGGTCCAGCAAGGCAAGGTGCTGTACGTCGGCAGCAGCAACTTCGCTGGCTGGGACATTGCCACGGCCCAGGCGGCGGCTCAGTCGCGGCATTTCATGGGGTTGGTGTCCGAGCAGAGCCTATACAACCTGAGCACGCGCACCGTCGAGCTGGAGGTGATTCCGGCCTGCCGGCATCTGGGGGTGGGCCTTCTGCCTTGGAGCCCCTTGGGTCGCGGGCTGCTGGCCGGCATGCAGGAGAAGCAAGCCGTGGAGGGCCGCCGTGCAAGGCTTGTCCGAACCACGTTGGCACGGCACGAGACGCAGCTTCAGGCCTACGAAGCGCTGTGCGGCGATCTCGGGGAAGCCCCCGCCGTGATTGCATTGGCGTGGCTGCTCAACAATCCGGACGTGACCGCCCCAATCGTCGGTCCCCGGACCGTCGAGCAACTCCGGCAGGCACTTCAGGCGCTGGAGATCTCGTTCTCCGACGATACGCTGCGCTGCCTGGATGACATCTGGCCTGGGCCGGGCGGTGAGTCGCCCCAAGCCTATGCGTGGTAAAGCCGCGCTGGTGGATCCTGCACTACAGGCCGAACTCGTGCAGTGCCTCGAAGCCTGGACGGGCCGCCAAGCGCGTCATGGCTGTCCTGCAAATTCCTCCGTACCCTCCAGGCGTGGGAGCCACGGATACCGTCTCCCGGTCCAGATTTGTCGTATGGGTTGCCCTAAATCGTAGCGCTGTTTGAGCGCGCCGACTCGTAAAGAGTAGGTTGCAGGATTCTCGGCCGCTAATGAGTACACCGGCCCGCCACAATCACCGCAAAAGCCGTGGATGCGCTTGGCGCCGCTGTCTCCGACCTTGAGGTATTTCTTCGGACTTCCACTGGTGAGGCGAAATGTCTCCGCAGGCGCTGGGATGTTCATTCGGAACGCCGAGCCCGACTGCATTTGGCAATCCGCACAGTTGCAGATCATGACGGTTCCGGGCTCCACCTCCGCTTCGTAGGTGATGGCACCGCAATGACATTGGCCTTCGACTTTCATGGCAGCTCCATAGGACGTGACAAGGGCTCAGTGGCTCGCCTGATGTGCTGGCGAAACACCGTGGACGCGAGGTCGATGCTCGCTCAAAGGACTACGAAGTAATTCTGGCCACTAGCGAAAGCCGCGATGGGATCTCAAACTTGCCTGGTACCTTGCCAAGTTATGGGCGTACATCGTTTTCGGCATTCGACGTTCAGCCAAGGCGCCGTTGTCGACCTAGACCCGTCGTGCGCCTGGCCCGCTTCGCCTGTGAGCAAGGGCGCTGTATGCGCCTGATTTCGCGGCACCGTCATCGGGCATGGACCTGTGACTTTTCGTATACCCCAAGTATCGGTCATCACGGATTTTTTGTGCAACCTTGCTGTCAGAGCCTTGCAGTCAGGGCTTGCTGATACTCACGCAGCGCCGAGGTATTGCCGGAGGCGGCGAAAAAGCACAGCGGCTTGGCGAACGTCATGCCCGTGTATTTCGCACTGGCACGAAGCGGAGTCAGTACCTCGTCGATAGTGAAGCCCAGGCGTCCCTTAGGAGAGTAGGCATCTTCCGGGCCGGCTGTCGTGGTCACGACGAACAGCTCCTTGCCCCTGAGTTCAGGCGGTGGGCCCGATCCCCAAACCTCGTTCATGTAGGCCTTGAGCATGGGCGTGAGGTTGAACCAATGGATCGGGAAAATGAACACCAGCCGCTCCATCTGCTCGTAGAGTTTGCGCTCCGCCGCGCGGTCAAAGCCGCGCATGTTATCGCCGTAGACGGACTCCAGGTTCCTGAACATCGCGCCGTTTGCTTTCTGAGCCACCTCCCACAACGCCTTGTTGACGACAGAACGGTCGGGATAAGGATGGGAGGCAATGATCAGCGTCTTTGCCCCGACGTGCGAGGGCTGGGCCTGGGCGTTCGCGGTGGCCATCAGCGCGGGCATGGCCGCGCCGATGGCCACCGTCGCCCCAGCTTTCAGAATGTCGCGGCGACCCGCATCGGCGACGCCCTCGCCATCCATGATTCCAGGCATGGAGCCTTTGGGTTCGGACATGAGTACTCCTGTATTGCCTAGCGCGCGGTGTAGCCGCCATCGACGGCCAGCGCATGGCCGATCACGAAGGTCGAACCCGGACCGCACAGCCAGAGTACGGCAGAGGCAATTTCCTCGGGCTTGCCCAGGCGGCCGATCGGCTGCTCCTTGAGCATTTCCTTGATCAGATCATCCTCGCCGCCAGAAATCATGCTGTCGAGCATCGGCGTGCTGATGATTCCGGGGCACACGGCATTGATGCGGATGCCACGCGCGGCGTAGTCAAGCGCCGCGCTTTTGGTCAGGCCGAGTACGCCGTGCTTGGTTGCGTGATACGCCGACCGCCCCGCGACACCCACCAGCCCTCCCAGGGAGGAGCAGTTGACGATTGCACCACTGCCTTGTTTACGCATCTGGATCAGCTCGTACTTCATGCAGTTCCACACGCCGCGCAGGTTGATACTGTTGACGCGATCAAACTCTTCCCCATCCATGTCGGCGACCTCCACGGGCGGGCTTTGCACGCCAGCGTTGTTGAAGGCCGCATCCAGGCGTCCGAACTTGGTCACGGCTTGCTCAACCATGGACTTGACCTGCGCCTCGTCGGCCACGTCGCAGCGCACGGCAAGCGTCTGAGCGCCACCCGCTGCCAGCTCATCGGCAGCCGCGCGAACTGCCGCCTCGTTCACGTCGGCCAGCACGACCGCTGCGCCCGCCGATGCGAACGCCTTGGCGGTCGCCAGGCCCATGCCCGAAGCGGCGCCCGTAACTAGGGCTACCTTGCCTGCAAATGAATCACTCATATCAGTACTCCAATCTCGATTCGACATGGTGAGATTTAAGTACGACTTCGCTTATTGATAAATACCCATAACCGGGATGCAGCTATGAAATCGCTTCATGAAAAGGATGTCGAGCAATCTTCCCCCGACTCGCAAAGCATGAAATTGTGCTGTCGCGGCTTTGCCCATCTCGGCCAAACAAGGAAGGTTTCCAAGTGGTTATGGCCGCACGACAGGTAAGCACCGCGGCGATTGAGAGGTAGGTTAGTCAAAAAATTGCTGGTTATCCATTGAACTCAGGTGTTCCTGAAGAGTGAAGCCCAAATGCCATCACCGCAGTGACCAGCGCAATACCGGCTGCCACTAACAGACTGATGCGCATGCCCGCCGTGAAACTGGATGCCTGCGACAGAAGTGCTCCGAACACCGCCACGGCAAGCGCACCTCCCACTTGCCGGCATGTGTTGAACACGCCGCTGGCCGTCCCCGCCAACGCACCTGGCACGCTAGACAACAGCACGGCCGTCACCGGCGGGGCGACGAATGGACCTGCCAAGCCGACCAGCACCATCAGCGCGGCGATCCACACCACGGGCGCGGTGGGCGGAAGCAGCGCCACCGCCGCCAACCCGGCTGCCATGCTCACTAGACCACTCACGATCATCGTCCGCGCGCTGAAGCGCCGTACCAGGCGCGCACTGAACGGCGTCAGCACAAGCCCAATCAACATCATCGGCAGGAAGGCCACGCCGGTTTCCGGCGCCGAGAGGCCCCGCTGCTGCTGCAGATACAGGCTTATCACGAATGGCAGGCCGAAGTAGCCGACCATGAACGTAAAGCCGACGACCATCGAAATCCGAGCATTGCGCGGCGCCAGCAGCCCCGGCGGCACCATGGGATTCGCCCGGCGGAGTTGCGACCATGCGAAAGCTGCCAGCGCAACCAGCGCCATTGCAAAGGCCGCCAGCACCGGCATTGCGCCCGGCCCTTGTACGCCCGCCTCGATCGCCCCGTAGATCAGCGCTCCCATGGCGACTATGGCCATCACCTGCCCCACCGCGTCGAAAGGCGCGGGACGGCGTGGTGAAGCAGGCGTACGCGCAAGAAACGCCAGGGTCAACAGGCCGACAGGTAGGTTGACGAAGAAGATCCAGCGCCAATCCAGCGAAACCAGCCATCCGCCGATGACCGGGCCGGACGTGGCCGCCACGGAGCCGCCCATGGCCCACAGCGCCACCGCGTGCCCGCGCCGGATCGGGTCGGGATACGCCTGGCGGATCAGCGCCATGGAGGCCGGCATCATGGCCGCGGCGCCGACACCTTGCGCCAGGCGCGCTGCCACCAGCACCGCCAACGACGGGGCCCATCCACAAGCCATCGATGCCAGGACGAACACCACCAGTCCCATGCCGAACGCCCGCCGCGCGCCAATGCGGTCAACCAGCGCCCCGGCCGACAGCAGCAGCGCGCCGAACATCAGGGTGTAGCCATCCACCACCCACTGCAGGCCGTCCACACTGGCACCCAGATCGTGGGCGAGCGTCGGCAGCGCGACGTTGACCACCACCGCGTCCAGCGTGATCACGAAGAACCCCAGAAGCGCCGCAATCAGGGTCGCCTGCGCGCGGCGTCGCGTGTCTTTTGCTGAACCGCCCTGCATGTGTGTGGAGGCAACGGCGGCGTCAGATGGCATATGACAAGGCCGTCTTGATGGCGCATCGTTCGCTTGTGGCAGTGCGGCCAGGCGTGACCTTGGTCGCGACGGAGGTTGAACCGAGCCGCGGAGTCAACTTGGCGTCATGTGTGGCGGCAATGCTCACTTTGCCGCCTTGGTAGCCAATTGTCGCTCCAGCGCCTCGTTCGCACGGCGAGCCATATCGGCATCCGCGCGCTCGCCGAGCACGTGGGTAAGCTGACGCAACTGCGTCGCAGTGAGGCCCGTATTCAGGCTGATCTTCATGTGCGCCTGCAACTGCGGCTCGGCGCCGGGCAGCGCCGACAGCATACTCACGGTGGCCAGTTCTCGGCTTTGCCAGTCGAGGTTGTCGCGCTCGAAGATGTCACCGAAAAGATGGGTGCGCAGATATTCGTTCGCCACGGGGGCGAAGTCGAACAATGGACCTTCCACAGGCCCGCCCGATAGCTTGGTCTGGTTGGCCTTTCCCGTAGCCAGGAGCGCGTCGCCCTTCGGGATGGGACGGCTGGGTTCACGACCGGGTGCATCCTGGATGCCGCGCTGCTTGCGTATTTCCAGCACCTTCATCAGTTCGCCCAGCGCGTTGAGGCTGCGCGGAAAGCCGGCGTAGGCGTAGAGCTGCACCAGGATTTCCTTGGTGTCGCTGATCGTCATGCCAGCGTCCAGCCCCTGATTCAGGGCGGCGTTCAGCTTGGCCATGTCACCTGCAGCCGCAAACGCTCCGATGGGTACGATGGCTTGTTGACGGACCGTAAGGGATTCGGCGGCGCTGGGCGCGCCAGCGGAAACTTGATTCATTTGCTTGGCCTCCTGTGCATGGGTTGCTTGGCTCAGTGCCGCGACCAGACCGAGGGTCACCGCCAACACGGCAGGGCGAAGAGGCGCTTTCCTGTGCCTATCGGATTGGGTTGCACGGGATTCGCGCATAGTGCGGTGGAACGAGTACATGGGTGTCCTTTCCTTAAAGTGAGGCGGCTCAGCCTTTGGGCGGGCCAGCAAGGTATTGCGCGTCGGTGACGTGTTCCATCCATTCGACGTTCTTGCCATCGAGTGCTTCCTGAATGGCGATATGGGTCATGGCTGTGGTCGGCGACGCACCGTGCCAATGCCGATGACCCGGCGGGCACCAGATGACATCGCCGGCGCGGATCTCGACGATAGATTCGCCTTCGCACTGCGTCCAACCGCAGCCAGCGGTGACGATCAGTGTTTGTCCCAACGGATGGGTGTGCCACGCCGTGCGCGCACCGGGCTCAAAAGTCACGGCTGCGCAAGAAACACGAGCAGGCGCCGGAGCGCTGTTCAGGGGGTCAATGCGAACCGTCCCCGTGAACCACTCGGCAGGCCCTCTTGTGGAAGGTTGAGAACCAGCGCGTTTGAGTTCCATGGCTATTCCTTTCATTGCATGAGAGTGAACATGGCTCGCTACAGCCCCTGTGCGGTGATCTGCGCGGCGTCAAGAAATGAGTCGCGTCAGCCAAGCTGGTCGGCGCCGACCGCCTAGAATTGGTTTTGCATCTGGCTGCCTGTCGGCGGAGCACTGCAAAATCTCGGGCTTCATGACAGTCAATTTGACCCGCATAAAACTATAGAGCGCGTGCGGCGTAGTGATAAGGTGGGGAAGTTGGCATGCAGCTATGAAGTCCATTCATGAATTCAAGAGCAGATCTCTATGGTCGTCTGGCCGCCGTGGTTCTCGCATGCCGTTGTGGAGTCCCTTGATTGCCGACCGAGGTGTGGTGGCAACATGCTGAAGGATGGCGCATTGGTAGTTGTCCGCTATTCGTGATGTCTCTGGCGAGCCTGGTGAATGGATCATCTGCTTACTCTTCCAGCAGTGTTCTCAAAAAAGGTCCCTGGTTTGAGTGCGCTGATGGCGGGCGTCGAAATTTCAGACGGTCAGTGCAACACCTTATTTGATTTTTTCTGTACCACGGAGGCATCGCGCCTCGTCCCCGAACACGCCGTGCCGAATGCCTGTCCGCACAAGAGTGCGAGTCGATCTCTCGACGGCTCGCCAGTGGTGCCAGTTATCGAGCCATTGGTCGTGCGCTGGGTCGCTCAGCCTCAACGATCTCGAGAGAGGTTGGCCGCCATGGTGGCCCAGGGAAGTATCGGGCATACGATGCTGAAAAGCAGTTCCTGAAACGCGCTCGGCGACCGAAGCCGTACTTGCTCACTCGGGAGCCGGAGCTGCGCAATGTCGTGATACGCTTGTTGGAGGCGGACTGGTCCCCCGAACAGATATCGGGATGGCTGAAACCTCGATCCCCTGGCGGAAAGACCGTGTTTGTTTCGCACGAGACGATCTATCGATCACTGTTGGTTCAGACCCGCGGGGTACTGCGATAGGAGCAAAAAAAGCACCTGCCCACGCAGCGGATGTTCTGCCATGCCAGGCTTCTGAAAAAAGCCATGCGGGGCAGTCTGCGCATCACACCCTCTGCAAGCGGCACGCGACGGGCCGATTCCGGCCCATTGCGGTCGTTCGGTTGATTGGGTTCGGGAACTCGATATCTTGTAAGCGGGTTCTAGGCGGCGGCCTTTCGCACACCTCAGATCGTGATGAGGTCCTTTGAAGCGAACATCGAAGGACAGCGCCCACGCGTGGCGCAAAGCCTACCGCAGCGCTTGCTGTGCCGGTGGCGCCGCGGGACCGCTTCAGAAGAAGAACAAAAACGCCGCTGCGATCACTGTGGGTATCAGCGCGCCTGACAAAAGACCAAGCATGCTCACTGCGCCGTTCGCGAAACTCCCACGAAGCAAAGCGACGCCCGCAGGGTTGGGCGCATTGGCAATAACGGTCAGGCCGCCGCCAGCCACGGCGCCAGCCACCAGCATGTACTGTGCCTGAGTCGAAATCCCGTCGATGAGCGATCCCAGGTACGTCAGCGCGGCATTGTCGGTGATAGCGGTGAGCGCCAGAGCGCCGACGAACAGCACGTTAGGCTCGAGGCTGCCGACGATAGGCTGTAACCACCATTGCTGCATGCCACCCAGGACAACCAAGCCAGCGAGGAAGAAGCCGACCAACAAGGCTTCTTTGATGATGAGCGGGCTTTGATGTACTTTGTACGCTTGCGTATAGCCAATGAAAAAGAGGAACAGCCCCAGAAAAATTATGGGGTGATGTGCGCTGAGAACCACCGCCGCCAAAAAAAATAGATGCACCGCAATGACGAGGGGAGACATCGGCACAGCGGACTTCTTCAGAGAAAGTACATCTCCCGAACGCAGGTGGGGCCGAAGGAACAATGTCACCAGCGTGGCGTTGACCAGCACGGCTAGCGCGGCTTTCCAGCCGAATGTCTTAAACATGAAAGCGCTGTCCCAGCCCCACGTTGACGCGACCATCAAAACTGGCGGTGCGGCATACGATGTCAGCGTGCCCCCAATGGATATGTTGACAAACAAGACACCCAGCGCCAAATACTTCAAGCGTTCCGGCATTTCGCGGTGGAAAACTTGCGGCGCCAGCATCATTGCGGCAATCGTCATTGCGGCCGGCTCCGTAACAAGGGAGCCGGCGAGTGGAACCATAGCTAGGCAAAGCCAGGCCTTGGCTGTCTGGTCATTTACGGGGAGCTCTCGCGCCACGCGTTCGACTAGGCGCATGACGAAAGTTAGCACCGGCAATGATGCTGCGATGACCATTACGACGAACACAAATGCCGGCTCGGTGTAGTTCCGGGATTCGGCATATGCGAGGGCCGTGCCGCCTGACGCCGCCAACGCCATCAAGACAAGCAATATCGCGGCCCAGAATCCAAAAACGACTTCGACTTCTCCCAACAAATGAAGTAAACCGCCATGACGTTTGCTTCGATGCGCCAGACGCAAAAACAGCGGCGCCGAAAAAGTATGTATAAGGGCAATTGCAAAAACTACGGCGGCGAGGATTTCGAGACTGGACTCTGGCACTTGTCGGTTCCTGTAGTTAGAGGGCAGTACGGCCCAAGTTAGATTCGCGGGGATGAGACGCGCGCGACCTCCACCCACACGCGCGTCATGACGACGTGCTTAACCAGATCGAAAAGGTGTTCGGGAGCGCTGGCAGGCACAAGCACGCGTCGAATCAGTGCTTGCAAGTCTACACGCACGCATGGACGCGATGCGAGCGGCCCGCGACGCTGGGACAGTGCCCGCAGCCGCACGCGGCTATCCGACGGCATGTCGATTTTCAGCTGGGCGTTCTCGGGCGCCAGCACCGCCTGACGCAGCGCATCGACCGTGGTGCAGACATAAACAGATCCCGGCTGGGCCACATCATCCTCAATTTGACGGAGCCATTCCTGCGAGCCGACCAATGTTGATGTGGACCCCTTCTTCGGCATCTCAAAGCGTAGATGACTGAATTCAAGCAATTCGATGAATTCCACAAAGGGAAGCTGGCGCACTACCGATACCGTCCCGCGTGGCCGATTCCCTCCGTTGTGTCGCGCCAATATACTCATGACACTCTCCATTGATCTAAAAGGGGACCGACGGCTGCCGGCCCCCTTTCAGCGCTACATAGCTACGGGATCACCCCCCGGCTTGGATACGCTCCAACTCGCGAACCTTCTTTCTGTTACGCACGGTGGAAAAAACCAGCCAGATCGCAAGAGCGAGAATGGCGTAGATAAAGCCAGCGCTGATCGGGCGTTCAATGAACACGCTCATGCTGCCGCGCGACAGTAGCAGTGCGCGGCGGAAGTTTTCTTCGACCATGGGGCCCAAGACAAAGCCCAGCAACAGCGGAGCGGGCGAGAAGCGCAGCTTCAGGAACAGATAGCCCACCAGACCAAGCACCAGGACCATGCCTACGTCGAACAGATTGTTGTTCGTGCTGTAGACGCCGACACATACAAAAAACAGCGCGGATGGGAAGAGATACTTGTAAGGCACCTTAAGCAGTCTTGCCCACATGCCGATCAATGGCAGGTTCATGACGACCAGCATGATGTTGCCGATCCAGAAGCTTGCGATAAGTCCCCAGAAAAGATCCGCGTGTTCAGTGACCATCTGGGGACCTGGCTGGATCCCGTGGATGATCAACGCGCCCAGCATCAAGGCCATAACGGAATCGCCAGGTATGCCCAGGCTCATGGTGGGAATGAAACTTGTCTGTGCCGCGGAGTTGTTCGCTGCTTCAGGACCCGCCACCCCTTCAATCGCGCCGTTGCCAAAGCGGTTGGGCGTTTTGGAAACGCGTTTTTCAACCGCGTAAGACATGAATGACGCGATGGTCGCTCCAGTGCCGGGCAAGATGCCAAGCACCGAACCGATAGCGCTGCCGCGAGCGATAGGCATGACCGACTTCTTGATATCCCCTGGCTCGGGCCGTACGGACATTTTTGGGCCTGCCCCAACGGTAGTGGCCTTACCGATGCGGTTCACGTTGGCAAAGAAGTCCGCTAGTCCAAACAGGCCCATCGCCAAGGCAACGAGCTGCACACCATCGCTCAGCTCGATGACGCCGAACGCGTAGCGGATGGTGCCGGTATTGACGTCCGTACCAACCACGCCCAGAAGCAAGCCGAGGAATACCATCGCAATGCCTTTGATGGCAGAGCCTTTGGCCAACGTCGCGCCGGCGAACAGACCCAGCATCATCATTGCGAAATACTCGGCTGGGCCGAACTGAAATGCGACTTCGACCAGCAGTGGCGAGAACAGGATCATGATGATGATGCCCACGCTGGCGCCTACAAAAGACGACATGACCAGCATGAACAGCGCAGACCCGGATCTGCCTTGCCGCGCCAGCGGATTGCCATCGAGGCACGTCACAGCATGCGACGGTGTCCCTGGCAGGTTGAGCAAGATGCACGTGATGCCGCCACCATACTGCGCGCCGTAGTAAATGCCTGCCAGCATCATCAACGCGGCGACCGGCGTCATCGCATAGGTCAAAGGCAGGAGGATCGAAATCGCCGCCAGCACGCCCATTCCGGGCAAGACGCCGATCATGTTGCCCATGAAGACGCCAAATAGCGACCAAAGGAGGTTCTCCCACTGCAACGCGACGGAGAAGCCATGCAATACGTTGTCGAAGAGATCCATTTCTTACCCCCAGCGCAGCATGGGGAACTGCAATTGCAGCGCCCACGAAAAAACCACCGCGCCAAAAGCGGTCATTGCAAGCGCGAGAATGGTGGCGGACTTGACGGAGTTCGATGTGTCTCCTAGCGCCGAGACAAAGACGAGCGCGAAGGTGGCAGGCAGAAATCCTACGGAGCTGCCCAGAATGATGAAGAGTGCAATCCCTCCGGCGATGCAAGCCATGCCGCGAACGCGATCGCGCTGCGCGGGCTGGGGCAGTTTCTCCTCAATGAGCTCGTCCTGCACTTCGTCAGGATCTGGACTGAGCGGAATCAAAATACCCAGCGCGACGAGAAAGCAGCCCACCATCAACGGGAAATAGCCGGGCCCCATCCGGGCAAGCTCTCCGATGTCATACGACGTTGCTTCAAGAATGGTCAGCGCACCGCACAGGGCGATGAATGCACCGCCCCACAGATCGCGCTTCCTGGAAAATATGGTGCTGCCCACGGCTTGCTCCCCTATTTGTTGTCTAAATGATCCGGCCCGCGTTCGATTGCATGCCGGAGGAGCGGGACTTTAAGGACACCGCCTTGCACTCTGCTTTCATGCGCCGAGGGGCATCCTCAGGGAAAACCAGAGGGTCGATCGGGATCGGTTCGTCCAGTTGAACAATAATGAACACAAGGTCCAGCTGTGTGTTTACAAAACTGAACGTCATGGTCTTGATGATGGCCTGAAAGGCGGCGGGCACGATTTTTGCCAGAGTGCGTTCTGCTTTCCATTGTTTGCAAATACGCGGGCCAATACGTCCGAGGCATAATCGCCATTCTGTGGTTCAAAATGCGCTGCCATGTTTCGCTTTTCCCTCATCGCCCGGATTCCACTCGCGGTCTCCTTCCTATTCCTCGTAATTTCCACCGCGCTGATTTCTTTGGCGCTTCACGGCGTGTCCCGACAATTCGACAGGCAGGTCGCGAATCTGGGGCAGGTGTATTTGGACGGCCTTTCAGCAGCTATCCTGCCAGCAGTCCGAGGCGGAGACGCGGAGCAGATGGTCGAAGTGCTTAACCGAGCGCTGGATACGCACCTTGGTGTGGTGGATCGAACGCTCGCCGTCGTCACGGATGGTCATCGTCTGCTGGCGCATGTGGCGCGCTATCCCGAGGTTGAACCTATCCCGCTGGCGTCTTTCGAAGGTTTGTCGGGGACGCTCATCACCCGAGCCGCGGACGGTGTCTGGACGTGGCGCATGTTGGACGACGAGCGGCCTGCTCTGGGAATGTTGGTGGCCAATCTTGATGTCGGTGATTTCCTTCGCCAACGTGAAGAGCTAGCGTGGGAACTGGGCATGGTGGGATTGGCAATCGGCCTGCTAGGCGCGGCGGTCTGTTTTGGCATGGCCAGGCGGCTTCAGCGTCCGATCATTCAACTAACCGAAGCGCTGCGCGCCAGGCCCGAAGATCGCTTGCGCAGCTTGCAGGTTGATACCACCGACCCCGAGATCACCGAGTTGTTATCGGCATACAACTGGATGGTCGAGAATGTTCAGCAACGCGAGGCGCTTGCAGAACGCAACGCGCGGATCGAGCGTGAAGCGGTGTTGGGACGAATGTCTGCGGCGCTTGCTCATGAAGTCCGCAACCCGCTCGGAGGGCTGCGTACCGCCGTCCAGACGCTCAGGCAGTTCGGCGAACGTCGCGACGTTCGCGCCGAGTCGCTGGCCTTCATCGAACGCGGTGTTGAGGCGCTTCAGGCCGTTGTCGACGCTAGTCTGCGCACTTTCCGCCCGGGCACCGCGTCTCTCGGGGAAGAAGATATTGCTGATATCCGTCTGATGGTGGGGGCGCAAGCTGACAGGGCTGGGGTCCGAGTCGAAATGTTTTGCGACGGCATGCAGAACCAGCAACTGCTGTTACCCGCCGGGGCCGTCAGGCAAGTGTTGCTCAACCTAGTGCTAAATGCTGTCCAGGCGTCCCCCCCCGGCGGACTTGTCGCCGTTTTTTCCCGTGCGCGGAATGATGCTCTGGCGTTGCACGTGGTCGACGCTGGACAGGGTTTGCCACCAGCAGCGGTACACACGTTGGCAGGGGGGCATCCCGACGGAGACGGAATGGGATTGAGTATAGTGGCCGATCTTATTAAAGCGATGCAAGGCCGCCTGCGCGTCACGCGCATGTCAGACGGCACATGCATCTCTGTGCGTTTGCCCTGTGGTCGAAAGGAGGGAAAGCTATGAGCGACACGCAGGTTTTGCTAATTGAAGACGACGAGCTTCAAGGCGGTGCATTATTGCAACGATTGCGGCTCGAAGGTATTTCCGCTCAGTGGGTGCAAAGCTGCTCGCAGGCGGTGGAACTGTTTCGCAGGACGCGTATGCGGCCTGCGTTCGTGCTGGCCGACATTCGACTCCCGGACGGGTCCGGAGAAGATCTGTATCGGCGGCTGATTCCACATTTGGCGAGCACCACAGTGGTGTTTGCCACGGCATTTGGCGACATCGCTCAGGCCGTGCGGCTGGTATCAGCGGGCGCGAACGATTACCTTACCAAGCCCTACGACACCGACGCACTGGTGCGGCGAATTCGATCGGTCATCGCCACTCAGCCGGCAGGCCAATTCGACGAAGTTTCGCAGAATCCCTTCGCACTAAGCGACGAAACCTATCCGTTGGCGCAGGAGCTTGAGCGGCTTGCGGCCAGTTCGTTGCCCGTGTTGCTTGAAGGTGAAACCGGCTCAGGTAAAGATCGCGCGGCTCGCTACATTCACGCACGCTCGTCGTACTCCAATGGTCCGTTCATTGCCGTCAACTGCGCATCGCTGATGGCTGATCTTGTCGAGAGTTTATTGTTCGGTCATGTCAAAGGCGCATTCAGCGGCGCTGGATCGTCGCACGAGGGCCTTTTTTCACAGGCAGCCGGTGGCACGCTTTACCTTGATGAGGTGGCGGAACTGCCTTCACGTGCGCAGGCCTCATTATTGGGGGTATTGGAGGACGCCCAGTATCGTCCCCTGGGCGACAGTTCCGTCCGCCAGATGCGCTGCCGAATTCTGAGCAGCACTTGCGCTGACCTGAAGGCTGCGGTGGTGCAAGGCAAGGTTCGAGCGGATCTGTATTTTCGACTAGCGGTCGCGGTAATTGCCGTACCACCCCTGCGGCATAGACCTGGCGCGTTGCCTAGTCTGGCAAGTGCCATGTTGAATAAGCATTTGCCCGAGTGCGAATCGCTATCTCCCGACGCCCTTCAAGCTTTGCTCCACCACGCTTGGCCGGGTAACGTGCGTGAACTGAAAAATCGCATTGCTCGCGCAGTCGTGATGACGGACAGTGGCCCAATTCATGCTAACGACCTCTTTCCCGAACGCAAGCTGGCCGACAAGCCGGACTTGGCCTCCAGCCGCCTAAACGCCGAACACCGCGTCATTCAGCGGGCCATCTCTGAATCGGGTGGTCACATGGGAAATGCCGCCAGACTGCTCGGGATTTCGCGAACAACGTTATGGAAGAAACTGCGCGAAGGGCGGCGTGAGGCAGGTGAGGACTGAGCCACGTCGACTGCGCAGGCTAACCATGGGCTCACGAAACCGGGGTTCGACCGCATCGGATGTCAGGAGCGGCCGTCTACCGATGACCGCTCCTGGCCGAATTTTGCCAGCAGGGCGCTCGACTGGCTTTAGCCGATAGCTGTCTTGCAACGGCGGTGTGGGGCGCCCCGCCCGCTTCTCGTGTCACCCCGCTCCAAGAGTGCACGGCTGTTTCGCTTGGCACTAAGGCTGTGTGAGCCACGAGGAAGGCAGCCCTTTTCGTAGCTTAGCGACCTTATTTATCGAACCCGAACCTCCTGCGACCGACTTTGATCCAAGTTTTCCAATTTTCGAGGTCTTTCAAAATCAAGGGGTTGCAAGGCGCGTCTGCGACCGACTTTATTTCCCTCTTTCACGAGCGGCCTTTTCTTTGCATGATCCTTGCAGGTCGGAAGCGAGCTTTCGACCCAGCGTCGACCGTCGCCTTGCGCGACAGCAGTCTTTCAAGACGCGCGATGGCACGGTTCCTCAGGCGTCAAACGACGTGATTGCCGCATCGGTAACGAGGCGCACTACGAACTCTTCGCATTCGAGTTCGTCCGGAGGCGCCCAAAGCTTGCTTGTCGGCGGGATTAGGGCACGACATTGAAAGCGCGCAACGCGCCACAGAGAGGCTCTTGCAGTTGCCTGTCTCCGGCGCGAAGTGGACCTATGTTGGAGTCGACAATTCTTGTTGCAACCATGCCAGGTAGTCTTGGATCACTGCTTCATTCCTTTTGCAGTATGACCATTTCTGATGCTTGCGAACGATGATGAATCCCGCCTGCTTCAGGATATCTAGATGCCTGCTTACAGTCGGCTGCGATATGCCCATCGCTTCGGCGATCAATGTCATGCAGACCCCGAATTCCTCGGGGTCTGCTGACCACTGATGTCCGAAGTGTTTCTTCGCGTCGGCTAAATGGCGCAACACCGACATACGGACTTCGCTGGCCATTGCCTTAACTTGCATTGAGCGGTTCATCTCTCTAGTATATCGTCAATTAGCTAACTGACTATATGAGAGGTGCCTATGCTGGATCTATCCAATACGTCGATGATCGAAGGCAGCGCTGTCAGATGGGGGAAATGTGGCAAGGGGCCACCTCTTGTCGCCATCCATGGAACGCCATTTTCGTCACAGGTATGGCGCAGGATCGTGCCGCAGCTTGTCGATCGCCGAACCGTCTACTTCTTCGACCTGGTGGGCTATGGGCAATCCGAAATGCGAGTAGACCAGGATGTCTCACTCGGCGTGCAGAACAAGGTGCTTTCAGCATTGTTCAATGAATGGGGCCTTGAGCGTCCTGATGTGTTGGCGCACGATTTTGGCGGTGCTACCGCGTTGCGTGCGTATTACCTGGACGGGCTGCGCTACGCCTCGCTGACGATATTTGACGCCGTTGCACTGGCTCCTTGGGGATCGCCCTTGATCCAACACGTCCGCAGGCATGAGAACGCTTTTTCGGGGATGCCCGACTACATGCATCGCGCGATCCTGAACGCCTATTTGCAGACGGCAGCGCATAACCCTCTCTCTGATGAAGCGCTTGATGTCTATAGCAGGCCCTGGTTGGGCCCGATCGGCCAGCCCGCCTTTTATCGGCAAATTGCGCAGATGGATCAGAAGTACACGGATGTGCTTCAAGATAAATATCGCGCTATGGACTGCCCGGTGAAGGTCTTGTGGGGGGAGAACGACAACTGGATTCCGTACGAGACCGGTGAAACTTTGGCTTCTCTGATTTCGGACAGACCCTGTGTTCCAATCAGAAATGCGGGCCATCTCGTGCAGGAAGATAGACCGGAAGCCATTGTGGCGGCCGTCCTGAAACAGCTCGCCGACGCCTGATGGCAGCGATTGGCCGAGAACGGACCCCATCGCCGGCGGCTTCCGACCCTGGCTTACAGCCGGATATGACGTCCGGAAGACCGATTTCGAGTGTCAAGTTCTGGATGACGCGCCGCTCAGCCTCGCATGCAGCCGGTGGCTGCTGCTATTGATACGATGCGGCCGACTTAGAGCACGGGTGTAGCCACCAGCTTGTCGCTTGGAATGGGCGCCAGGAAATCCCCGCTTTCGTCGACAGGCGCGGTCAACCATTCGCGTTAAGCGCCCTCAGGCAGGGTGACAACCATGCGCTTTTCCTTGCCGGGCTGGTGGTATTCACGGAAAAGCGGGTCCTTGTCCGCTTTGATGGTCAGCATGGTGTAGCTTTCCTGCCATTGCCCGGCGGGATCGCGGTACCGGTCCCACAAACCTGCAATGCCGATGGGTGTGCCGTCCGGGTGTGTGAAGCGGGTCCGTAGGATGCCGAAGGACACCTCGCCCAGTAGACGGGATACGCCTGGCGGCCGGGTTTTTCCGGCCAGCAAGGCCGCATTATTCGACTCCAAACGCGACTGACGCTCGCGGCTAGCGTACTCCGCAAACTTTGAAATCGTCTTGGCGGGCCGCGTTCAGGCACTGCGCTGGCGGTTTTGGTTCAGGCCCGCGGCCTTGAACGCCTCGAA
>NZ_CYTU01000033.1:60600-67278 GCF_001299375.1 Achromobacter sp. 2789STDY5608621 | reverse complement strand
CGCGCGGGCAGGCGCCGCGGCCGCGCCCGGTCCGCTGGCCGCGCCGCCGTCGCCGGGCAGGCCGCGCCGGAAGAAATTGTCCGGGATGACCGCCGCCACGTAGGTGCCGGAGCCGACCGTGCCGGCGGTATAGCCCTCGCCGCGCAACTGGTCGTAGGCGGCCTCGACCGTGGAGCGGGCCACGTGCCAGCGCGCCGCCAGGTCGCGGGTGGACGGCAACCGCCCGCCCGAGGGCAGCACGCCGCGCAGGATCCGCTCGCGGATCTGCCGGTAGACCCAGGCCTGCTTGGATTCTCCCGCGCGCGGCGGGTCGACCGGCAGGTCGAGGCTGGATTCCAGCCGGGCATCGCGCACCAGTGGCTTGCTCATATAAGTGGCTTGCTCATATTCATGGAAATGGCCCTATTTCACCCAGCCATTCTATCCCTACATTACGCCCATCGACCCGTCTTTCGGAACCGTGCCATGTCCACCTATACCATCACGCTCGCCAGCGGCCAATTCACCTGCGATGGCGCCACCTCGATCCTGGACGCCGCGCTGGCCCAGGGCGCGGCCGTGCCCTTCTCCTGTCAGCGCGGCGAATGCGGCGCCTGCCGGGCGGTGGTCACCGCCGGCCGGCACGAACGCATCACGCCGCCCAACGAGCGTTCCTACGTCACCGCCGACGATGAACTGTTGATGTGCCAATGCCGCGCCGCCAGCGACCTGACGCTGCGGTTCCCGCATTGGCAGGCCCCGCCCCAGCCGATGCAGCGGCGCGAGGCCACCGTGCTGTCGCGCGCGCCGCTGACGGCCGACGTCACCCGGCTGGTCATCGAAGTGCGCGGCGACGCCGCCTTCACCTGGCAGGCCGGCCAGCACGTGCGCTTCCTGCTGGAAGACGGCAGCCACCGCCCCTTCTCGATCGCCAACGTGCCCGCCGCCGCCGGCCCCGCGCAACTCGAATTCCACATCCGCCGCATGCCCGGCGGCGGCTTCACCGAACGCGTCCTGCCGCGCCTGATGCCCGGCGACACGCTGGCCCTCGAAGGTCCGCAGGGCGCCTGCGTCTGGCCGGCCGACGGTTGGCCCGCGGACATCGAGCACCTGGTGCTGCTGGCCACCGGCACCGGCTACGCCGGCATCCATCCGATCCTGATGGAAGCGCTGCGGGACCCGCGCTTCAAGCGCGTCACGCTCTACTGGGGCGGCCGGACGGAGGACGATTGCTACGCGGGGCCGCTGCTCAATGCGCTGCAGGGCAAGGGCGCCGGCTTCGCCTGGCACGCCGTGCTGTCGGAGACCCCCGCCGCGCAGGCCGCCGCCCCCTGGCATGTGCAGGACGCCGCCCTCGCCGCCGACCATGACTGGGCCCGCACCGTGGTCTACGCCTGCGGCAACCCGGCGATGGTGCGGGCGGCGCGCGAGCGGCTGGGCGCGGCCGGACTGGCGCGCGACCGCTTCCACGCGGAAGCGTTCCTGCCCTCGCAGGACGCGGCCGCCGCCGGCGCGCCGGCCGCCCCCGCCCATCCCTGGGAACGGGTCGGCAGCCACTTCACCCTGGACGGCATCCTCGAGGCGCGCCGCCGCTCGCGCGACGCGGTGCGCGAGATCGCCGCGCTGATGCGGCCCGGCATGACCACGCGCGAGGCGGTCAACGCGGCCGACGCGCATCTGCGCCAGATGGGTTCGTCGCACAACTGGCACCCCACCTACATCCGCTTCGGCCCCGACTCGCAGTCGCCCGCGGTGCAGCCCACCGACTTCCAGCGCCGCTTGCGGGAAGAGGACGTGTTCGTGGTCGACATCGGCCCGGTCTGGGACGGCTACGAGGGCGACTACGGCGACACCTTCGTGCTGGGCGCCGACGCCGACCGCGAACGCTGCGCCGAGGCCGCCCGCCAGGTGTTCGAGCGCACCCGCGAGGACTGGCTCCAGGGCCTGACCGGCGCCGCCCTGTACGACCGCGCCGAGGCGCACGCCCGCCAGCATGGCTGCGAACTGGTGCGCGAGATCCCCGGCCACCGGGTGGCGGATTTTCCGCACGCGCTCTACGGCAAGCACCAGCTGGCGCAGGCGGATTTCGTGCCCGCCGACGGCATCTGGGTGCTGGAGATCCAGGTGCGCGACCGCGCGCTGCCGATCGGCGCGTTCTATGAGGATGTGTTGCTGCGGGATACGCCGGCGGAGGCGGACCGGCTGACGACCTAGGGTTTGTCCTCATGCCAGCCATGTCGATCCGCGGGATGCTCGAACGTCGACCCAGTACGCTCAACTTCCCTTCAAAGGCGGATTCATCATGACGACTGGCACCGTGACCCTGCATCGCGTCCTGCGCACCACCCCCGAACGCGTCTACCGCGCCTTCCTCGAACCCGACGCGGTCGTGCGCTGGCTGCCGCCCTACGGCTTCACCTGCACCGTCCATGAACTGGAGGCGCGGGTGGGCGGCCGACACCGCATGTCGTTCCGCAATTTCGGCACCGGCCACGCCCACGATTTCGGCGGCGAGTACCTGGAACTGGTGCCGGGCGAGAAGATCCGCTACACGGACCAGTTCGACGATCCGAACCTGCCGGGGCAGATGCAGACCACCATCACCCTGCGCAAGGTCTCCTGCGGCACTGAGATGACCGTGGTGCAGGAGAACATCCCGGCGGTGATTCCGCCGGAGATGTGCCACCTAGGCTGGCAGGAATCGCTGGCGCAGCTGATGCGGCTGGTGGAGCCGCAGATTCCCGACTGAGGCCGATCAGCCTTCGCGTTCGGCCAGCTCGTCCAGCAGTTCGGCCGACGGCACGAAGAACAGGCTGCCGGTGACGGCGCGGCTGTAGTCGAGCAAGCGGTCGTAGTTGCCGGCCGGACGGCCGACGAACATGTTTTCGAGCATCTGCTCGATCGGCCTGGGCGAGCGCGCGTAGCCGATGAAGTAGGTGCCGAATTCACCGGCGCCGGCGCGGCCGAACGGCATGTTGTCGCGCAGGATCTTGATCTCCTGGCCATCCTCTTCCAGGGTGGTCAGGGCGCTGTGCGAGTACGACGGCTTGACGTCGTCGGCCAGCTCGACGTTGGTGAGCTTGCGGCGGCCGATGATGAGCTCCTGCTGTTCGGTCGACAGCTTTTCCCAGGCGGTCATGTCGTGCAGGTACTTCTGCACCAGCACGTAGCTGCCGCCGGCGAACGCTTCGTCCTCGTCGCCGATCAGGGTGTAGCCGGGCAGTTCGAAGCCCTGCGGGTTCTCGGTGCCGTCGACGAAGCCGATGATGGCGCGCCGGTCGAAATAGCGGAAGCCGTGCACTTCGTCGACCACCGTGGCCGCCGAGCCCAGCGCGGCCACCAGCAAGGTGGCCAGCTCGAAACAGGCGTCCATGGCTTCGGCGCGGATGTGCAGCAGGATGTCGCCGGGCGTCGACACGGCGACGCGCTCGCCCGCGCCGATCTCACGGAACGGATGCAGGGCCGCGGGGCGCGGCGCGCCGAACAGCGTGTCCCAGGCGGCCGAGCCGAACCCGCAGACACAGGACAGGTCGGCCGCCACCGCACGCGTGCCGACGGTGCGCACCAGGTTGCCGACGTCTTCACACCAGGCGCGCACGGCGGCGGCGTTGTCGGCGCCGGGGTTCAGCGTGGCGACGATGAAGATCGCGTAGCGGGCGTTGGGGCTGAGGACGGCTTGCGGTTCGACGGGTTTTTCGGACATGGGATTCAGTGGGGCCGGCAACGGCCCGCGAGAAAAAAGGGGCGCTGGCAATATAGCCGATGCGCCCGCCTCAGTTGCCGTCATGCCCCAGGCAGTGGCGCAGCGCCGCCACGAATGCCTCGGGCCGCTCCAGCATCATCAGGTGGCCGCAGCCGTCCAGCGCCTGCCGCCCCGCGCAGGCGCGCCAGGCCCAGTCGGGCACGTTCCAGCCGGCGTGCGAACGCGCGCCCGACAGCAGATACACAGGATGGCGCGCGAACACCTGCCGCAAGGTGTCCTGGTACCCGGCCGCGCCCGTCACCGCCACCACCGACGCCGCCATGGCGCGCAGCGTCGAGGCCGGCTGCCGGGCGAGCCAGCGGGCGGCGGTGTCGCGCCAATGCGGCCGGGGCTCGGCCACCGCGCCGCCCAGCCAGCCGAGCGGATCGGCGCGAAAGCCGTCCAGCATGGCCTCGGCCTCGCCCGCGCTCATGCGCGCCACGGACGCCGACCAGAACGCGTCGGCCAGCGTGAAATTGCCCTCGACATTGACAATGCGGCGCACCCGCTGCGGATAGGCCTGCGCCAGCAGCATCGCCACCGCGCCGCCGACCGAATGCCCCACCAGGTCGACCGCGACGCCATCGAAATGCGTGTCGATGAACGCGCGCAGGTGCTCGACCTGCGCCGGCAGCGAGATGCGCGCCGGCGGCGTCGCCTGGTGTTCGCCGTAGCCCAGCAGCGGCGGCGCGGCGTGCCGTGGCAGGCCCGCGTCGACATCGAAAGCGCCGATGAGGCCGTGGATCAGCAGCATCGGCGGCGCGGCGGACGCGCGGCTCATGCGGCGCCGCCTTTGCCGCGGGCGGTCGGCGGCGCCAGCTCGGCGAGCAGTTCCTCCAATTCCTGGCAATGGGTGCGGTCGTGGTCGAGCAGCTCGCGCACGATCTGCTCCAGCGTCATGCGGTGCAGGCCGTCGCGCAGGCCGCAGCGCGCCAGCGCCGCCGCGTCCAGCTTGCGCAGCGAGGCGCACAGCTGCGCCCGGCCGCGGCGGAACGACGCCAGCGCGGCGTCCGGGTCCTGTTCCTGGTAGTCGCGCTCGGCCGCCATGGCCGTGCCGTCGACGGAATCGATGCGCGGCAGCGGCGCGGCCAGGATGGCCGCGATGCGCTGGGTGAACACGGCGTCCAGGTCGCGCAGGTGGCAGACATGTTCGGTGGCCGAGAAACCGGTGCCTTCGGGCCGGCGGGTGCGCCACGCGGCGGGCACCCGCGCCATCAGGCCGGCCAGCGCGTCCGGCATGCGCGCCAGCCCGTCGATGACGCCGGCGAACGGCAGCGCCACGGGCCGCGGGCTGAACACCGCGCCATAGCTGAAGACCGGGCCCGCCACGCGGCCGCGCGCCTGCACCACGTCGTGCCCGTGGCGCCGCATCAGGTCGGCCACCAGCGCGCCGCAGAACTGCCGCGCGGTGGTATCCGCCGCGACTTCGGGGAAAACGGTCTCGATGTCGTCGCTGATGGCGGCGACGGCGGCGACGCCGACCCGCGACAGCGCCGCGTACTCGAGGTAGCGGCCGGGCTCATCGATCAGGGCCTCGAGCTGCTGCCCGAGGGGGGTGGCGCGGAAACGGTCGAAACGGGAGTGCATGGCGACGCTCGGCTAGTAACTGCGCAAAACGATACGTTACTAGCCGGCCGCCGTCAACACGCGCGCATCAGTCCGCCTGCGCCAGCAGCTCCGCCGTCAGCCGCGCAATCACCGCGTTCGACAGCATCACCGGCAGGCCGGACGCCGCCGCGGCCGCCGCCCGATGGCGTTCGACGAACCCCATGCAGTCGAGCACCAGCAGGTCGGCGCCCTGCCGCTTGAGTTCTCGGGCCGCCTCGGCCAGGGACTCGCTGTCATCGGCATAGGGCGAGGCCACGGCGCACAGCGGCGCGTGTTGCAGCGCGCGCCACTTGTGCGCCTCGGACGCCACTTGCGACGCCAGCGGCACGATCACGCCCACCTGCCGCGCGCCCGCCAGGGCGGCGACGGTGGGCGAGACGATCAGGTCCGGCTCGATCAGCCACGCGCTGGCGGCGCGCAGGTCGTCGAACGCGCCGGTGCACAGCACCAGCACGAAGGCGCAGCCCTGGGCCTCCAGCGCCGCGATCTTCTGCGTGAGCAGCGCCAGCATGGCGGCCTTGTCCACCACCACCGACGAGCCGTCCAGCAGCCGCGTGATGAGCGTGGCCTGGCCGGCCCGCGGCGCATAGCGCCGTTCGATCTCGTCGCGCGCCAGGCCGTCGAGCAGGCCCGCGTGCAGGCAGGCGGTGCCGGGCGGCAGGTGCCGTTCGAGAATCGGCGTGATGTCGGGCCGCGGGGCCTGACCGATGGTGATGGTGCCGAGCTTGGCCGTGGCGGACATGGTGGCGCTCCCGTGCGTTCAGTGTTGGGCGACCTGCTCGCCCTGCAGATGGGCCAGCGAACCATAGAGCTTGAGCAGCAGCGCGTACTCGTCGCGGTCGAAGAACTGGCACTTGCCCTGGGTGAATTCCTTGGCCACTTCGACCGCGAACTTGGCGGCGGACGCGATGTCGACCTCGTGGCTGGCGCCCGTGCCGCAGCCCGGCACCACGCTCTCGGTGGTGATGGCCACGCCGACCACCGGCGCCGCGGTGGCGACCGACGGCTGCATGATGCTGTTCACGTGGTACACGCCGTTGTCGTAGGGCGTGATGTCCTGCAGCGAGATCGGGAAGGTGGCGGCGGGACGGCCGGTGGTCGTCTCCATGATGCGCAGCAGGTCTTCCGACATGCGCAGGATGTAGCCCTGCTTGACCGTGGGCGACAGCGCGAAGCCCTTGTGGTTGATGATGCGGTTGCCCTTGGTGGTGTCGATCGACAGCACCGCGTCCATCTCGGCGCTGAGTTCCTGCTCGTTCATGGCCTTCATGTCGACCGGCGAATCCATGAAATCCACCGGTTCGTGCGGACGCGTCGGCGCATCGGGGCAGATGTGCGTGCCGATGATC
>NZ_CYTU01000033.1:22296-60377 GCF_001299375.1 Achromobacter sp. 2789STDY5608621 | reverse complement strand
CGCCGGTGATCTTGGTGACGGTGACGCTGACGCCGGGATAGCCTTCGAGCAGCGTGGCCACGGTGTGGCCCGACGCATGCGCGCTGTCCAGCGCTTCGAAGGCCTGCAATGTCTGGGAAAGACTCATGATGGATTTCCTTTCGGGCAAAAACGGCAAGAAGGGGGAATCACTTCTTGCCAAAATGAGCGGTGATGGCGGCGTTGAAGAAGCTGAAGATGGCATCGCCCGCGATGATGCCGCCGGCGAACACTTCCATGTGGTTGCGGTGCTTTTCGCCGCCGACCTTCTCGACCAGCAGGCGCAGCGCGATGCCCGCCACCACGGCCCAGCCGGCCAGCGGGTTGGCGATCAGCAGGCCGGTGGCCAGCAGCACGCCGAGCTGGCGCTTGGGACCGCCGATCAGCTGGATGATGGCGCCGGGAATGGCCCACACCAGCAGCATCTGCGCGATGCCGGGGGTGGCGCCGGCGTTGATGGTCGCCACGTAGACCTTGGCCACCGGCGGCAGCTGGCCGCCCGCGAACAGCGCGCCATAGCTGACATACACCACCGGGATCGCGATCAGGAACGCCAGCATGGCGGCGATCAGCTGCTGCTTGCGGCCTTCCAGTTCAAGCGCCATGTCGGCGCCGTTGCCGCGCAGCATGAAGCCGGCCTTGAGGTCGTAACCCATGTCCGCGAAAGCCGGGCCGGTCGCCACCGAGAAGCCGCACAGGATCGCCAGCGCATGCGGCGGAAAGCCGATCAACAGGCCCAGCAGCAAGGTGATGAGCGCCACCGCGAACGCCGGGAACCAGCCCGAGTGCATGGCGGCGATGCCGACGATGAGCTCGTGCACCAGCGCGGCGAAGGCGGCATAGAGGATGAAGCCCAGCAGCATCGGCAGCGACATGTCGGCATACAGCCCGGCCAGCAGCGAGATGCCGGCGGACAGCAGGATGTACCCCACCCCGCCCAGGCGCAGGCTGCTGCCGACGCTGGGACCGGCCGGGCCGCTGGCCTTGGGGCCGGCCTTGCTGCGCATGACCATCGCCACCTGGATCAGCGCCACCAGGCCGGCGCCGATCATCATGCCGTGCGGGATGTACTGCTTGTTGATGTCCATGCCGAACAGCGGCTCGGAATAGCCGCGCAGCAGCAGGCCCAGGCCGAACATGCCCAGCGCCCAGATGTTGCCGATGAAGGCCACGCCGAACGCCGACATCGGGATCTTGAACCACGAGCCCACCGCGCCCACCACGATGCCCAGGCCCAGCAGCTTGGCCTGCGTGCCGCCCTGGTCGCCGGCCTTGATGGCTTCGGCCGCGGCCACGCCGGGCGGCCAGGCGCCGGTGGCCGGAAACACCGAGCTGCCGAACAGGCGGTACAGCATGTAGGCGTCCAGCAGCATCGCCAGCCCCACGCCCAGGAACATCGGCAGCACCATGTCGGGGCGGCCCAGCAGATAGGGAATGGCCAGCGGCAGCAGCAGGCTGTTGGCCGCGCCGAAGGTGGCCGAGGAGATGGCGGTCTGCGCCAGGTTCTGCGTGTGGACCGAGCGGTAGGAGCGCAGCAGGCGCATCGGCACACGGGCCAGGATCATCGCCACCAGCGCGCCGATGATGGAAGTGTTGGGCGTCACGCCCAGGGTCACGATCAGCTGGATGCCGATCACTGCGCCAAACACGCTCAGTGCGGCCAACAGGACCAGGTTGGACAGCGAGAGCGCTCTCGGGTGCGGGTCTTCCTGCACGGAGGCGCCGCCTTGGGCGGCGTGGCGGGGGGTGGAATCAATCATGGTGCTGACTCGTGGAGGGCATGAACGGGGGATCCCCAGGCCGGATCGCAGACGATCCGGCCGAGGCTTCTGGCTTCCGTCAGCAGGTCCGCGGCCAGCGCTTGCACGCTGGCGGCATCGGCCTGGGCCGCCGGAAAGGAAAGGCACATGGCGAAGCGCTCCATGGACACCGGATCGCTCACGGCGCAGCTGACCGAGGCCACCCCCGGGATGGCCTCGTTGATCGCCACGGCGAAGCCGGACTCGCGCACGTCGCGCAGCCGCGCCAGCACGTCCGGCACGGTCCGCGGCGCTTCGTCGGAAATGAACGGCAGTTGCTTGCCCAGCCGCTTGGCCACCTTGTCGTCACCGTCGCGCGCCAGCAGCACGCGGCCGGTCGAGGTGGCCCAGCTGGGCGAACGGTGTCCGGGATAGGTCGTGACGCGCAGCGGATGCGAGCCCTGCTGCACGTGCAGCACCATCACGTCGCGCCCTTCGAGCACCGAGATGTAGCCGGTGTGGCCGCTCTGGGCGCTGAGCCGCTTGAGCGCGTCCTGCATCTGCGCGGACAGCGAGGTGGTCTCGCGCACCATCCGCGACAGCTCCAGGATCATCACCCCCGGGCCATAGGCGCGGGTGCTCTCCTCACGGTCCAGCAGCCCCAGTTCCTTCATCTGCGCCAACAGGCGCGACGCCGAGCTTTTCGGCATCCCCAGGTGGTCAACCAGGTCCGTCACCGTGACCTTGCGATTGAGCTTGTTGATCAGGCGAAGAATGATGGCTGCGTTTTCGAGTGAGGCCATAAAGTTCCAAAAAATGAGACTTGGTTCCAAGTAATGAGTCAATGTAGTCCTTCCGAAAACGGCCGGATACGCGAACTAACCCTAGGTTTGGAGGGGCTTTGAAAGGTGATTTACGGCACGCTGAATGCGAAGCCGGGGCGCGCGCTGGCCGGCATGCCCTGGCGGCCGCGCTTGTGCGTGTCTGCGATGTGCCCGCGACGCGCACCGCTGTGGCCGCGCCCGTTACGACTGCGCTGGGCGCGTACCGCCGGCGTTGCGCCGGCCTCCCGTCATTCCTCGCTCGGGCGCGGGCGGCGGTTGCGAGCGCGCTGGGCGGGATCGCCGGCCAGCGCATCGTCGGTGGCATTGCGCAAGGCCGCGGCCTGCGCCACCGGCCCCACCGTGATGGGCGCGGGGCCGGGCGCGGCCACGGTCTGCGATGGCAGGATCGCCGGCAGCCCCGCCACGAAGCGATATGGCAGTTGCGGCAGCAGGCCCTGAATCGTGCCCAGGTCATTGGCGGCCTCGGCGCGCGCCTGCAACGCCGCCTGGGCATCGCGTTCGGCCCGGTTGATCGCGACGGTGCGCGCCTGCAGCCGAGCCTGTTCATCACGGAACGCCTGGATCGCGAGCTTCAGGCAATGCGCCGTGTATTGGTCGCGCAAGGGTTCGAGCGCGATGCCGGGTGGGTCCATTTTCGGGGCCGCGGCGGGCGGCGCGGATGACGCTGTGGAGGCTGGCGCGGCCGGCGGCGTTGGTTGAGACGTCGCTGCCGCTGCCGCTGCCGCTGCCGCTGCCGTCGCCGACACCGCCTGCGCCTGCGCGGCGTGGATGCGCGAGAACTCCGCCGCCCGCGCGCGCATCGCGCGGTCGGTCCGCAGTTGCGCGTGCAGGCGTTCGAGACGGTACGGGTCGCGCACCGCGTCGATGCGCAGCGGATCGATCGGGTCAATGGCGTTGGCGCTCATGGCAATTCCCCTGGCCGCGCGCCGGCGCGCGCGGCGTCACCTGGCTAGCGGGACGGCGCGCGGCGGCGCTGCGAACGGATCCACCATTGCTGCGTGATGGCGCCCAGCACGAAGACCGCGAACCACGTCGCCAGCGCGCCGCGCACCAGCGGCGACTGCGGTCCGTCGGCAAGGGGATGCGACACCGGCAGCCGGGTCAGCGTTTCCGCGATCCCGGGCACCCACATCAGGAAGAAGCTGAACGCGAACCCGAGCTGCGACAGATGGGCCCGCGCCGCCGATTGCGGCGACTGGCGCGACAGGAACAGCGCCCCCGCGACCGACAGCAACGCCAGGATGCCCAGCGCATGGCCGGGATTGAACCCGCCCGTGCTGGACAGGCCGAACGACGTCAGCACCGCCACCAGCAGGCCGCCCAGATAGACCTTGCCGACCGGCGTCGTGCTGTCGATGCCTCGGTAGCGGACGAAGCTGTACAGGCCCGCGAAGGCGGGGACCAGACTGATGAGCGTGTGTGCGGCCCCGAGAGGCGAAATGGGATGCGGCATGAGCAGGGCTCCTTGAAAGCGCCGGCGCGGCCAGGAATGGCGACAGCGCCGACAACGTGGACAGACATGGGCCGTGACGCCCGGGAAACTCAAAAAAACAACCAACCAGTTGGTTGGTAAAGCCATTCAAAAAAACGCGCACCCGAAGGCACGCGCGGGCCGGCCATCACGCCGGCGTCGACAACTGCCTGATGGCCGCGTGCGAAATCGACGTGAACGCCTCCGGCGCGCCCAGCGCCCTGGCCGTCAGCATCGCGCCATGGATCGTGGACATGAAGGCCTGCGCCTCGACCAGCACGCCGTTGCGCAGCGCGAATTGCCCCGTCGCGACGCCGGCGCCGAGCACCGACCCGATCCACGCGGTCAGCTCGCCGAAATAGGCGCGCACCTCGTCCGCCACCGCCTGCGGGATCATCGGCAATTCGGCCGCCAGCATCGCGCAGATGCACATCGGCATGGAACCATCGCGGATGCACTTGGCCCAGTAGTCCGCATACGCCATCAGGCGCGCCTGCGGATCCGTCACATGCTGGTCCAGCGCCGCCAGCCCCGAGCGGGCCTGGTCGCGATGCCGCGTGACCACGGTCAGCACCAGGTCGGCCTTGGTCGGGAAATGGTGATGAATGCTGGCCTTGCCGATGCGCACCCGCTCGGAGATGTCGGCATAGCTGAAGCCGTGATAGCCGCCGGTGGCCAGCAGCAGCCGGGTCTGATCGACGATTTCCAGGGCGCGGGGGGAAAGTTCCAGGTTCATGGCAGCCAATCTACTAGTTGGTTGGTTGGCTGTCAAGCAGCAAGGCCTTTTACCCGCACGGACAACTGCTTGACGAATCCCGACGCCGGCTGAGACACGATTTGTGGTGCCGCACCATGGCGCGCGTCATATCAAGGACGAAAGATCTGCTTGACCAAAAACGCTTCAAGTCCTTCGCTCAGGGTCTCGACGATGCCCCCATTGGGCGTCGCCCACAACAGAACTTGTCGGCTGCCATTGTCATACAGGTAGTAGCGCCCGTCACCCGCATCGACCAACGGCACCGCGAGCCGGGGATAAGTAGCGTCGCGGCTCAGATCGGCGTACATGTTCCGCACATTCAAGTAATAGTCCTGCGGAACTCCCAACCCGTAGGTTTCAGTAGCGCCAAACACTATGACGCCAAACTCGGACAGATAATCGACGTATTCATCGGCCAGAACAAAGCCCAGGCTTTCTCCCAACTGCTGAATATCCTCATCCCGGGCGGGACGAATGGTGGCATGGTTGCGCTCGACCAGCGCGGTGAGTTGATTCATGACGTTTCCTGGTCACGTTGACTATCAATCTGCGAGGCACGCGCCTTCCAATGGTCGCCACGTTCGTCGCCAAAATTTCCCCGATCGATCTCCGACTCCTTCAATTTATTGTGCAGGATATTGTCATTGCCGTTGCCACGATGTTCCGAGCCCGTCAGTTCGGCAAGTGGCGAATCCTGCGACTGGCCTATATGGTGAAGTTCTATGGGCTTCCCGCTATCGTCGAGCGGCGCACGGCCATCCCGCATTCTTTCCAGGTTGGTCTTGCCGAACACGTCCTCCCGGTCATAATCGATATCATCGCGGATCAACACGTCCTTTCCGTTGACCGTCTCCGGTTTCAAATCCGCATTTTCATAAATGCTGGCTTCGGCGTCGCTGCCGATGGCTTCCAGAATAGTGGCCGAGTAGCCACTGTTCTCGAGCCGCTCCCGTCGCTCATCGCTCAGGGGCGGTAGATCCTGGCGCATGTCTTGCGTCACCAGCATCGGCCGATCCAGTTCCGCTATCAGTATGTATTTCCCTGGCATATCCCGGGCCAACTGCGCCAGCCGGCACGGGACATCGCCTCCAACGGCCCGCAGGTGTTCGAAATTCATGCTGATTCCCTGTTTTCGATGCTTGTGCGCCAGGCGGCGTAGATCTCCAGATGGCTGTCGCGTTGCAGACTATAGTCCTTCATCATGCACTGCTGTATCGCCAAGGCAAGGTCATCCTCCACATGCCGGACAAGCGTAGCAACGATGGTGTCCAAGCCCGCCTGCAGCTGTTCATAGTCCGCTGCTGTTTCGATCAGTTTGCGTACCTCAAGTCGGCATCCAAGCACATCGACGACCAACCGGGCCAGGCTTTCAAACGCCTGCGGCTGCCACAGGGTAATGGCTCCACCCTCACGGAACATACGCAAGAAGTCATGCACCGCGATCTTGTTCGGCGCCAGCAGGGGCAATTCACGCAAGCCCCGCTCCACCACATCCAGATCCACCGGATATGGCGCATGAACCCGTTTTGCCAACAACAAGCGCAGCACCTGGTGATTGAACATCTCGTGCGCGAAACTTGCCTCTTGCTGCGGCGCCTCATAGACATAGGGAAGTGTCTCGCCCTCGAACTTCGTCACCTGGCAAAGCACGGGCTCCAGCCAGTCGTTCTGGTGCACGACGGCCACGCCCTTGGGCAGGCGAGCAATCTCTTCCAGCTGTTCATCGCGCAGCCCGGCCGACTTGCCGATCAAACGCCTGTCCGCTTCATCGGGCAAACGCATGATGATCTTGGTGTTCGTATTACGGATCGCCGCCGCATCGACGGCGTTGGGAGACTGATCGACAATGATGAATCCTTCCCCGTAAGTGCGCATTTCGGCGATGGCGTTGGTCAGCATCTCGACCGACTTCCCTGCCACACCCGCGCCCTCGGCACCCGCGCCGACGGGGTCGCGCTTCAGAAGATGATGCGCCTCCTCAAGCACCGTGACGTGACGCAGAGGTTGGTTCATGCCTCCCTTCGCCATCCGGTGTTCGTTCAAGCGCATGACCAGAATGCCCATGATCAAAGCCTTGGTCTCCGCGGAACCGACACGGCTCAGATCGACAATGGCGGAACGTTCGAACAGATCGTCGGCATCAATCTCGTTGGCGGCAAAGATCCGGCCATTCAGGCCATTGGTCAGAGACTGAACCCGGGTTGTCAACGAGCCGATATAGTTTCCCTTCACTTCCTGTGAATAGACCGACGCATCGATCACGCTGCGCAACGTGGCCAGAAGATCACCGAAACTCGGATATAGATCCGCGTGTCTCCGATTGACGGACAGGTCCAGATCCCAGCCACACTGCTCGTAAGCAAGTAGCAAAGCCTCTTTCAATACCGCCGGCATTGCTGCGTACATAGGCCAGCAGACACTGAAAATCTCGATCAGGCGGTCCACGTGCTCGAGCACATGAATGGCTTCAGGAAAGCGGAAGGGATTGATGCGCAACAGTTCAGCGTGCGCCGGATTCGTGCCATACACCCTGACGCGGGGATGGTGGCCGAATACATGTTTGTACTCGCCCTTGGCCGGCTCGATGACCAGGAACGGAATTCCGTTGGCCTCGATCTGGCTGAGGATCTGGTACATCGTGTTGCTCTTGCCTGCGCCCGTTGATCCGCTGACAAAGACGTGGCTCGTCAACTGGTCCAACGCAAGGGTGATGCTCTGCGGAAGATTCTCCCACAGGTGGCGCATTTGCCCCAGCTTCAACGTGCGCGTGCCCTTGCCAGCAGGAGCGGCTCGCCGGCCATCCACATACTGGACCTTGCGGCCGAAAGCCTGTGTTTCCACTACCGCCACGGTAGACGTGGATCGGCGTGGCAGACTCAGTTGAATCGCCAATTCCCGTCCCGAAACCAGGGTCGCCGGGGTAACGTATGGGATCGGAATACGCTTCGAGAAATGATGATCGAGCTGCGGATGGCTGAGCGCGGCCAACCAATCCAGTGCCGCCGACTTTCGCGCCGAATTCCAGGTGGTCAGGGCAAAGTCCTCGTGACTGGATTTACTGCCACGGACCAGCCCCAGGAACAGGCTGGCCAACGCCTCGGAAGAGGCGGTGCTGTCGCCAATGAAATAGGCGGCCGAGTTCCAACCGCCGTATGTCTTGGCCTCGTCGATACGCATCAAATGATGGTCTATCCGCCCCAGCAACTGCTCGATACTCTTGTCGATCAAGTCGATCGAAACCTGACGATTGGCGCCGCTCGTGCGGTTCGCCGAACGCGAATCCGTACGGTTGGTCGAGTGGGTGACGGATTCCGTCTTCGCCCTCGACTCCCCCCAGGAATCGGTGTGACTCTCGCTGCGGCCTTCCGCATGGGATTGACTCGTACCTGTCGACACCTGCTCGCTGAAGGCAGTCCCGATTGCCGCGCCCACCTGACCGCCAACCATCGCCCCCATCGGACCGAAGAATGAACCGGCCAGCACGCCTGCCGAGGCGCCAACGATGCTGCCGGCCTTCGAGGCTGCGGTTTGTGAACTGGAAGTCCTGGAGCTTCCCGTGGTCTCCGTGGTCGACGTACCGCGCGTCTGCGATTGACCTGTCGTGCTGGTCAAGCCAAGACTGTGACCGAGCGATTCGCTCAACCCCTGGCTGATGCTGAAGCCGATGCTGTCGCTTTCCTGGACACCAAAAGCGAGTTGTTGCGTAAGCAACGGCGACAGCTGCGTGGCGACCTGCTCGTAGCCGGTCCGGATCAGGTCCAGATCCTGCGAGGCAATGGGTTCCGCCAGAATGATCGCGTGATACACCCGTTGCTCGGCTGCATCGATAAACCGCTCCAACCCCTGGGCAAACTGCTCCCGATCCGCGCTGGACAAGGCGGGGACCCCCGTGACTGCGGTAATGCTGGAAGAAGGGTCGTCCTTGCTCGACGCAACGCCGTCAAGCAGGCCGTCCACCGCCGGTTGGTTCAGCGCTTGCAGCGCGCTGCCGCTGAAATGCCCTCTGAACGTTTCGCGCAGCAACTCGCCAGCGTTGTGCCCCAGCATCTTGCCGGGTTTCCCTCGGCTACCGATATAGACCTCGGTCTCGACGCCGTCCGACCGCAACAGCAGGAACACGGCATGGCCCGCCGCGCCTAACGCAGTATAGGCGGCGGTAGTGCTTTCCAGGACGGACTGCTTATTATTCTGAACGATGCGATCGATGCGGAATATCCGCAGGTCGGTAGCGGCCTTGAACGCAGGCGTCGCACTCGAATACGGCCGAACGCCGTAATGCTGAAGTTCGGACAGATAGCTGCGGTTGATCAACACGCGCGCGGCATCCAGCGTCTGGGCCGCATTCTCACGGACGCGTTGCAATGCGGCGGCATTCGGAATGACTGCGTTCACGGCCTATTTCCCCAGCACGGTCAGGAACAACGCCAGAGCAGCGGCAGCGCCGCCGACAATCAAGAGCGCGCGCACCGCCGGAGGCAATGCCGATTTCGGGGGTGACGCCGCAGGGTGATGGCTGCCGCGCGTAACGCCAGCGGGCGTGGCCTTGGCATGAAATCGTCCAGTGCTGGCATCCCGCAACTTCTGGCGAACAGCGATCAGATGCAAAAAGCGCGCCTCGCAAAAGTTCATCTTCAAATACACCATCTGCGTATCAAAGTATTCGACATTCCAATGCGCTTCTTCACGGTCAACAGCCCGCGCGAAGGCGGATTCGGCGTATCCCTCGTACAGACCGGCCACACGGCTGGCCGCCCAGGATTGCGCGGCGCGCAGGTCGGCTGCGTCAAGTTCGGAGTCATCGAGTTCCATGAACAGCGCCGAACGCGCCGTGCTCAATTCGCCAGCATCGACGTAGTGCTTGAGATTGTCAGATGGAATGAAATTCGTCGTCATGCTCATATGCTCCGTTTCAGACCGCCAGGGTGGCTTCGAGCCTGTTTTTGAATGTGGCAATCCACTCGCGCAACGCCCTGCCTTCTTCCACGGCCCGCTCGCGAGCATCGCGGTCACGCGCCTTGTCTCTCACGGATTCAACCAATTCGTTGAACCGTTGGTCGAACTCTTCCGCCATGAATGCCAGGAACTGGTCGACCAACTGGTCCCTACCCTCTTTTATCCGCGCGACCTCGGCCCGGCTCAGGTTGGTGAACTCCGCGTCCACCTGGGTTTTTCTGCTCTTCCACACCTTCGCGAGATCGACGAATTCTTCTTCACCGAAGACAGGCACGGACTTTTCGTCGCCCCATGAAAACGGGTTGTACCACCGGCTCGTGCTGACTTTCCGGTGCCCGACAACCACTTGCTCTCGCTCGACCTCGACCTTGCGAATGTCCAGATTCAAGGAGATACCGGCAACGCTTTTCCGAATGTTCTCCATGGCTGGAAACTCAAGCTCCTCATAGTCTTCGAAAATCTCGAGAACGTATTCCTGGTACGTTTTCTGCAGGTCTTTGGCCACGTATTTCTGACTGGCCTCGAATGCGCTCTGGTACAGATTGGCGAGCCTGTTGTACTCGAAACGAAGCTGCGAGGACGCCTGTTCCACCCTGGCTTTCGCCTTGGACAATTCACTCTTTCCGGAGAAGCCATTCGACACCTTGCGGATCGACGCATTCATCTCGGTTTCCAATTCGACGAGGGTGTCGATCGTGCGCGACGGCAGACTCTTCTCGTTCGACCGCAATTCCTCGACATATGCGTCCACATCGAATCCACGCGTGCGCCGCTGCTGCAATCCTTCCAGCTCCCTATTGAGCTTTTTCAGCGCACGCTCGTCCGTATTCAACTGGTCGGTCAGGTCCGCCTCGTTCAGACCCATTTCAATGACCCGACTCAGCGCCTCGCTGGCGCGTTTGGCTCGATGAGGCAAGCTGTATTTGTCGATGTATTCGTCGATCATTGTCTCCACCGCCGGCAGACCGCTGCTGAGCAGCAGACGCGAATACTGTTTGTCGGCCAACGCCATGCTGACCCGGGAAGTCAATGGCATGTACTGGAGCATATTCATGCACGGCTCCTGTTCAAACAGCTCCGCCATGGTGCTGTAATCGCCTCGTTCCTTGCGTGAATGCAGATCGCCAGGCTTGCGAATCAGGCGCGTCAGATTCGCGGATACCGGGTAAACCAAGGGATTCTGGATACCGTTGCTCATCAGGTACTTCTTCACGCGTTCCAGGATTTCTTTCGGATCCTCGCCCTTCTCCGGATCAAACACATCCATCTTGTTGACCACGAAGATGAAACGATCCTTGCTTTGTTTGCCGCCCTTGCGCATTGCCTGGCCGACCAATTCAAGCAGATTGCGGTCATCGTCAATGCTCAGCTGGCTGGCGTTCAAGACATACAGGATCAACGGATTGCGCAGCGAGTCCTGAATGAAACCCATGGTGACGCGCTCATGATTCTCATCCTGGCTGTTGTTCGGCCCGGGAGTATCGGTCAGCACCAGACGCACATTGTCGCGATCCCGAACTGCCGAAATCGCCCCCTCGAGCTCGATCGTGGCCGTATCCTCCATTCGGTTCCATTGCTGAATCAACTCAAGCTCAGCATCCTGGACAGTCTCAGCCCGTTCTCCATCACGGGTAATGCGGGCGGCATTGAAGCGGTCCCTGAGTTCGCCGTTATGAACGATCCTGGCAATTGTGGCCGTCGTCGCCTCGTTGGCGGCGGGCAGCAAATCGCGGCCCAGCATCGCGTTGATCAACGTCGATTTCCCCGCAGACATCGTGGCTACGACACAAACATCGAAGTCATTGCCGAGCGCTTCGTCGAGTGCCGTTTTGGCTTCGGCGTTGTCGTTGAAGTAGGTTCGCAGCTTCGGGTGCGATCGCGCTTCATCCACGAGCTCGCGGATCTTGTCCAACCGCACTTCGGTATGCTCAGTGCGAACCCAATCCAGCTCCACCAGCATTCCCCGGTTCCTGGCTGCCTGTGCAGCCTCCGCGACGTCCAGATAATCCGATTCCACACCCTTGAAGCTGACCTTGAACCGGTCATCGCCATTGAAGAGTTGGCTCAACTCGTCAAACAGCCGCTCTATCCAGGTCTGAAGACGGCTTTCGCGATAACTTGACAGTTTGCAACCTTCGGCCGGCACTTCGCCATTGATCAGGAAGGTTGTCTCGACGGTAAAGGGGTTATGGGTAATGTCGATGTAGTTCATGAATTTTCGTATGCACTGCGTTGATGTTTGATCAGGTGTTCGACGGTTCTGATGCCGCTCATGCAAACCAACCTATGCCAGTCTTCGGTGGCAAGAGCCAGATCGTCGCCAGGCGGGGCCGGGCTGATCGGCTCGAGATCGGACAGATCCTTGAATACGCGCCGCCGCACCGCTGCCGGGACGATCGCGGCTGATACCAGTCTCTGCTCGTGGTCTTCCATCGCCTGCAGCGCCTGCCGCAGCCTGGCGCGCTGCCCCCGGGTCAGCGGCTCCTCATGCCGGGCCATGGTGGCGTAAAGGGCGGCGGCGGCCATGGTGGGAACGATCATCGGGTCAATAAAACCTGCCTCTTCCAGAAAAGCGCGAGCCTGGGCCACATAGGCTTCCAGGTCTTCGCCACGCTCCCGATCAAGCAGGTCAACCTTATTGAGAACGAACGCGATACGCAGGCCGGAACGGGCCTTGATCCGCCGATGCAGTTTGACCAGCAACTCCTTGTTGTCCGCAGTCGTGAGCTGACCGATATCCAACACGTAGAGCACGAACTGGGCCGGGATCTTGCGCCAAGCGTCGAACACGCGTTTTTCGTGGTCAGCATCCATACTGTTGTTTGGGCCTGGAGTGTCGTGCAAGACCAACCGGTTGGCCAGGCTTTGGGAACTGCGGAAAGGGCCGCTCAGATCAATCTGCCGTACTTGAGCGTCGCTATTCCAACTGCGGATCTGATCAGCGGAAACATCATCATGACGAATCAGCTCGCCTCCCGTACTCGACAGGCACCTCCCATGAAACCTGACCTGATGAGGCCGATGCTCAATGGAAGCCACACACGCCGTGGTCGCCTCGTTCGCCGAATGCAGTAACTCACGACCGATCAGGGCATTGATCAGCGAGCTCTTGCCCGCGCTGACCGTCGCAAGCACCAGTACATTAAAAAGGGGCGTCGCTTTCTTCTCCTTCAACGGAGCAACCTGAAGCGCCGTCTTTTTCCTTGCGCGCGGACTGCCGGCGGCCCCTGCTCCTCTTTTCGCGGCGCGAGCGCCGCTTCTTGCTCCCCTGCTACTCATTGATGACAAACACCCGGTTGAGTCCACTCGTTAATCGTTTCCATACCGTCCACATCGGCAACTGCCTCCGCATCCAAGCGTTGCAGCCTGAACCCCTCCGGGCGCTCAAAGGGAATGTTCGTGACACGTGCCGCGACAACGCGATCCAGCGCCAGGCAACCCACGCGCGCAGGAGCCAGCACGCTGTACACCAGCAAAACATCATCACCTTGCTGCGTCAGCCCTAGCGGCCCCACCTTGTCAGGTAAAGTGGGGTCACCGAGATCGCCGTAACTCAATTCCAGCCATCGCCCGGCACCAAGGGCGTCGCTGACAGCATGCAACACGTTTTTTCTGCGAGGATTGGTCGCCGCGTGCGTCAATGACGACGACGGTCCGGTATCCACCTCCATTGCGTTTGGATATGGAGATCTTCGGCGATATCCAAACGGCTTATTTCGATCGTCCCGTTCGACGTCGAAATGCACACTCAACATTTCCAGCTGCCGTTGAACCGTGCGCAGATCTCGGATATGGCCCGCGGCCAGCAATTGCCGATGCAACTCGACCGCGGTAATTTTTCGGTGTTGGGGAATGCGCTGAATCAAATCCAGGGCCATGCGCAACGTGGCCAGATTCCGGGGGCGCGTGGTCATCGGACGGAATACGGCAGCACCGTATGTCCGACAGAACCAGGAAGTTGTGCCACGAAGCCAATCTGTAACTCAGGCATAGTGTTTTCTGGAGGTAACTTAATGCGTCAGATAATGATACCTGCATTATTCATGACTTCCCCAGCGAGATACGCCCCTCTGTTCATCATCATGACCATGCCTTTAACTTCAAGGCGTGATCAACCATGGCAACCCATCCGTTCCTCAAGGAAAACCGCTGCGACAAGTTGTGTCGCAGGGAAAACAGCTCGAACACCTCGGTAATTTTTTCGATCGCGCGGCCAACGGATATTCGGCCGCTTCAGGAATAGAATCGCGCAGCCTCCCGCTTCATGACCGCTTTAAATGGATAGACAACAACTTCTATTAGCCAGCCTATTGAGAATTCTTCCCTATATCGAAGACGAAGAATCCGAAGACGGCGGCATCTCGATGTCGGAAATTCGCGAACGACTAGCCAGCATGCATCAGCCGGTTCCGGATTCCCGCCAGATCCGCCGCACTCTGCTCAAGCTCGACAGCGTGGGTTTCCGCGGCGCAACCCGGGCAACCCGCTGGTACCGCACGATTCGGCGCAGCGAATTCAATATCCAGAACATGAATGTCAACATGGCGATGGCCATGTGTGCGCTAAAGCAAGTGGCAGACCGTCATCTGCCAACGGTCGTACTGGAGGATCTGGCGGACACTTTCGCGGATGCCACGCGCTTTCTTGCCGCCCATCAAGGGCATCCGGGCGCTGGCCGAGCACACAATTGGGCGCGCAAGACCTTGCGCATCGACGGCACGCACCCGGTCGTGCTGCCCCGTTTCAGCGCGGACGTATATCGACCCGTCACGGAAGCCCTGTATTACGGACGAAAGCTATCGTTTCGCAACACCCAATTCGGCGAGAAAACGCCCGCTGAACGAATCTACATCATGACGCCGCTGGCCATGGTCGACCGGGCCGGTGTCTTGTATATGGTGGCCTGGGGCACGCAACGCCCAGGGCGGCGATTTCTCTTCCGGATGGACCGCTTGTCCCACGTACAAGTACTTGATGAAGCTGCTGATGTGGATCCCTCTTTCGACCTGGAGGACTACGTACGGCGCGAGGATGCCCTCAATTTTCACAGCAGCGAGGACATTGAAATCGTACTCAAAGTCGATGAGCCCCTGATGGAAGACGGCCGCCCTCGTCGCCATCCGCTGCGCGAATTCTGGCTGGCGCAGGATCAGCGGATGCAGGAATGCGAGGGCGGATTTGAATTGCGGGCAACAGTGAAGCCCTCGACCATGTTATGGCAACTGCTGCATGGTTACGGCTGCTCCATCGAGATCCTGCAACCCGACTCCATCCGGACGAGCTTTGCCGACAATGCGCGACGACTGGCCGAACGCTATACCTGACCTTTGAAGATGCAGTCAGGTGCGGGGCCACGCGTACGCGAGAAGCAAAGGCAGGAGAATTTCGGCCTTGCCGCGCAAATTATGCGAGGCCAACCGGTCCATTGGGGTCGAATTTGGATTGATCTGCACCAGTTTCGCTCCCGCCGCCAGCGCCGCATAACAAAGCTCAGCCGCAGCCGGGGATTGGCAAGACGTGCCGACCGTCAGCACAAGGTTGGCGGACGTAGCCACGATGTGGCAGGTCCTCCACAATGCTGCCTGCGGCCTTTCTCCGTGCCAGAGCCGGCCAGGGCGCACAAATGCCCCGCAGAGCCGGCATGCGGGAGGCGCCGAATGGGTGTGCTCAAGCGGTCGAGTGGCAAAGTTGCCGCCGTAGGGTTGAGAAACGTGGGGAACACCGCAGGCAGGACACCAGGCATCATCCAATCTGCCATGTAGATATATCGCGCGCGGTGTTCCCGCACGCTCGTGCAAATTGTCGCCGTTCTGGGTGATGACCGTCATCAACGGGATGACTTTCGCCAATTCCCCTATCGCCCAATGCGCCGCATTTGGCATCGCCCTGCTGGCACGCACCCGACGGACCGAATTCCATGCCCATACCGACGCGGGATCACGCCTGAACCCCTCGGCCGTGGCCAGATCCCCGGGGTCATGCTGGCTCCAAAGGCCATCAATGCCGTCGCGGCTGGCGGGCAGGCCACTGGCGACCCCCAATCCCGACCCCGTGATGACAACGACCTCTCGGGCTTCGCGCAGAGTATTCAGCAACCCAAACGACAGATGAAGCTTGCGATATTTCATGCGATGGCCTGCTTTTGCAAAGGCAAGGCCCCTTGCCGCCCCCGAGGCCGGAGCTTCAGGCTGAATTCCGCATACAAGCGGACATAAAGTTCGCGCAGGCTTTTCACAGGTCGAAATCTCGCCTGCCGCACAACCGTAACGAAATCCGCGGGTGCAAGCTGATACAGCCGGGCAAGCTCGCGCGGCGCTACCGTCAGCAGGTCTTCAATATTCAAGCTGGCGGCGGCTTCCATGAACAGGGTCCAGGCATCCTCCTCCCTCAGGTAATCGACGCGGACGTTCATCTCGAACTGCCGCAATGAGCCCGGATCCGGCACTTCGCAAAGGCTGCTCGATGCGATGACGATGCCGTCATGCTTGCCCAGCGCAGACTCGACCTCATGCGCGAGCGCCACCTCCCAGGCCTCTCTGCCCGCACGCCCACGGTGCAACAGAAAGTCTGCGTCCTCCAACAACAGAATCGCGCCTCGATGGCGCGCCTGGGACGTCATGGCCTCAACCCGCGAGGAGCCTGCGCAGGAGGTCGGCAGCAGATCCGCTGTGCGCACAACCGACAATGGCCGCCCAAGCTGGGCCGCCAACCAGCGCGCCAATGCTGTCTTTCCCGTGCCTGATGGGCCATGCAAGGCGACCCGCGTACAGTTCAACCGGGCCAGCGCATGCCTGGCTTCCGTGGAAGGAATGCTGGTATTGAGCAGCTCGATCTGATGCTGTTCCAGTACTGGGTCCTGAAATACCGCTTCCGGTGTCAAGAATTCCGGTGAGTTCACAAATTGCTCCGAGGATTTCAACAGGAGCTAATTCTGTGACGTCATTCGGACAAAACATGGCTGAATCGGCATTCGAGCTTTTCCGCGCGGACAGTTCTTCACAGACGATCACAATTCCCCAATATCCCTTTGCCTGACACCACAAGACAATGGAAGCCATCGTTTCCTAAGGTATCCACAAAGGCTGTGGAACGCCTTGGATCCGCCCTTGGCTACTGGAGTGAAATCCCATGCAGGTCCGCCATCGCATCCGCTTTCTCACCACCACACTGCTATTCAGTTTGGCAATCGCCACAGCCTTGGCCGAATCGGCCCCTCCCCCCACCGCTCCACGGCTTCCTGCCGCAACTCAAGGCGAACACCAATCCCAGACGGCCCCCGCCGCCCCCCAGGAACGCCTGCGCGTCGGCCTGTCCGACCCCGACACCAAGCTGGTGCTGCCGTGGTTCGTGACGACGCTGACCGATGCCGTCAACCAGGGCAAGTCGGCGAACGAGACCGGCAAGGCGCTGCTGGACGGCCTCTGAACGCCGGCTCGCAGGCACGCGCCACGCGCTGGCGGGTCATAGCTCGTTGAGCGATTTCTCCCGCAGTTTTTCCACCAGGAACTCCACCAGCGAGCGGACCTTGCCGGCCATCAGCCGCTGGTGCGTCATCAGGGCGAACACCGGCCGGGGCGGCGTTTCCGAAGCCACCATCAAGGGCCGCAGGCGGCCCGCCGCGACGTGGTCGGCGATGGCCCAGGCCGGCGCGTAGACGATGCCGGCGCCGGCCGCGGCGGCGGTGACCACGCCATCCACGGTGTTCGAGCGCATGCGGGTCGGCACCCGCACGACGGTGGGCTTGCCCTTGTCCATCAGCGTCCACATGTCCTCGGTCGCCAGGTGGCTGTACACCAGGCCGTCGTGTTGCGCCAGGTCCTGCAGGCTGCGGGGCGTGCCGCGCCGCGCCAGGTAATCGGGCGAGGCGCTCAGCACCCAGCGGATGGACCCCAGGCGCCGCGCGACGAGGCTGGAGCTGGGCTGCTCGCCCACCAGCACCGCGAGGTCGATGCCCTCTTCCAGCAGGTTGACGGGGCGGTCCAGCAGGTGCAGGTCGAGCGTGACCTTCGGATGCCGCATCAGGAACTTCGCCAGCAGCGGCTGCAAATGCACGCGCCCGTACAGCGTCGGCGCCGTGACGCGCAGCCGGCCGGAGGGATCGGCGGCGTCGATCCGCATGCTGCTTTCCAGTTCGTCCATGTCGGCCAGGAGGCGCTTGGCCTCGGCGTAATAGCGCTGGCCCGCCTCGGTCAGGCGCAGCGCCCGGGTCGAGCGCACCAGCAGCCGCGTGCCGAGACGTTCCTCCAGCGCGCTGATGTGGCGGCTGACCGAGGCCAGTGACACCCCGCTGACGCGCGACGCGCCGCTGAGACTGCCCTGGTCCACCGCCGCCACCAGCAGCGCCATGCCTTCCGATCGGTTCACCCTGCCCTCGCTTTGCGGCCCTTGCCGCCGGGATGTCATGCGGCTCCAGTATTTCATATCTGCAAGGCTGCTTTACGGGTTTTGCTATTCACTGCAAGGATCACCACTTCCATACTGGGGCCCGTTTTCCCGACACCCGTATGCCGCAATGTCTTCACCCGCCGCTTTTTCCCCCACGCCCCTGACACCCGCCGCGCGCCGTTACGCGATGCTGGCCGTGTCCCTGTCGATCTCGATGGCGACGCTCGATACCTCGATGACGAACACGGCGCTGCCGTCGATGGCCGCGCAGCTCGGCGTTGGCGCCGCCGACGTGATCGGCGTGGTCACGATCTATCAGCTGGTCATGGTGGCGACGATGCTGCCGCTGGCCGCGCTGGCCGGAAAGATCGGCCACCGGCGGGTGTTCCTGCCGGCGCTGTGGCTGTTCCTGGCCGCCTCCGTCTGGTGCGGCGCGGCGCAGTCGCTGTGGTCGCTGGAGGCGGCCCGGGCCGCGCAGGGCCTGGCCGCCGCGGCGCTGATGGGCTGCAACATGGCGCTGGTGAGCGCCATTTACCGCAAGGAGGAACTGGGCCGGGGCATGGGCCTGAACGCCATGATCGCGGCCGCCTCGCTGGCGGGCGGGCCGGTGCTGGCGTCGGCGATGCTGACGGTGCTGAGCTGGCACTGGCTGTTCTATGTGAACGTGCCCTTCTGTCTGGTGGCGCTGGCGCTGGCCGGCCGGCACCTGCCCAGGTTGCCGGGCGACGGCAAGGCGCTCGATGCCGGCGCGGCGCTGCTGTGCGCGCTGGCGTTCGGGCTGGCGGTGCTGGGCCTGGAGCGCGCGGCGCAGCCGGACTGGGCCACCGCCCTGATCTGGGGCTGCGGCGCGCTGAGCTGGGCGCTGCTGCTGCGCCGCGAACGCCTGAGCGCGCACGCCATCGTGCCGCTGGACCTGCTGCGCCTGGCGCCCTTCTCGCTGGCCGTGCTGGTGTGCGTGCTGGCTTTCGCGGCGCAGGGCGCGGCCATGGTGGCGCTGCCTTTCCTGCTGAACCAGACGCTGGGGCGCGACATCGCCGAGGTCGGGATGCTGATCGCGCCCTGGCCGGTGATGGGGGCCTGCCTGGCGCCGTTCTCGGGCAAGTGGTCGGACCGGATGTCCGCCAGCCTGCTGGGCATGGTCGGCCTGGCGCTGCTGGCCGCCGGCCTGCTGGCGGTGAGCGCGCTGCCGGCCGGCGCGCCGATGTGGGCGGTGATGCTGCCGATGGCGTTGTGCGGCACGGGGTTCGGGCTGTTCCTGTCGCCCAACCAGCGCTTCATCATGTTCAGCGTGCCGGCGCACCGCGCCAGTGTGGCCAGCGGCCTGTCCGGCCTGGCGCGGCTGCTGGGCCAGACGATGGGCGCGGCCTTCGTGGCGGCGTGCTTTGTGTTCAACGCCCGCGCCGGCGCCACCTGGGCCTTGTGGGTGGCGGTCGGGTTCGCGCTGGCGGGAAGCCTGGCCAGCGCCCTGCTCGAACGCCTTGCGCGGCGCTCGCGGCAGGCGCTGGCGGCCTCGTAGCGGCCCGGCGGCGCTCACCGCCCGGCGTCGCGTACCGTCCCGCAGCGCTCAGGCCGGGTGCCGCGCCAGGAAGTCCTGGATGGCGTCGAGGTAGCGCCGCGGCTGCGTCTTCCACTCCTCCACCAGGGTGGCCGCGGGCGCCAGTTGCGCCAGCTCCAGCGAGACGGCGCGCGGATGCAGCGGGTCGTTGCCGCCCAGGATCAGCAGCGGAATCGGGTTGCGCCGCACGAAGTCGCGGCTGACGCTGAAGACGAAATCGCCGCCGAACAGGTTGTGCCGCAGGCCTTCCAGGGCCCGTTCGTCGATGGCGGGGTCGCGCTGGCGCACGGTGTCGGCCCATTGGTCGAAGGACTCGCCGCGCTTGCCCTCCGACCCGGCGATGCCGATGGGCTGTTGCAGGATCGCCGACGCCACGCGTTCCGGCGCCAGTTCGCACAGCTTGAGCGCGAACGACGAGCCGATGCAGGAGCCGATCACGTGGAAGCGCTGCACGCCCAGCGCGTCCAGCAGGCCCAGGTGATCCAGCGCATAGGTGGTCCAGCCGTCGCTGGCCAGCACCGGCGCGCGCGAGCGGCCGGCGTTGCGCTGGTCCGGGGCGATCACGCGGTAACGGCTGGCGAGCGCGGCCACCGGATCCGGATACTCGCGCGGCCGGCCGTCGCGCGTCACGCGCCACAGTTCGCGGTGCGACAGCATGCCGCCGGGGGCCAGCGCCAGCACGGCGTCGCCCTGGCCCTGGATGTCGAAATGCAGTTCGGCGTTGCCGATGTTCAGGATGGGCATGGCGGCCTCTTGGGCGTCGGTGAAGCGTTATTGCAGCGCCACGCCGCTGTCACGCAGCAGCGCCGGGAATTTGAGGGCGTCGCTGACGATGCGGTCGGCGAAGGCCCGCGGCTGGTCGGCGATCGGCTCGAAACCGATGGCCAGCAGGCGCGCGCGGAAGTCCGGTTCGGTGACGGCCTGGCGCACCGCGCGCCAGACGTCGTCGACGACTTCCGGCGCGGTGCCGGCCGGCGCCAGCAGGCCGAACCAGCCGGTGTCGCCCTCCATCTTCAGCCCGACCTGCGCCGCCGTCGGCACCTGCGGCACGGTGTCGCTGCGGTTGTCCTGCAGCACGGCGAGCGCGCGCACCTGGCCGTTGGCGATCAGGCTGGAGACGGCGGGCAGCGCCACGATGGCGGCGTCGATCTCGCCGCCCAGCAGCGCCACCACCGCCGGCCCCGCCCCCTTGTACGGCACGTGCTGCACGGTGCCCTGCACTTGCTGCTGCAGGCGGGTGAGCGCGCGATGGTTGCTGTTGCCGTAGCCCGGGGTACCGATATTGACGACATGCCGGCTGGCCGCGTCGCGCAGGCCGGCGATGTCGCGGACCGGCGAATCGGCGCGCACCACGATCACCGGCGGCGTGGCCGCCACGATGCTGATGGGCGCGAAGCTCTTGACCGGGTCATAGTTGATGGTGCCCTGGAACAGGGTCTGGTTGGCCACCAGCATGTCGCCGGTCAGCAGCAGGGTATAGCCGTCGGGCGCGGCGCGCGCCACCTGGTCGGCGGCGATGTTGCCGCCGGCGCCGGCGCGGTTCTCGACGATGACAGGCACCTTCCACAGCGCCCCGAGCCGCTCGGCCAGGCCACGCCCGAGCACGTCCATGGCGCCGCCGGGGGCCAGCGGCAGCACCAGGCGCACGGGTTTGTCGGGATAGGCGGCGCTGGCCGGAACCATCGCGCCCAACAGGAATGCCACCGCCAGGCCTTGCACCCGGGTCCAGAAACGAGAGAACTTCACACCGCACGCTCCACAAAGCCCGCGGGCGTCCGGCGCCGCGTGGCGCCGGCCTCGGCCACCCCTTCGGTGTCGAACGCCCGCTTTACACAGCAAACAGGCTAAGAGGCGCGCCATTCGGCGCCAACGAAGGATTCCAACTATGGATATGCGGGCGTCGCCGCCCCATCCGCCGCCCGGGCGTCCCGATCCCGCCGCCTATCGATCCGCTGTCTATCAATCTTTAGGCAGGCTTCATAACACCGCGTTATCGCAGGCGTCGCGCCGCCCGTCGAAAATCCGACAAAAATCCTTTCATTTCAATTGCTTGAGAACGGAATGCGAAAACCCGCCGCAGCCTTCCCATAGTGGATTTCCCTGGGTCCCCGGCGCCTGGGCGCGCTGGCATTCTTTGGCCACCGCAGCACCTGGACGCACACAGAGACGAGGTCGTGTCATGCCGAGACCAGTTCACCTTTCCCCCCCACGGCCCACCGCAGGCGGGCCGCGCATCGAGCCCACCCCCAAGCCAACCCGTATGACTTGCGCGGGCCTCGCATGATCCGCCAGATCCTCAACCGCTTCACGATCTCGCTGCCCGTCCTGCTGGGCGTGGTGGTGGTGTGCTTCGTGCTCCTGCAGGTCGCGCCGGCCGATCCGGCCGCCGTGATCGCCGGCCCCACCGCCACCGCCGAGGAACTGGCGCAGGTGCGCCAGGAACTGGGCCTGGACAAGTCGATCGTCCAGCAGCTGTCCCTGTACGTGTGGCGCCTGCTGCACCTGGACCTGGGCCGCTCGATGATCTCCAACGTGCCCGTCATCGACGAGATCGGCGCCACCATCGGCGCGACCGCCGAGCTGATGCTGGCCAGCGTGGTCTGGTCGATCCCGCTGGCGATCCTGCTGGGCACGCTGGCCGCCTACCGCCGCGGCAAGCTGACCGACCGTTTCGTCATGACGCTGTCGGTGGTGGGCGTGTCGCTGCCGGTGTTCTGGGTCGGCCTGCTGCTGGTGCAGCACATCGGCGGCGCCGGCATCCTGCCGTACATCGGCCGCAACGGCCCGATCTGGACCCTGGCCGGCCTGCAATCGCTGGCGCTGCCCGCGCTGACGCTGGGATCGGTGCTGATCGGACCGGTGGCGCGCATCACCCGCACCGCGGTGATCGAGACGCTCAGCGGTGACTACGTGCGCACCGCGCGCGCCAAGGGCGCCGGCGAACGCCGCGTGCTGCTGCGCCACGCCCTGCGCAACGCGCTGCTGCCGATCGTGACGCTGGTGGGCCTGCAGGTGGGCAACCTGCTGGGCGGCGCGGTGGTCACCGAGCAGATCTATTCCTGGCCGGGCGTGGGCCGCATGGCCGTCGGCGCCATCTTCGCCGGCGACTTCCCGCTGGCCCAGGGCGCGATCCTGGTGACGGCGCTGGGCTTCATCCTCATCAACCTGATCGTGGATCTGCTCTACGGCTACCTGGATCCGCGAGGCAACAAATCATGAGCGCAGGCACCACTTCCTCATTGGGCGGGCTGCCGCCCCAGGCCATGGCCACGCCGCTGGCGCGCATCGCGTCGCGCCTGCGCCGCGACCCGATCCTGCTGCTGTCGCTGCTGGCGGTGATCGCCATCGTGCTGGTGGCGCTGCTGGCGCCCTGGCTGGCGCCGCACGATCCGTATTCGACCAACATGGCCATCGCCCGCAAGGCGCCGGGCTGGACCTCGGCCGACGGCATCCGCTATCTGCTGGGCACCGACGTGCAGGGCCGCGACATCCTGTCGCGCGTGATCTACGGCATCCGCGCCACGCTGATGCTGAGCGTGCTGGCGGTGATCGGCGGCTCGGGCCTGGGCGCCCTGCTCGGCATCCTGGCCGCCTACTACCGTCCGCTGGAAGGCGTCATCATGCGCGTGGTCGACGTGCTGCTGTCGTTCCCGGCGATCCTGTTCGGCCTGAGCCTGTCGGCGCTGATGGGCCCGGGCACCACCAGCATGGTGCTGGCGCTGGGGATCTCGGCGATTCCCGGCATGGCGCGCATCGCGCGCGGCTCGGCCATGGTGGTGATGAAGCAGGAATACATGGAAGCCGGCCACGCCATGGGCTTCGGCAACTTCTACCTGATCACGCGCTATCTGCTGCCGAACTGCTCGTCGATGCTGATGATCTACGCCACCCTGCAACTGGGCCACACCATCCTGCTGGGCTCGGTGCTGTCGTTCCTGGGGCTGGGGCCGCAACCGCCATTCGCGGAGCTGGGCAGCATGGCCGCCGACGGCCGCAAGTTCCTGCAGATCTTCCCGCACATCTCGACCATTCCCACGATGACCATCTTCTTCATCGTGCTCGCCTTCAACCTGCTGGGCGACAGCCTGCGCGACGCGCTCGATCCCAAGCTGCGGTTCTGAACCGCGGCCCGCCCGGCCACACACCACAAACCACACAGGGGAACCGCAACATGAAGATCATCCAGGGACTGGCCCTCGCGCCGCTGGCCTTGACCTGCCTGCTGGCCGCGCCCGCGCCGGCGCTGGCGCAGGCCGAAAAGACCGTCCTGATCCTGCGCGAGCTGGACACCGACAAGTACGACCCGCACCGCACCACCGCGCGCGGCGCGGCCGAGGTGCTGTTCATGGCCGCCGACACCATGGTGGGCCTGGACTACGACATGAAGACGCCGGTGCCGGCGTTGGCCAAGAGCTGGACCATCTCGCCCGACGGCCTGACCTACACCTTCAACCTGCGCGACGACGTGACGTTCTGCAGCGGCCGCAAGATGACGGCCAAGGATGTGGTCGCCAGCTACACCCGCTGGCTGGACCCGGAAACCAAGGGCCTGGAGCGCTGGCGCGCCGGTCCGGTCGACAGCATCACCGCGCCGGACGACGTCACCGTGGTCTACAAGCTGAAGAAGCCCTACAACGAGCTGCTGCAGCAGATGGCGCACTACATGCACTCGGTCATCAACATCGACCAGGTCAAGGCGCTGGGCCAGGACTACGGCGTCAAGGCCTTCGACGGCACCGGCCCGTACTGCTTCCAGAGCTGGTCGCCGCGCAACGAAGTGGTGCTGACCCGCCACGCCGGCTACAAGTGGGGCCCGGCGATCTACAAGGACCCGACGCCCAAGGTCGACAAGATCGTCTGGAAGATCGTGCCCGAGGAAAGCACCCGCCTGACCGCGCTGCAAAGCGGCCAGGCCGATCTGTCGCGCTACCTGCCGCAATGGTCGATCAAGGACCTGAAGGCCGACAAGCGCCTGTTCGTCAGCAAGGCCGACCCGTTCTACTGGACCTTCTTCCTGGGCTTCAAGATCGACAAGCCGATGCTGACGGACGTGAACGTGCGTCGCGCCCTCAACCTGGCGATCAACCGCAAGGCGCTGACCGAGGCCATCACCTTCGGCGAGGCGGTGCCCGCCACCAGCATGCTGGCCACCAGCACCCCGGCCGGTTCCAACGACGCCTACCGCTACGACCCCGCCGCCGCCAACAAGCTGCTGGACGAGGCCGGCTGGAAGATGGGCAAGGACGGCTACCGCTACAAGGACGGCCAGAAGCTGTCGCTGCTGCACTACGGCATCACCGGCTACTGGAAGGACATCATGGAAGCGGTGCAGGGCGACATGAAGAAGGTCGGCGCCGACCTGCGCGTGCAGCTGTTCGACTCGACCTCGGCCTGGGGCAAGCTGGCCACGCAGGAGTTCGACGAGTTCAGCATGAGCTTCGGCTACATGAGCACCGGCGAGGCGCTCAACAGCTACTTCCTGTCCAACAGCATCCCGACCCCGAACCGCATGAACTGGAAGGACGCCGACACCGACCGCTGGCTGGCCGAGGGCAGCGAGGCGCTGGACGCCAAGAGCGGCGACGCCATCCTGTCCAAGGCGCTGACCAAGATCTCCGACGGCGCGGCGTGGATTCCGCTGTACCACGACTCGCTCTACCTGGTGGGCGGGCCGCGCCTGAAGCCGATGCGCGCGCACGGCATCTTCGGCGCCGCCGCCTACAAGGGCCTGGACATCGAGTTGAAGTAAGCCGCATCGGACGGCGCGGCCCCCGCCGCGCCGCCCTTCCCCTGATTCCGCAGCACAGAGAGTCTCCCGTGAGCGACACCAATCAAGCCAGCATCACCCATTTCAAGCAGCTCGCCACCCTGGTGGCCTGGGACGAGGCGCTGGGCTCGCACGTCTATATCGAGAACGCCGACCTGGTGATGCGCGGCAACACCGTCATCCATGCCGGCAAGGACTATGCCGGCCCGGCCGACCGGGTCGTGGCCGGCAACGGCCTGATGGCGATGCCGGGCCTGGTGAACGTCCACAGCCACCCCTCTTCCGAGCCGGGCAACCGCGGCCTGCTGGAGGAACTGGGCAGCGACAAGCTGGGCCAGAGCTCGCTGTACGAATACATGCCGGTGTTCCGCACCGGCATCGAGACGGCGCAGTATTCCAACCAGGTGGCGATGGCCGAGATGCTGCTGAGCGGCGTGACCACCTTCGTGGACATGTCGCTGCCGCGTCCCGGCTGGGCCGACGTGGTGGCGGCGGCCGGCATCCGCGGGGTGCTGGGCCCGATGTTCCGCTCGGCCGCCTGGCGCACCAACGACGGCCATTCGGTCGAATACACCTGGGACGAGGCGGCGGCGCAGAAGTCGTTCGAGGCCGCCCTGGCGGTGGCCGACAGCGCCATCAACCACCCCAGCGGCCGCCTGGGCGCCATGCTGTGCCCCTCGCAGGTCGACACCTGCTCGCCCGAACTGCTCAAGGCGGCGCAGGCCGCCGCGCGCCGCCTGGGCATCCCGATGCAGATCCACGCCGCGCAGAGCGTGGTCGAGTTCTCGGAGATGACGCGCCGCCACGGCCGCACGCCGATCGAATGGCTCGACGACCAGGGCCTGCTGGATGGCGACCTCATCATCGGCCACGGCATCTTCCTGAACGACCACCGCGCGCTGTACTGGCCGCATGCCGACGACTTCGGCCTGCTGCAACGCTCGGGCGCGCACGTGGCGCACTGTCCGACGGTGTTCGTGCGGCGCGGCATCGCGCTGAGCTTCCTGGGCCGCTACCTGCGCGCCGGCATCAACGTCGGCATCGGCACCGACACCTTCCCGCACAACATGCTCGATGAGATGCGGCTGGCCTGCTACGTGGCCCGCCTGCAGGCCGGCCACTTCCGCGCCGCCTCCACCGAGGAAGTGTTCAACGCCGCCACGATCAACGGCGCCCGCATGCTGGGCCGTGACGACATCGGCCGCATCGCGGTCGGCGGCAAGGCCGACTTCTCGCTGGTCGACCTGTCGCATCCGTACATGCGGCCCGGCCGCGAGCCGCTGCGCAGCCTGATCTATTCGGCCGGCGACCGCGCCATCCGCGACGTCTATGTGGACGGCGCCCAGGTGGTCAAGGACGGCAAGCTGCTGACCATCGACATCGAGCGCGCCATGCAGGAAGTGGAACGCGCCCAGGCGCAGACCATCGCGACCGTGGCGCAGCGCGACTACGCCGGCCGCGACATCGACGCCATGTCGCCGCGCGTCTTTCCCAGCCGCGCCTGACGGAGACTCCCCATGACCGAGACCTTACTGGCGGTGCAGGGCCTGCGCGTGGAATTCGGCGCCCGCGCCCAGCCCTACCGGGCGGTGAAGTCGCTGGACTTCACCATCGGCCGCGGCGAAACGGTGGCGCTGGTGGGCGAGTCCGGCTCCGGCAAATCGGTGACCGCGCTGTCGATCCTGCGCCTGATCGAACGCGCCGGCGGCCGCATCGCCGGCGGCAGCGCCCGCTTCGTGCCGCGCGACGGCGGCGAGGTAGACCTGTTCGGGCTGGAGGAATCGGCCCTGCGGCGCATCCGCGGCAACGAGATCTCGATGATCTTCCAGGAGCCGATGACCTCGCTCAACCCGGTGATGACGGTCGGCGACCAGCTGGCCGAAGTCTATCTGCTGCACCAGGACATCTCGCGCCAGCAAGCCTGGCGGCGCGCCCAGGAGATGCTGGCGGCGGTGAAGATGTCCGAGCCCGAGCGCCGCATGACGCAGTACCCGGGCGACCTGTCCGGCGGCATGCGCCAGCGCGTGATGATCGCGATGGCGCTGGCCTGCCGGCCGCAGCTCCTGATCGCCGACGAACCGACCACCGCGCTCGACGTCACGGTGCAGGCCGAGATCATCGACCTGATCCGCGACCTGCAGCGCGAGGTCGGCATGGCCGTGCTGTTCATCACGCACGACATGGGCGTGGTGGCCGAGATCGCCGACCGCGTGGTGGTGATGCGGCACGGCGACAAGATCGAGGAAAGCGCCACGGCGACGCTGTTCGAGGCGCCCGCCCAACCCTACACGCGCGACCTGCTGGCCGCGGTGCCGCGGCTGGGCGATGGCTCCCCCGACGAGGCCGCGGTGCGGGAGCGCCCGGCCGTGCTGGAAGTGGCGGGCCTGGCCAAGCGCTTTCCGGTCAAGGCCGGCGCCTTCGGCAAGGTGGTGGCCAACGTGCACGCGGTCGAGGGCGTGTCGTTCGATTTGCGCGCCGGCGAGACGCTGGCGCTGGTGGGCGAGTCCGGCTCGGGCAAGTCGACCACCGGGCGCCTGCTGATGAAGCTGGTGCAGCCGAGCGCCGGCTCGATCCGCCTGGCCGGCCAGGACGTCACCCACATGACGCCCGAGCAGATGCGCGCGATGCGGCGCCACATCCAGATGATCTTCCAGGATCCGTACGCATCGCTCAACCCGCGCCTGCACGCCTGGGACCTGGTCAGCGAGCCGCTCAAGGTGCATGGCGGCCACAGCCGCGAGCAGCGCCGCGAACGCGCCGCCCAGTTGCTGGAACGGGTCAGCCTGCCGCGCGAATTCCTGGACCGCTACGCCCACCAGTTCTCGGGCGGCCAGCGCCAGCGCCTGTGCATCGCCCGCGCGCTGAGCGTGAATCCCAAGATCATCGTGGCCGACGAGCCGGTGTCGGCGCTGGACGTGTCGGTGCAGGCGCGCGTGATCGAGCTGATGAAGGAGCTGCAGGCCGAGATGGGCCTGTCGTACCTGTTCATCTCGCACGACATCGCGGTGGTGGAAAAGGTCAGCCACCGCGTGGCGGTGATGTACATGGGCCAGATCGTCGAGATCGGCCCGACCCAGGAAGTGCTGCACCGGCCGCGCCATCCCTATACGCAACGCCTGCTGTCGGCGGTGCCGGTGCCCGATCCGGCGCGGCGCCACCAGCGCAGCGTGCGCGCGGCGCGCGAGATCCCCAGCCCGATCCGCAAGATCGGCGACGATCCGGTGGTGACGCAACTGGTGCAGGTGGCCGCCGGCCACTACGTGCAACAGGCGGCCTGACGCCGCCGCGCGGCGGCCCCGTCAGCGACGGGCGCCGCCGGGCCGCCTACGCGCGGCCGAAGATCCGGCCGACCGCCATGGCCACGGCGGCCTGGGTCGGTTCCACCACCGGCAGGCCGCAGGCCGCTTCCAGCCGCGCGCGCAGGTCCGCCATGCCGGCGCATCCCATGATCAGCACGTCGGCGCCATGGGCGTCGCGCAGGGTCTTGCCCACCGTCACCATGCGCTGGAACGCCAGTTCGGCGTCGGCCAGGTCGCTCACGCGCAGGTCCAGCGCCAGTTCGCCGCAGATGCGGTCGGCCACGCCCATGGCGCGGAAGTAGCGCAGGTGGCGCGGGATGGCGGCGCCGGCGATGGCGATGACGCCGACGCGGGCGCCGATGCTCATGGCTGTCAGCACCGAGCATTCGCCGATGCCCAGCACCGGCGCCGGCACCAGGTCGCGCAGGCCATGCAGCCCCGGATCGCTGAAGCAGGCCACGATGACGGCGTCGGCCGCGGCCGCCTCGCGCCGCACCAGTTCGGCCATGGGCGCGATGCTGGCGTCGGCCTCGGCCTGGTTCTGGATGCCGGCCGGCCCGCCGGTGGACGTCAGGCAGCGGAAATCCAGCGGCAGGTGGCGGAACGGCTCGACCGCGCGGCCGATGGCCTCGGTCACCTTGTCCAGGGAATTCGGGTTTACGAGGAGAATGCGGGCGTTGGGCACGATTGAGTAGAATCCTTGCAATAGAGGCGGGCCGGCAAGCGTCGGCGCACCGCCCAGGTCAAGAGGAAAGCACGCAGCATGTCTGAATTACCCGGAAAGGTCCGGTCTTCCGCGCCGTTGAATCTGCGCCAGATCGAGGTATTCCACGCCATCATGATCACGGGCTCGTTGAGCGCGGCCGGGCGGCTGCTGCACGTGACCCAGCCGGCCATCAGCCGGGTGCTGGCATCGATCGAACTGCGCCTGGGCTATGCGCTGTTCGAGCGTTTCAAGGGCCGCCTGCATCCCACCAAGGAAGCGCGCAAGCTGTTCCAGGAAGTGGAATCGATCCAGGCCGGCGTCAACCGCCTGAACGACATGGCCGCGGGCCTGGCCGGCCACGGCGGCGGCCTGGTCAGCGTGGTGTCCAGCCCCAGCTTCGGCGAATGGCTGATCCCGGCGGCGACCGCGAAGTTCTGCGCCCGCAACCCCGGCGTGCGCATCCGCTACCGGCCGCTGGGCATGGACGCGCTGCTGCCGCAGCTGCTGCTGGGCTACGCCGACATCGCCATCTCCATCTTCAAGCCGGAACATCCCAACCTGATCACCACCGAGCTGGCGCAGGGCGAAATCGTCTGCGTGCTGCCGGCGGGCCACCGCCTGGCGCGCGAAAGCGTGATCCAGCCGGGCATGCTGGCCGGCGAGATGCTGGTGGGCTACAGCCGCGACACGCCGCTGGGCGAGACGCTGTACGCGCATCTGGACCCGCAGGGCCACAACACCCTGGCCCCGGCGATCGAGGTGCGCTCGTCGCAGACCGCGTGCTCGTTCGTGCGCCAGGGCGTCGGCGTGGCGCTGGTGGACTCGTATGGCCTGACCGATGCCCTGATGCACGGGCTGGTGGTGCGCCGCGTCGAGCCGGCGATCCCGCTGTTCGTGTACGTGTCTCATTCCCGGATCGAACCGCCCCCGTCCATCGCCAAGGCCTTCCTGACGCAGTTTTCCCAGATCGTCAAAAAGGAATTGCCCGCGATGACGCAGGCAATCCTCAAGCGGGCCTAGTCGATTTCCGCCACCGGCAGCGGTTCGCCGGCGCCGGTGCGCTCGATGATCAGCTTGTAGTGCTGCGGGCTGCGGTGCTTGGCGAAGTTGAAGACGTGGTCGCGGAAGGTCTGGCCCATGCCCAGGTCGATGCGGGCGGTGATGACTTCGTCTTCCTCGCCGCTGGAGCGGGCCACGATCTCGCCCGACGGCGCCACGATCATGGAGCTGCCGATCATGTGGTGGCCATCCTCGTGGCCGCACTTGGCGGCGGCGGCGACCCACACCGCGTTCTGGTAGGCGCTGGCCTGCAGCACGATCTCATGGGTGGTGGTGCGCAGGTGCGCCGGCTCGTTCCAGTGGATGTTCAGCGACGGCGTGTTGTAGCCCAGCACGATCAGCTCGGCGCTTTGCAGCGACATCACGCGGTAGGTCTCGGGCCAGCGGCGGTCGTTGCACAGGCACATGCCGATCTTGACGTCGTTGGTCTCCCAGACGCCGAAGCCCAGGTCGCCGACCTCGAAGAACTTCTTCTCCAGATGCTGGAACGGCGCCTCCGGCTTGTGGTCGGAATGGCCCGGCAGGTGGATCTTGCGGTACTTGCCGATGATCTTGGCCTGGCGGTCGACCAGGATGGCGGTGTTGAACTGGCGGCCTTCCGGGGTCAGTTCGGCATAGCCCAGGTAAAAGCCGATGCCGAGCTCGCGCGCGGTGTCGAACAGCGGCTGCACGTCGGCGTTGGGCATGCTCTTTTCGAAGAAGCGATCGACCGCCTCGGCGTCTTCCATCCAGTAGCGCGGGAAGAAAGTGGTCAGCGCCAATTCGGGAAAGACCACGAACTCGGCCTTGCGGGCCGCGGCCTCGCGCATCATCTCGACGAGGCGGCGGACCACCACCGCGCGGGTGTCGGCCAGGTTGACGGCGCCCATCTGGGCGACCGCGAGGTCCATTTTGCGCGCATGGGTTGCGTTGCTCACGATGTCAGTCTCCGGGGTTCTATCGCTATGCGTTGAGGGCCGTGTCGCTCAGGACTCGATCACGGCCGGGAAAATCTTGCGCAGCAAGGCGGCGCGCGGGCTGATCTCGCGCGCCTTCTGCAGCGGGGCGGGCAGGCCGCGGGCGATGAACTGGCCGCGGCCGCGCTCGGCGCGCAGCACGCCGTCGTCCACGATCACTTCGCCGCGGCTGATCACCGTGGTGGGCCAGCCGGTGACCTGGCGGCCTTCATAGGGCGTGTAGCCGACCGCGTCGTGCAGGTCGGCGGCGCGCAGGGTCACGCTCTTTTCCGGATCCCAGATCGCGATGTCGGCGTCCGCGCCCACCGCCAGCGTGCCCTTCTTCGGGTACAGGCCGTACATGCGGGCGTGGTTGGTCGAGGTCAGCGCCACGAACTGCTGCAGCGTCAGGCGGCCGCTGCGCACGCCTTCGGAAAACAGCAGCGGCATGCGCACTTCCAGGCCCGGCAGGCCGTTGGCGATCTGCTTGAAGGTGGTGGCGTCGCCGGCCGGCAGCTTGCCGGATTCGTCGTAACGGTACGGCGCGTGGTCGGACGACAGCAGCGCCAGCGTGCCGCTGTCCAGGCTTTGCCACAGCGCCTGTTGCGACACCGGGTCGCGCGGCGGCGGGCTGCAGCAGAACTTGGCGCCCTCGACGCCGGGGATGTCGATGTCCTCGGCGGTCAGCAGCAGGTAGTGCGGGCAGGTCTCGCCGTATACCGGCGCGCCCAGCGTCTGCGCGGCGTGGATCGCCTGCGCGCCGCCCTGGGTCGAGACGTGCACGATCAGCACCGGCACTTCCAGCACCGCGGCCAGGCTGATGGCGCGTTGCGTGGCCTCGTTTTCCGCGATCGGGTCGTGGCTGACGGCGTGGTACTTGGGCGCGGTGTGGCCGGCCGCCAGCAGGTGGCGCGCGATCCAGCTGATGACGTCGTTGTTCTCGGCGTGCACCATCGGCAGCGCGCCCTCGCGCGCGGCGATGGCGAACACGTCCAGCAGCTGGCGGTCGTCCAGCTTGAGCTTGTCGTAGGTCATGAAGACCTTGAACGAGGTGATGCCGGCGCGGATCAGCTCGGGCAAGTCGCGGTTCAGGGTCTCGGGCGTGGGGTCCGAGATGATCAGGTGGTAGCTGTAGTCGATCACCGACTTCTCGGCGGCCGAGGCGGCGTAGGCGTCGGCGACCTGGCGCAGCGACTGGCCGCGATGCTGGGCGGCGAACGGCACGATGGTGGTGTTGCCGCCGTGGGCCGCCGAGATCGAGGCGGTGTGCCAGTCGTCGGCGCACAGCACGCCCATGCTGGACAGCTGCTCCACGTGGCAGTGGCTGTCGATGCCGCCCGGCATGACCAGCCGGCCGGCCGCGTCGATGGCGCGGCGGCCTGCCGGCAGCGAGGACGCGATCGCGGCGATGGCGCCGTCCACGATGCCGATGTCGCCGACGAAGTCGGCGTCGGCCGTGACGATGCGGCCGTTGTGCAAGGTCAGATCGAAGTCTGTCATCAAGAATAGTCCCAACGCATGGCCCGGCGCGCCGTGGCGGGCCTGGCAGGAGGCACCATCATGCATGGGTCCGTGCGATTCGGAAATGATGGGAAGCCGCCGCGCCAGGCCGCGGACGGGCGCCGAACCGAAACGCTAACACCCTGATTCCATGGACTATTTCCTTACAGCACAGCGAACGGCCGGCCGCCACGCATAACGCTGGATCATGGAGGCTGTGCAAAGTTTTATATCGGGTTTCCCCGTGGCGCGGCCGCGCGGCGCGCCGGGGATCGCGGCCACGCGGCCCGCTGTCGCAGGACTGTCACATTGCGGCGTCACCATCGCGCATCATGACGACCCCAGCGGCAGCGGCCGACTACCAAACCGACATTTCCGGCCTGATCTGCGCGTTCCGGTTCGCGGGCGGCGGCCCCGCGGCCGAAATCGCCTCGCCGGCGGTCGCCGACCTGCTGGCGCGCCTCGCGGCCGACGGCGCGGCGCCCGACGACGGCCACTTCCTGTGGCTGCACCTGAACCTGTCGCAGGCCGGCTGCGTGCGCTGGCTGCAGGCCCACCTGGACCTGCCCGACACCTTCATCGCGATGCTGGGCGGGGAAGCCCATTCGACCCGCATCGAGCAGCAGGAAGGCGCGCTGGTGGCGGTGTTCAATGACGTCATCTTCGATTTCGACCGCACCCCGGCGCAGGTCTCGACGCTGTGGGTCTGCGCCCATCGCAAGCTGCTGGTGACCCTGCGGCGCAAGCCGCTGCGCTCGCTCGACCGCCTGCGCGAACACGTGCGGCGCGGCGAACCGTTCGGCTCGCCGGCCGAACTGCTGGCGCACCTGATGCGCGACCAGGCCGACCTGATGATGGAGATCGTGCGCAAGGCCAGCGTCGACGTCGACGGCATCGAGGATCATTTCCTGGCCGCGCGCGGCGGCCCCGGACGCCTGGACCTGGCCGCCACCCGCCGGGTGCTGGTGCGGCTGCAGCGCACGCTGGCGCCGGAGCCCGGCTCGGTGTTCCGCCTGCTGGCGCGCCCGCCGGCCTGGCTGCGGCCGCGCGACGTGCAGGAACTGCGCGAATCGACCGAGGAATTCTCGGTGGTGCTGGGCGACATGGCCGGCCTGGTCGAGCGCATCAAGCTGCTGCAGGAAGAGATGACGGCGCGGCTCGATGAACAGAACAACCGCACCCTGTTCACCCTGACGCTGGTGACGGTGCTGGCGCTGCCGATCAACATCATGGCGGGCCTGTTCGGCATGAACGTGGGCGGCATTCCGCTGTCGGACGACCACCACGGCTTCTGGATCATCTGCGTGCTGGTTGCGGCCTTCACGGGATTCGTGGCGTGGCTGGCGTTCCGCCGCCGGCGCGCGGGCTGACGCGGGCCGGCTACTGGTAGCGCTCGCGGTAACCCACGGGCGACATGCCGCAGTACTTGTTGAAGATGTCGCGGAACGCCTTGGTGTCGTTGTAGCCGACCTCGTACATCACTTCCGACACGCTCTTGCGCGAGCTTTCCAGGCGCCGCTTGGCGGCCTCGACGCGCACGCGCTGCACGTACTCGACGATGCTGTTGCCGGTGGCCTGGCGAAAGCGCCGTTCCAGCGTGCGGCGGCCGAGCGCGTGGCGGTCGGCCAGGTCCTCGACGGTGATCTTTTCGGTGTAGCGGCTTTCGATGAAGTCCTGCACCGCGCGCACCACCTGGTCGGCGTGCGCCTTCTGCCCCATGAACACCGAGAACGGCAGCTGGCTCTGGCGGCTCCAGTCGAGCTGGAAGTACTTGGCGCACCAGATGGCGGTGTCGCGGTCGGTGTATTTCTCGATCAGGTGCAGCACCAGGTGCGCGGCCGAGAACGCGCCGCCGCTGGTGTAGATGCCGTTGCCGGAATGGACCACGCGGTCGATGCTCCAATCCACCGCCGGGAACAGGCTGGCGTACAGGTTGCGCGCCGCCCAGTGCACCACCGCCTGCTGGCCGTCGAGCAGGCCGCCGGCGGCCAGCAGCGCCGCGCCCAGGCACAGGCTGGCGACCTCGCCGCCGCCGCGGTAGTGGCGGGCGATCCATTCGACCAGTTCACGGTTGGACAGCACCACGTCCGACACCGCGCCCAGCAGCGGCGGCGCGATGCAGATGTCGATATCGCGGGCCTCATCCAGCACCAGGTCGGCCTGCACCGTGATGCGGCCGTCGTCCAGGCTGACCTGGCGCGTGGCGGCCAGCGTGCGCACCTGGAATTGCGGCGCGCGCCCCTGCGCGGCCAGGTACTCGTTGGCCACCAGGAAGCCGTGCCGGGCCGTTTCCAGCGACGCGATATTGGCGCCGGCCGGCAGCAGGAAGGCGATGTTTTTCATGCCCACCAGCATACGCCGGAGACCTGTCGCAATCCACCCTCAAGAATGTCGCAATCGCCTATCTGAAAGCGCCGCCGATCCCGATACAGTGACAACTACCGGCATCGCTGCCGGCGCGGCCGCCGCGACGATGCGGGCTTGCGGGCGGCGCGTACAACAACACGGAGTCAAGGAGCATCTGATGGAACAGTACATAGACGGTTACCTGCTGAGCGTGCCCAAGGCCAACATCGAGGCCTATCGCAAGCTGGCCGAGCAGGCCGGTTCGATCTGGCTGGAATACGGCGCGCTGGAATTCCGCGAGTGCGTGGCGGACGACATCGACGGCGAGGGCTTCGGCTCGTTCAGCGCCGCCGCCAGCGCGCGCGAGGGCGAGACGGTGGTGTTTTCGTGGATCGCGTTCGCCAGCAAGGCCGAACGCGACCGCATCAACGCCAAGGTCATGGCCGACCCGCGCCTGACGGGCATGTCCTGCGAGGGCGTGTTCGATTTCAAGCGCATGTGCTGGGGCGGCTTCAGCACCCTGGTGAGCAAGTCGGCTCGCGGTTGAAAAAAAATCGAGGCGGCCTGTCGATCCCGGCGCCGCCCATTCGTCGTGGCAACAGGACGGGCCGGAACGCGCAGGCGTCCCCCCGACCCGTCCCCAAGTACCCCAACCTCAATCCCGGTTTTCGGAGACACATCATGGGCACCCCCGCAAAGCAAGCGATTCCCGACGGCATGCACACCCTGACCCCGCACATCGTGTGCGAAGGCGCCTCGGATGCGATTGCCTTCTACCGCAAGGCGTTCGACGCCAAGGAACTGACGCGCCTGCCGGCCCCCGGCGGCAAGGTGATGCATGCCGCCATCCGCATCGGCGATTCGGTGGTGATGCTGATGGATGACTTCCCCGAATGGGGCAGCCTGGGGCCCAAGGCGCTCAAGGGCTCGCCGGTGACGCTGCACCTGTACGTGCAGGATGTGGATGCCGCCATCAAGCAGGCCGTGGCGGCGGGCGCGCAGGTCACCATGCCGGCGGCCGACATGTTCTGGGGCGACCGCTACGGCCAGGTGGTGGATCCGTTCGGCCACCGCTGGTCGATCGCCACCCACAAGGAAGACCTGACGCCCGAGGAAATCCAGCGCAACATGGCGCAGATGGGCGAGATGGAAGGCTGCGGCGACCCCTCGAAGAAGCCGGGCTGAGGCGCCGCGGCAAGCGCCCGTCCGGCGCGCGTCGGACATGCGTCCGGACGCGCGCCGGCGGACGCGCCGCCCGAAGCCGCGTCAGGCCGTGTACGGCCCCAGGAAGTCCAGCTTGCCGATCGGCACGCCGGCGTGGCGCAGGATGTCGTAGGCGGTGGTGACGTGGAAGTAGAAATTCGGCAGCGCGAACGTCAGCAGGTAGGCGTCGCCCTGGAATTCGGGCTTGAACTCGCCGAAGCTGAGCGTGACCTTGCGGCCCTCGGCGCCTTCCAGCGCCTCGGCCGGCACCGAACGCAGGTAGGCGATGGTGTCGGCGACGCGCTTCTGCAGCTGCTCGAACGTGGTTTCCTCGTCGGGAAACTTGGGCGATTCGACCTGCGACAGGCGCTGCGCGGCGAACTTGGAGGCGTCGCTGGCGCGCTGCACCTGGCCCGACAGCGGATACATGTCGGGGGCCAGGCGGGCGTTGACCAGCTCGGCCGGATCGATGCCGTTGGCGGCCGCGTGGGCGGCGCCCTTTTCCAGCAGCGTGGCCAGCACGCTCAAACCGCGGATGAAGACAGGCACCGAGGCCTGGTACATGGACAGGGACATGATGATGAGTTCCGAATAGGCTTGCCCGGCCGGGCGCCGGGAACGGCGCCCGATCCGCGGGCGTGGCGCGATGTTAGCGCCGCGCCGCGACGGCCGGCCGGCGCCGGAGACGACATGTCTGTTTCCGTTTTCTGAACAATAACGCGCCGGCCCGCATCCGACCATCCCCGCGCGCTGCCGGGAGGCCGCGTCGCCCTAGGCGGCCACGCGCCGCTGGCCCTGGAAGAACCGCCAGATCAGCGCCGAGGCGTCGGGGCCGCTGCGCGCGTGATAGCGCACCGACGCATCGCCGCCGCTCCAGCCGTGCTCGACCCGCGTGATCTCGCACAGGCGCAGCACCGTCTTGCGGCCGCGCAACAGATCGACGCGGCGATAGGCCTTCTCGGTGCCCAGGCCCAGCACCCGCTCGACCGGCGGCTCGTCCGCGGCGAGCCCGTTCAGGGCGCGGAACTGCTCGAACAACTGCCTGGCGTTGCGCGGCGCCACCGCCGGATCCATCTGCCCCTGCAGGATCATTGCCGGCATGCCGAGCGTGAACGCGGCCGGATCCGCGACGCCCTGCAACAGCGGCAGCAGCGGCTTGACCGAGCCGCGGCGCATCGTGTTCAGGCCGGCCGCGGCGTTATGGGCGTCGCCCAGCACCGGCCCGGAATGCATCGCCAGCGCGGCGATCAGGGCGGGATGGCGCAGCGCCACCAGCGCGGCCATGCTGGCGCCGGCCGACAGGCCGGCGATGTAGACGCGCTCGGGGTCCAGCCCGTGGCGCGCCACCTCGGCCTGGATCAGGGCGGCGATCAGGTCGGCCTCGGCGCCGCCGTGCTGCGCGTCGGGCTGGAACCAGCGCCAGCAGCGCTGCACCTGCCGCGTCATCGATTGCTGCGGATACAGCACCATGAATCCGCCGGCGTCGGCCCACTGGTTCATGCGCGAACCGCGAGCGAAAGACAGCGCGGTCTGGCGGCAACCA
>NZ_CYTU01000033.1:2446-22026 GCF_001299375.1 Achromobacter sp. 2789STDY5608621 | reverse complement strand
CGCCGCGATACGCATGGCCGCGCGCTGGATGCGGCTGAGCTTCTTCGCGGCGGTGAAAAACAGATGGGTAAGACTGCGCGCCATTGATCGGGCCTGTGAACGCTGTGTGACTCCACGACGACGTTTGAAAACCACCTGGCCGCCATGCGCGGCCCGCCGACTGCCGCGTCCGCCGAATGCGGACGCCCATGCTCCGGGACCGGCCCGGCTCAGAACCGACCGGACTGGATCGCCGCGCCGCTCGTCAGCAATTCCAGACAGGAGACCAACGCCACCGCGATGGTGATGATGGAGAGCACCTTGACGACCTTGCTGGTGCCTGGCCGGGTCAGCGTCGCGGTCATGCGCGTGACGATGTATGCCCCAACCATCAGGCCGATTGCCGGAATCATAGAAGAGCCTCCCCTTGAAGAGTCTGTGCGGGCCCGCCGGATGCGCAGCCCCTCGATAACGCGGTACGCAGCCAAAAGCGCCGCCTCTGCGGGCGGCTGATTTAGCGAGAGAAATGTATCACACAGTAACTTGTCATCGCAGCTTTTCGAGCGCCGCGGCGGCGGTCCGGTTTGCAGAAAATCAAGGCGCGCCGTCCTGCGATCAAGGCCGGCTTGAGGCGGCGGCGCAAAACCCTTATGGTGGAAACCCTGATAACTATTCGCACCCGCTCAGCAAACCATGTTCCCGAACGACCGCCGCCAGACCCTGGGCGAGGAAATCGCCAACACCATCAGCCACGGTCTGGGCGCGGCCGGCGCGCTGGCCGCCGCCCCGATCCTGATCGTCGCCGCCGCGCGCCAGGGCGATGCCGCCTTCATCGCCGGCGCGGCCATCTTCGCCGCCAGCATGTGCCTGCTGTACCTGGCCTCGGCCATCTACCACGCGCTGCCCGACAACCGCGCCAAGCGCCTCTTCAACGTGCTCGACCACTCGGCGATCTACCTGCTGATCGCCGGCACCTACACGCCGTTCGCGCTGGGCGCGCTGCGCGGTCCGTGGGGCTGGACGCTGTTCGGCCTGGTGTGGGGCATGGCGCTGCTGGGCGTGGGCCTGAAGGCCAGCAAGCGGCTCGACCGCCCCGCCCTGTCCACCGGGCTATATCTGGCGATGGGCTGGCTGGTGGTCATCGCCGTCAAGCCGATGCTGGAACTGGTGCCGACCGGCGGCCTGTGGTGGCTGCTGGCGGGCGGACTGGCGTATACCGGCGGCGTGGTGTTCTTCGTGTTCGACAACCGCTGGCGCTACGGCCACTTCGTCTGGCACCTGTTCGTGCTGGCCGGCACGGTCTGCCATTTCTTCGCCGTGCTGTGGTACGGCGCGGGCGCTGCCTGAACGCGTTCAGGCCCGGCCCTGTCGAGGGGCCGCGCTAGCGCGCGGGCACCTGCGCGGCGGGCCGCACGTAGCCGTCGACCAACTGGCGGCCATGGTGGATGGCGGCATCCACCGCCATGACCGGCGATGACACGAAGCCACCCGCCGCGAACAGCGGCACCACGTGGTTGTCGTTCAAGCGGTGCCAATCGGCGGCCAGTTCGACCCCCACGGTCGCGGTGAAAGCGGGGCGGCGGCTGCCCGCCACGGAAATGCGGGACACGCTGGCGATCAGCCGGTAGCCCTTGTAGACCATGTTGTTATGGAACATGCGTCCTCCTGTCTGAAGCGGCGGCCCCTCGGGGCCGTCGTTCACATTGCGCGAATCTGCGTCGCGTGCGGACCTTTGGCGCCTTGCGCCGTGACGTAGCTGACGCGCTGGTTCTCGACCAGCGCCTTGTGGCCGTCACCGACGATTTCAGAGAAATGCGCGAACAGGTCCTTGCCGCCGTTCTCGGGCATGATGAAGCCAAAGCCCTTGGCGTCGTTGAACCACTTCACAATTCCGGTTTCCATCATTTCACTCCTTGCGTAGCGGGCATGGCCCGGGAAGGGAGCCTGTCAAGGAAAGGGACGGCGAACAATGAGGCGCCAGCAGGGGCGCGATACCGGACGTTGATCACGATGCTCGAAAAGCTGCAAGTCCACTATGGGTGCCCGACCGGTGAAAGTCAATGTATGTTTCCAATTAGCGCCGATGCCGGCCCGTAATTTCCATGATCACGTTTGTGATAATCGGGACATGGACGCGCGCGGCAGCGAGCCGATTGCGTAACTCTCTGCGCGAATCCCCGTTTCGCACGATAAAGCGCGTATGCTGAAACGGTGGTGCTTGAACGCGCGTCTCCTCGCCGTATCGCCATCCCGGAGGAAGACGACCGTGAGTCGCATCGGAAGGTCCATTGCCAGATTCGCCAACGCCTGCGTGAAACTGTTGCCGCCCGCCACGCCCGCGGCGGCCAACACGCCGACACGACCCGAGCGTACGCGCGAACATGCCGCGATTTCCTCGCCATGGCGCATCTACCGCATCTACGCGCGCCCCGGCCATCTGCTGCTGCGCGACGAGCATGGCCGCATCCTCGACCTGGGCGTCATGAAGGGCGCCGAACCCAACCTGACCTACCGCTTGTTCGCCCGCGGCCTGCAGGGGCGCGGATTCGCCACCCGCACGCTGCTGCTCGATGACATCGCGCAACGCATCGAATCGGGCGAGGTCGGCAACGACTTGCTCAAGTTGCCGCTGTGGGCGCAGCCGCTGGGCGCGGACCTGGACCGCGGCACGCATACCGATGTCTCGATGAAGCTGGGGCGCTGAGCCCGCCGCGCTGTCCCCGCAAGCCTGTCCGCGGCCGGCCCTAATCGGGCTGGCGCAGATAACCCGTGGGCGGACGGCCCAGCACGCGCCGGAACATGGTCGAGAACGCCGCCGGGCTCTGGTAGCCGAAGTCCAGCGCGATCGCCGTGACCGGCGAGCCGGCCGCCAGCCGCGCCAGCGCCAGCACCACGCAGGCGCGCTGGCGCCAGGCCGAGAACGCCATGCCGGTCTGCTGGCGGAAATGGCGGCTGAAGGTGCGCGGACTCATGTGCAGGCGCTCGGCCCAGGCCTCGGGCGACTGGCGCACGTCGGGCGCGGCGATGAAGGCGCGGCACAGCGGCGCCAGGCGCCTGTCGCGCGGCAGCGGGATGTGCAGCGGCAGCACTGGCGCGCGCGTCACCTCGTGCAGCAGCAGCGCCGCCAGCGCGCCGTCGCGGCCGGCCGGGTCGTAGTCGGCCGGCATGTCGACCGCCGCCAGCAGCAGCTGGCGCAGCAGCGGCGACACCTCCACCACTTCGCAGGCGGCGCTGGCGGCGCGGGCCGCGCCGGGCTCGATATAGGCGCTGCGGGTGCTGACGTCCTGCATGCGCACCTGGTGCGCCACGCCGGCCGGGATCCAGACGGCGCGCTGCGGCGGCACCACCCAATTGCCGTCGCGGGTGACCACGTGCATGACGCCGGTGGCGCCGTACAGCAGCTGGGCGCGACGGTGCGTGTGCGCCGGCAGCAGGTGGCCGGGCGGATAGTCGTTGCCGATGGCGACCACCGCGCGGTCGAGGCGGTCGTGCAGGTCGATGTGGCTGTTGCGCATGACGGGATTGGCCGGAATGCAAACATTATTGTCCAATCCTCGAAAGCAAGCCACCGCCGGCCGCCCTATCGTGGCGTTTTCCCCGGAAAGGACGCAAGACATGCTGTACGTGACATTGGCGCTGTTCGGCGCGTTGAGCGGCGTGACCACGGTGCTGTTCGGCTTTGGCGGCGGCTTCGTGGTCGTGCCGGTGCTGTATGGCGTGCTGACCGCCACCCACGGCGCGCAGGACGCCATCGGCCAGGCGGCGATGCATATCGCGGTGGCCACCTCGACCTGCGTGATGATCGTCAACTCGGTGGCCGCCACCCGCAAGCACCAGCGCGCCGGCAACATCGTGCGCAGCTACGTCTGGCCGCTGGCCGCCTTCATCGGCGCGGGCGCGCTGCTGGGCGCCTGGGCCGCCACCCGCGCCAGCGGCGACGTGGTGCGCTATGCCTTCATCGCCTACCTGGGCGTGACCATTCTCGACTGCCTGCTGCGCCAGGGCTTCATGGCGCAGCACGAGGCGCGCGCGGCGCGGCCGCTGGGCCAGGGCGTGACGGTCGGCGGCGGCGTGGTGATTGGCGTCATCGCCACGTTTCTGGGCGTGGGCGGCAGCGTGATGACGGTGCCGCTGCTGCGCCGGCGCGGCCTGCCGATGGCCAAGGCGGCCGCCATGGCCAATCCGCTGACGCTGCCGGTGGCGATTGTCGGCACGCTGGCCTACATGGCGGCGGCGCGCGCCCTGCCGGCGCCGCTGGCGCCATGGATCATCGGCTACGTCGACCTGCTGGCCTTCGCGGCGCTGGCGCTGGGCTCGCTGGCGGGGATCCGGCTGGCGGCGCCGCTGATCCCGCGCATTCCGGACCGCTTGCACGCCCGCGTCTATGTCGCGCTGCTGGCGCTGGTGCTGCTGAGCATGGCGCTGGCCTGAGCGCCGCGGCGATGGCCTATGATCGGGGCATCCGACCCGATGGCGCCCTGCCTTGACTCCGCTGCCCGATCCCCACGCGCCCTTTGTCCTGACCGGCCGCATCGCCCAACGCGTGCAGCGGCTGCCGGCCGGTGACGCGCCGGACCCCGCCGCGCGCCGCCAGGCCGAATACCAGGCGGGACGCGAGCTGGCCGCGACGCTGCTGGCCGGGCTGGGCGCGCGGACCGTGCAGGTTGGCGCGGACGCGGACCGCGCGCCGCGCTGGCCCGAGGGCTTCGTCGGCTCCATCAGCCACAGCCGGCACTTGCTGGGCGTGGCCGTGGGCCGCCAGGCCGACACGCGCGGCCTGGGCATCGACCTGGAAGCGATCGCCGACGCCGAGGCGATCGAGGCGATCGAAGCCGTCTGCATGCTGCCCGATGAACACGGCCTGGTGGCCGCCGCCCTGCCCCGCGCCGACTGGGCCACGCTGGTGTTCTCGGCCAAGGAGGCGCTCTACAAGTGCCAATTCCCGCTGACGCGCTGCCCGCTCGAATTCAGCGACCTGGCCGTGGTGCATGCGGACGTGACGGCGCAACGGCTGGTGCTGCGGCTGCAACGCGATGCCGGCCCGGATTTCCGGCGCGGCCAGTCGTTCCATTGCGGCTACCGGCTGGGCCAGGGACACGTGTACACGGCGGTGCAACTGGCGCCCTGACGGCACGGGCACACAGCGACACAACACGCGCCCCGGCCGCGCGCGGCCGACACCGGGCCTGTGATCCGCTTGCGTAATGTCACGAAGTTGCGCGCAAAACATTTCCGCCGCGCGCCCGGGGCGCCTCCCCCGCGCGCGCCCGGCGCCACGGTGGTCCGCCGACACAGGAAAACACATTGCGAAACTTGAACCACGCCCGGGCCGGTTGTCATCATGGTCGGACATTTACCCGGAATTAGGAGGTTTCCATGCAGCGTTCCAAAACCGCAATCCTGTCGGCCGTTCTTGCCGCGGCCGTCTTGTCCGGTGCTCCCGTCCTGGCGCAGAACGCGCCCGCCAGCCAGACGCCGATGGCGCCCGCCGCCGCGCAACCCACCGACCAGCAGCTGCAACGCTTCGCCTCGGCCTCGCAGAAGGTCTCGGGCGTGGTCGACGAATACCGTCCCAAGGTCGACGCCGCTAAGACCGACGAGGCCAAGCAGAAGGTGATCCAGGAAGCGGACGCCAAGATGGTCAAGCTGGTGCAGGCCGACGGCCTGTCCGTCGAGGAATTCAACGGCATCGGCCGCGCCGTGCAGCAGGATCCGCAAGTCAAGCAGCGCCTGATGAACATGGGCAAGGCCGGCGCGACGGTGCAGTAGGCGCGCCCCCTTCCCCGCTCGCCGCGCCTTGGGGGTATCCTGCCGGGGAACCCTTCAAGGAGCGCGGCATCTTGACCCCCGATCTCACCCTCTACGACCTGGCAGGCGCCGACCCGGCGCTGCGTTTCAGCCCGCATTGCTGGAAGACGCGCATGGCGCTGGCCCACAAGGGGCTGTCCGCCAACACCGTGCCGTGGCGCTTCACCGACAAGGAAGCGATCGAATTCTCGGGCCAGAAGCTGGTGCCGGTGCTGGTGCACGGCGACCACGTGATCAGCGATTCCTGGCAGATCGCCTGCTATCTGGAAGACACCTTTCCGGAACGCCCGTCGCTGTTCGGCGGCGACACCGGCCGCGCCCTGAGCCTGTTCGCCAACAGCTGGGCCGACACCACGCTGGTGCCGACGCTGGCGCGGCTGCTGCTGCCGGAAATCCACGCGCTGATCGACGCGAAAGACAAGGACTATTTCCGCCACACTCGCGAAAAGCGCTTCGGCCCGCTGGAAGCGCTGCCCGCCGTGCAGGAGGAACAGCTGGCGGCCCTGCGCGCCTCGCTGCTGCCGCTGCGCCAGATGCTGGCGCGGCAGCCGTACCTGGCCGGCCAGCAGCCGGCCTATGCGGATTACGCGGTGTTCGGTTTCTTCATGTGGGCGCGCTGCACCAGCGCGCTGGAACTGCTGGCGGCCGACGATCCCGTGGCCGCCTGGCGCGAGCGCCTGCTGGACGCCCATGGCGGGCTGGCGCGCCAGGCGCCGGTGCCGCCGGCATGAGGGCGGCGGCGGCGGGCGCCGCCCCGCCGCTCAGGTCTTCAGGCGATAGCCGGTCTTGAAGATCCAGCGCACCACCACCAGGCACACCGCCAGGAACACCAGCGTCATGGCGGCACTGATGCCGACGTTGACGTCGGCCACGCCGTAGAACGCCCAGCGAAAGCCGCTGACCAGGTAGACCACCGGGTTGAACAGCGTCACGCCCTGCCAGAACGGCGGCAGCATCTTGATGGAATAAAAGGTGCCACCCAGGAAGGTCAGCGGCGTGATGATCATCAGCGGGATGATCTGCAGCTTCTCGAAGCCGTCGGCCCAGACGCCGATGATGAAGCCGAACAGGCTGAAGGTGATGGCGGTCAGCAGCAGGAAGCCCAGCATCGCGAACGGATGCGCGATCTCGAACGGCACGAACAGGCGCGCCGTGGCCAGCATGATCAGCCCCAGGATGATGGACTTGCTGGCCGCCGCCCCGACGTAGCCGGCGACGATCTCCAGGTACGAAATGGGCGCCGAGTGGATCTCGTAGATGGTGCCCGAGAAGCGCGGCATGTAGATGCCGAACGAGGCGTTGGCCACGCTCTGGGTCAAGAGCGACAGCATGATCAGGCCCGGCACGATGAAGGCGCCGTAGCTGACGCCGTCGATCTGCACCATGTGCGAACCGATGGCCGAGCCGAACACCACGAAGTACAGCGAGGTGGAGATGACCGGCGACAGCACGCTCTGCATCAGCGTGCGCCAGGCGCGGGCCATTTCAAAACGATAGATGGCGCGGATTGCGTAGAAATTCATGATTGTCCGTGCACCAGGCTGACGAAGATTTCCTCGAGCGAGCTTTCCGAGGAATTGAGGTCGGTGAATTCGATGTCCAGTTCGGTCAGGCGGCGCAGCAGGCCGGAGATCTCGCCGCCGCCCTGGTTGTCGTAGGTGTAGACCAGCTGGCGGCCGTCGGCCGACATTTCCAGGTGGAACGGTTCCAGCGCCGTCGGGATGCCCGGCAGCGGCGCCTTCAGCGTCAGGGTCAGGCGGCGCTTGCCCAGCTTGGCCATGAGCGCGTCCTTTTCCTCGACCAGGATGATCTCGCCCTTGCGGATCACGCCGACGCGGTCGGCCATTTCCTGGGCTTCCTCGATGTAGTGGGTGGTCAGGATGATGGTGACGCCGTTCTCGCGCAGGCGCCGCACCATGTCCCACATGCCGCGCCGCAGCTCGACGTCGACGCCGGCGGTGGGTTCGTCCAGGAACAGGATCTTGGGTTCGTGCGACAGCGCCTTGGCGATCATCACGCGTCGCTTCATGCCGCCGGACAGGGCCATGATGCGGCTGTCCTTCTTGTCCCACAACGACAGGTCGCGCAGCACCTTCTCGATGTATTCCGGGTTGGCCGGCTTGCCGAATAGGCCGCGGCTGAAGGTGACGGTGTTCCAGACGCTTTCGAAGGCGTCGGTGGAGATTTCCTGCGGCACCAGGCCGATGGCCGTGCGCGCGGCGCGGAAATCGGTCAGGATGTCGTGGCCGTCGGCCAGCACCCGGCCTTCGGTCGGGTTGACGATGCCGCAGATGATGCTGATGAGCGTGGTCTTGCCGGCGCCGTTGGGGCCGAGCAAGGCGAAGATCTCGCCGCGTTGGATTTCCAGGTCGACGCTCTTGAGCGCCTGGAATCCCGAGGCGTATCGCTTGGATAGGCCCTGAACTGAAATGACCGGCTGCACTCTGGCTCCCAGCGTGGTGGACAACCCTGGATTTTACCCGTCCGCCGGACCCGGCTTGTTCGGCCTGGCGGAACGGTGTGTTTGATAAATGCGATAAACGGACCGGCCTGCCGTACACTGCCCGGACAGGAAAAACAGGGCAAGAATCGCCCGACACTGGGGAATCGGGCCGGCCAGGCCCGTCAAAAGGCTATGTTCGCGGATCTGAAACACCTGTCGCACCACGCCGCCTGGCGCCGCCAGCTGGAAATGCTGCTGGAATCGGCCGGCGAGGGCATCTACGGCATCGACCTGCGCGGCCGCTGCATCTTCATCAACGGCACCGGCGCGGCCATGCTGGGCTACACCCCCGACGAGGTGGTGGGCCGCAACATGCATTATCTGATCCACCACTCGCACGCCGACCGCAGCCTGATGCCGGTGCACGATTGCCGCATCTTCAAGGCGTTTCGCGACGGCCGCGGCGAGCGGGTCGATGACGAGGTGCTGTGGCGGCGCGACGGCTCCTGCTTCGACGCCCAGTACGCCTCGTATCCGATCCGCAACGACCAGGAGGTGGTGGGCGCGGTCGTGACGTTTTCGGACATCACCGCGCGCAAGCGCATCGAACGCGAACTGCAAGGCACCCGGGCGCAGCTGGAAGCGCGGGTGCAGGTCCGCACCGCCGAACTCAGCGCCGCCCATGAATCGCTGCGGCGGCTGGCCTCGCACCTGAGCACGCTGCGCGAGCAAGAGCGCGCCCACATCGCCCGCAACATCCACGACGACCTGGGCGCCTCGTTCACCGCGCTGCAGCTGGACCTGAACTGGCTGCGCCGGCAACTGGCGGCCGAACCGCCCCTGCAGGCCCACCTGGACCGCATGCTGGAGGTGACGCAGACGGCCATGGACGCCACCCGCCGCATCCTCAACGACCTGCGGCCGGTGGTGCTGGATCACCTGGGACTGTGGGCGGCGCTGGAAACCCTGCTGCAGGACCTGCAGGCCCGCAGCGGACTGCGCTGCCGCTACCTGTGCCCGCCCGACACCGAGCGCCGCCGGCTGGAGCCGGCGGCGGAGATCGCCGTCTACCGCATCGTGCAGGAACTGCTGACCAACGTGCAGCGCCACGCGCGGGCGCGCAGCGTCAGCGTCAGCGCCGTCTGGGGCGAGGACGGCCTGCTGCTGGCGGTGGAGGACGACGGCGTCGGCATGCAGTTGCCCGAGACCCGCCAGACCTTCGGCATCCTGGGCATGCGCGAACGGGCCCGCGCCATCGGCGGCGACCTGGAGCTGGACAGCGCGCCCGGCGCCGGCCTGTGCGCCCGCCTGCGCCTGAACCCGCAAGCGGCCTGAGGAGACGGCGCCATGCCCCTGAACCTGCTGATCGTCGACGACCACCTCATCATCCGCCGCGGCCTGGCCCGCATCCTGCAGGAAGACCCGCGCGTCGGCCTGGTGCGGGAGGCCGCCGACGCCCCCGCCGCCCTGCGCGCGCTGCGCCAGGAACCCTTCGACGCCATGGTGCTGGACGTGGCGCTGGGCGAGCGCGACGGCCTCGATGTGCTCAAGACCGTGCGCGCCGACCATCCGGCGCTGGGCGTGGTGATGCTGTCGGTCTATCCGGAATCGCAGTTCGCGGTGCGGGCCCTGCGCGCCGGCGCCCATGCCTACCTGAACAAGGGCTGCGATCCGGACGAGCTGCTGGCGGCGCTGGTCAATGCCGCCGCCGGCCGGATGTACGTCACGCCGGCCGTTGCCGAATTGCTGGCGCACACCGTGCGCCAGGACAGCACGCGGCCGGCGCACGAGCTGCTGTCCAACCGTGAATTCCAGGTGCTGCAGCTGCTGGCGGCCGGCAAATCGGTGTCGGCCATCGGCGAGCAGCTGGCGCTGTCGGTGAACACCATTTCCACTTACCGCGCCCGCATCTTCGAAAAACTGGGCGTGCGCACGCTGGTCGAGCTGGTGGACTACGCCCGCGCGCACCAGCTGGGTGCGCGCTGAGCGCGACGCGCACCGGCCCGGCGCGGCCGCGCACCGTGTAGTGCGCCCCCTACACGGATATCGTCGAACCGGCGATACCGGCCGCGGGCGGCGCGCGCCAAGATGGAGGCATTCCGAACCCTGGAGGCCTCCATGTCCCTGTTCAGCAATCCGTTCGATCCCGCCAGCCGCCTGGCCTGCGCCTGCGGCCGCCATGCCTCCCAGGCCGAGCACGCACGCGCGGCGGCGGACGGCCTCGATGCCCGCGCTGGCGCGGCGTCCGACGAGGCCGCCTTCGACCGCGCCGTGGAAGGCGCCGTCATGCGCGCCCTGTTCCCGCAGGACGGGCTGCGCCGCCGCTTCCTGCGCGCGGTCGGCGGCGGCACCGCCATGGCCGCCGTGTCGGCGCTGTTCCCGCTGGCCGCCGCCAAGGAGGCCTTCGCCCAATCCACCGGCCCGCTCGAAAAGCGCAAGCTGAAGGTCGGCTTCATCCCCATCACCTGCGCCACGCCCATCATCATGGCGCATCCCATGGGCTTCTACGGCAAGCAGGGGCTGGACGTGGAAGTGGTCAAGACCGCCGGCTGGGCGCTGATCCGCGACAAGGCCATGTCCGGCGAGTACGACGCCGCCCACATGCTGTCGCCGATGCCGCTGGCCATCACGCTGGGCGTGGGCGCCAGCCGCGCGGTGCCGTGGACCATGCCCGCCGTGGAGAACATCAACGGCCAGGCCATCACCCTGTCGATGAAGCACAAGGACCGGCGCGATCCGAAGGACTGGAAGGGCTTCAAGTTCGCCGTGCCGTTCGACTATTCCATGCACAACTACCTGTTGCGCTACTACCTGGCCGAACATGGCCTGGATCCGGATACCGACGTGCAGATCCGCGCCGTGCCGCCGCCGGAGATGGTGGCCAACCTGCGCGCCGACAACATCGACGGCTTCCTGGCGCCGGACCCGGTCAACCAGCGCGCGGTGTACGACGGCGTGGGCTTCATCCACACCCTGTCCAAGGCGATCTGGGACGGCCACCCGTGCTGCGCGTTCTCCGCCAGCCGCGAGTTCGTGACCACCCAGCCCAACACCTACCAGGCCCTGCTCAAGGCCATCATCGAGGCCACCGCCTACGCCCGCAACCCGGCGCACCGCAAGGAGATCGCCACCGCCATCGCCGCGCCCAACTACCTGAACCAGCCGGTCACCGTGGTCGAGCAGGTGCTGACCGGCACCTACGCCGACGGCCTGGGCAAGGTGCTGACCGATCCGAACCGCATCGACTTCGATCCGATGCCCTGGGGCTCGTTCGCGGTGTGGATCCTGACGCAGATGAAGCGCTGGGGCCAGATCAAGGGCGAGGTGGACTACCAGAAGATCGCCAGCGAGGTGTTCCTGGCCACCGACGCGGTGCGCCTGATGCGCGAGGCCGGCCTGACCCCGCCCGCCGAGGCCGCCAAGACCTTCAGCGTGATGGGCAAGCCCTTCGATCCGGCCCAGCCCGAGGCCTATCTGGCCGGCTTCAAGATCCGGAGGACCTGATGCGGGCCGTGCAACCCTGGCGGGCGACCTTCCTGTCCGTCATCCTGTTTCTGCTGTTCCTGCTGCTGTGGCATGTCGCCACCCGCCCCGCCGCGGGCGCGGCGACGGTCGATCCGGCCTATGCGGCGCTGGTCGGCAACGCCGCCGCCAGCGGCTCGCAGACGCCCTTCCCCGGCCCGGCCGAGGTCGGCGCCCGGCTGTGGCAGCACCTGCGCGATCCGTTCTACGACCGCGGCCCGAACGACAAGGGCATCGGCGTGCAGCTGGCGTATTCGGTGGCGCGGGTGCTGACCGGCTTCCTGCTGGCGGCGCTGGTGGCGATCCCGCTGGGATTCCTGATCGGCATGTCCAGGACCGTCTACCGCGCCTTCGACCCGTTCATCCAGGTGCTCAAGCCGATCTCGCCGCTGGCCTGGATGCCGCTGGCGCTCTACACCATCAAGGACGCCGACACCTCCGCCATCTTCGTGATCTTCATCTGCTCGCTCTGGCCGATGCTGGTGAACACGGCCTTCGGCGTGGGCGCCGTGCGGCAGGACTGGCTGAACGTGGCGCGCACGCTGGAAGTGTCGCGGCTGCGCACGGCCCTGCAGGTGATCCTGCCGGCGGCCGCGCCCACCATCATGACCGGCATGCGCATCTCGGTCGGCATCGCCTGGCTGGTGATCGTGGCGGCCGAAATGCTGATCGGCGGCACCGGCATCGGCTACTTCGTGTGGAACGAATGGAACAACCTGTCCATCGCCAACATCATCTGCGCCATCCTCTTCATCGGGCTGATCGGCATGCTGCTGGACACCGTGCTGGCGCGCGCCGCCCGGCTGGTCAGCTATCGGGAGTGAACGCCATGAGCCAACCCTTTCTGCAAGTCCAGGCGCTGGCCAAGCGCTACCCCGGCCGCAACGGCCAGCCGACGGCCCCGGTGTTCGAGAACATCCACTTCGACATCGGCCAGGGCCAGTTCGTCTGCGTGATCGGCCACTCGGGCTGCGGCAAGACCACCATCCTGAACATCCTGGCCGGCATCGACGAGGCCAGCGAGGGCGTCGTCATCATGGACGGCCGCGAGATCGCCGGCCCGTCGCTGGCGCGCGGCGTGGTGTTCCAGGCGCACGCCCTGCTGCCCTGGCTGAGCGCGCTGCAGAACGTCGAATTCGGCGTGCGCTCGCGCTGGCCGGAATATTCCCGCGCCCAGGTGCGCGAGCACAGCCTGCGCTACCTGGACATGGTCGGCCTGGCCCGCGCCGCCGACAAGAAGCCGTGCGAGCTGTCGGGCGGCATGAAGCAGCGCGTGGGCATCGCCCGGGCCTTCGCCATCCAGCCGCGCATGCTGCTGCTGGACGAGCCCTTCGGCGCGCTCGACGCGCTGACGCGCGGCACCATCCAGGACGAACTGCGCGCCATCGTGCAGGAAACGCGCCAGACCGTCTTCATGATCACGCACGACGTGGACGAGGCCATCCTGCTGTCGGACCGCATCCTGCTCATGAGCGCGGGCCCCCACGCCCGCATCGCCGAGTCCGTCGACGTGGACCTGCCGCGCGGCCGGACCCGCGCCAGCCTGCACCACGAGCCCCGCTATTACGAAATCCGCAACCATCTCGTCGACTTCCTGGTCGACAAGGCTTCCCACTAGGAGTGAACCCCCATGATGTCCCGCGCCGAAGTCACTGAACTGGTCGTTACCCGCCGCCTCGAAAAGAAGCTGTCGTGGGCCGCCATCGCCGAGGCCGTCGGCCAGAGCAAGGAATGGACCACCGCCGCGCTGCTGGGCCAGATGACCCTGACCGAGGAACAGGCCCTGGCCGCCGCCCGCGTGCTGGACCTGCCCGCCGACGCGGTGGTGCAGCTGCAGGTGGTGCCCTACAAGGGCTCGCTGCCGACGACGGTGCCGACCGACCCGCTGATCTACCGCTTCTACGAGCTCATCAACGTCTACGGCACCACCTTCAAGGCGCTCATCAACGAGGAGTTCGGCGACGGCATCATGAGCGCCATCGACTTCCGCATGGACCTGACGCGCGAAGCCGACCCCAAGGGCGACCGCGTGCAGATCGTGATGAGCGGCAAGTTCCTGCCGTACAAGACGTATTGATGCGGCCCGGGGCGGTCAGCCGTCCACTGCCAGTTCTTCCCAGCCCAGGTCGCGGGTCCGGGCCAGCGCGCCGGTGACCGTGGCGGCGGCCGTGCGCGCCGCCTCCACCAGGGCGTCGCCGGCCAGCAGCCGGGCCGTGATGGCCGCCATGAACACGTCGCCGGTGCCGTGCACCGACGGCGGGATGGCGATCTCGGGGTGGCTCAGCACCTGGCAGTCGGCGCGCGTCACCATCGCCAGCTGCAGCGTGCCGGGCGCCGCCGCCTGCGGCGCGGCGCTGGTGACCACGATCCACTCGGGGCCTTCGGCGATCAGTTCGCGCGCGGCGGCCGCCACCTCGTCGATCGAGGCCAGCGGCCGGCCCACCATCTGCTCCAGCTCGAAATGGTTGGGCGTCATGCCGTGGGCATGCGGCACCAGCTTCCTGCGGTATTGCGCCACCAGGCCGGCATCCACGTACAGGCCGTCGTTGCGGTCGCCCATGACCGGGTCGATGTGCACCCGCAGGTCCGGCCGCGCGGCGCGCAGCGCGGGCAGCCATTGCGCCAGCAGGTCCGCCTGCCCGGGCTGGCCCAGGTAGCCGCAGACCACGGCCCGCGCCATCTGCGTCACGCCGCGCTCGTCCAGCCCCTGCAACAGGCCCTCGAACCAGTCCAGCGACACCGCGCCGCCATGCAGCGTCGGATAGTGCGGCGTATTGCTCAGGATGACGGTGGGCAGCGCGATGGCGCGCAGGCCCGCCTGGCGGAAGATCGGCATGGCGGCGTTGTTGCCGACGCAGCCATAGACGACCTGGGATTGGATCGAAACGACGTCCACCCGCGCGGTCACGGCGGGCAGCGCTGCGCCGGGCGTCGGGGCAGCGGGAATGGCGGTCATACGGCGGGCTCCTGGGGCGAAACGGAACGGATGGCCGGCGTCATGGAGGCCGGCGGTTGCGCCCTATTCTATGCCTACCTCGCCTCAGTCCCGCGCCGACGCCAGCCAGCCGGCGCCGTCCAGCACCGCGTCGTCGATGCCGGCCAGGTACGGCGCGAACGGATACGCCAGCGACGACACGATCTGGCATTGCGCCAGCTGCGGATGGTCGGCGTTCAACAGGTACTGGTGGCCGCCGGCCGCCGACGGCACTTTCAGCAGCAGCGCGTCGCCGCGCGCCAGCCAGGCGTTGCCGAAGGCGCGCGAGGCCTGCAGGTCGGTCTGCCAGCCGGCCGGCGGCCGCGGCTCGGCCACGGCCGCCGCCGGCACCACCACTTCCAGCAGGAAGTAGTTGCGCGGCAGCGCGCGCGGATGCGCCACCTCGGCCTGCGCCAGGCGCGCGAACACGGCGGCGGCGGGGGTGGCGTCCAGCACCACCACCGCCGCGCCGGCGGCGTGCCAGCGGCCCGCGGGGCGGGCGCGCGGCATCAGGTCCTGGCTGTTGCTCAAGCGCCAGAGCGCGGTCATGGGCCGTTTCCTTCGTCGATGTTGACCAACCACTGCTCGATCAGGACGGCATAGCGCCCGTGCTGGCACAGCAGCAGCGGCACCCGGCCGTGCAGCCGGCGCTTGGGGCTGCAGAGCCAGCGGCGCGCGCCGTCGGCGCCGCCGAACACCAGCTCGGCCAGCCACGCCACCCGCAGCGCCCGGTACAGCACGCGCAGGTCGGCCAGGTCCAGGCTGTGGTCTCGGTTGGGATCGCGCGGGCGGCCTGGCTCCGCTTGCGGCACCAGCGCCAGCCAGTGCAGCAGGTCGCCGGCGAAGGTGACGCGCAAGGCCTGCAGCAAGGCGGCCGCGCACTGCAGGCTGGCGGGCGGCCCGGCCTGGCCCAGGGCCTGGCTCAGGCGCGCCTCCAGCGCCGCGGCGATGCCGCCGTCCTCAGGGCGCGGCGCGGGCGGCGAGGGCCGGCTGGGCCGTTGCGGCAGCCGCGGTTTGGTCGAAGGCGGCATTGAGGGCCGCACCATCAATGCTGACGGTTCCTGCATTCAGCAACCCCTCCAGATATGCCCGCGCCGCCAATTCCTGGCGTTGGGTGCGCAGCGCGCCGCGCAACGCGTCCTTCACCTGCTCGTACGGCGCGACGCTGGCCGCGCGCAGGTCCACCAGCTTGAGGATGTGAAAGCCCGCCGCCGACTGCACCGGCGCCGCCACCTCGCCCGCCTTGAGCGGCTCGATCACCGGCCGCATCTCCGGCGTCAGCTGCGACAGCGGCACGTAGCCGATATCGCCGCCCTGGGCGCGGGTGGTGGCGTCCTGCGAATAGCTCCTGGCCAGCGCTGCGAAGTCGGCCTTGGGCGCCTGGGCGCGCTTGACCAGGTCCTGCGCCTGCTTGCGCGCGGCGGCCACGGCATCGCTGTCGCCGACCGCGGCCGGCAGGAAGATCTGGCTGACGCGGTACATCGCCGGCTGCGCCAGCTGCGGCTTGGCGCGCTCGTAGGCGGCCTGCAGGTCGGCTTCGCCCGGATAGTCGTCGGGCGCCCGGCTGACCGAATCCAGATAGGTCTGCAGCACGATGCGCTCCTGCGCGGCCTGGAAGGCGCGCTTGAGCTCGGGACGGTCCTGCCAGCCCTGCGCGCGGGCCTGCTCGACCAGCGCCTTTTCGGCCAGGCGGCTGCGCAGCCACTGGTCGAGCGCGGCGCGGTCGCCCTTGAGCTGGGTCCGGGCCTCGGGCGGCAGCGCCTGGATCTGGCGCACCAGTTCGTCACGGTCCACCTGCACCGCGCCCAGGGTGGCCACGGCGGGGCCCTTGGCCTCGGGCGGCGCTGCCGGCGCGGCTTGCGCGGCCGGGGCGCCACTCTTGGCGGGCGCGGGCGCGGCGGCGGCCTTGGCCGGCGTCGACTCGCTGCTCTGGGCCGGATTGCCGCGCATCAGCGCCACGGCGCCGGCCAGCACCGCGATCAGCAGCACCGCCGCCGTCAGCCGCAGCCGGGCGGGTTGGTTGGAAAGCATCTTCATGGTCGAAACCTCGCTTGCTTGAATGCGCCATTCGCCGGGAACGGCGGCCGGGTTGGGGACGTCGCCGTCCCGAACGCCAGGCCCCGTGCCTGGCGGATGGATCAGTGCGCCGCCTCGGCGGCGGCTTCTTCCTGCGGCGCCGCGACGTCGGCGTCTTCGGCGCCGGCCTCGGCGGTCGCGTTGGCGCGCAGGAACAGCAGGAATTCCTGCAACAGGCGATCCCACAGTTCCGCGGTGGCGCGCAGGTAGTTCTCGGACACGCCGCCGGCCAGGATCACGTCCAGTTCCAGCACCAGGAACACGCCCTGCACGGTCAGGCGCGCGAAGCGCTTTTCCACGTTCCAGCGCTCGGCCAGGCCGGCCGGCAGTTCGCCCTGCACGCGCAGCGCGCAGCTCAGGGTGTAGTCCAGGTAGCGGCCGGCCTCGGCGGCCGGGTTGCCCATGCGGGCGGCGAAGCCCACGCCCTGGCTGGCGCTCAACAGCTGCACCATGCCGTTCTGTTCGGACACGGTGACGCGGTAGCCGGCGGATTGCAGCAGGTCCTGCAGGCGTTCGGCGTTGACGTCGAGAATCAGGCTGGAGTCGGTCATTACAGTATTCCTAGATGAAAAAAATAAGACAGGTCTTGCACTATCAGGGTTGGGCCGGCGCCGCGGCGGGCGCGGTGGCGCCGACCTGCGCGTCGTACAGCTTGTCGCCGTACGCCTGCGCCTGCTCTTCGAACTTGACCCGCGCGCTGCCGGCGAACGGCTGCTTCATGGCCAGGATGCCGCCGGTGCTGATGCGTTCGTAGGCGTTCAGGATCTCCTTGCCGGCCTCGTACATCTCGCGGTTCTTGGCGACGCAGGCCTTGGCCTCGGTTTCCCGTTGCGCCAGGGAGCGCGCCAGGGTCTGGCGTTCCGCTTCCTTGGCGCGCGACAGCGTCAGCAGCTCGTCGTAGGCGCCCTTGAACTTGCCCAGCTGGGCATGGCTGGCGGCCACCTGCGCCTGCGCGCTTTCCATGACCGCGCCCTGCTGCTCGGCCAGCTTGTCGGCCTGGCCCTTGGCCTTGGCCAGCTGGCCGCGCAGCGCTTCCAGTTCCTTCTGCGCGGCGTCGCGCTGGGCCTCGGCGGCAGCCTTGGCGGCGTTGACCTGGGCCTGCTCGCTCTGCAGCTGCTGCAGCTGCTGGGTGGTGCTGCGCAGCTGGGCGCGCAGGCGCTCTTCCATGGTCTCGGCCTGCGCCGGCGCCACCACGCTCAGGCCCGCGGCGCACAAGGCCGCGGCGGCGGCCAGCCGCCGGCCGCGACCCGGCTCCCGCGGCTGGCGCAATTCATCCCACAAGGTATGCATGTCCATGGCCTCAGAACCTGGCGTTGATTTCGAACTGCATGGTGTCGATGGACAACGGCGCGCCGTAGACTTCGCGCGTGCTCATCCAGCGCAGGACGCCGTACACGTTCTTGTCGAAGGCATAGCTGCCGCCGATGTAGTAGCCGCGCGCGTTGGTGCCGCCCTGGTGGAACGACGAATCGTTGAAAGCGTCGGGCAGCGCATCCGGCTGGATGTACTTGTAGCCGACGAAGGCCAGCCAGTCGCCCTTCTCCTTCATGTCGAACGAACGGCCCAGCGTGGCCTGCAGCATCCAGGCGTTGGGACCGCTCTCGACTTCGCCGTTGTCGCCGAAGTTGTTGACGATGTTGCCTTGCGAACGGCTCCACATCTTGCCCTTGCTGTAGGCCAGGTTGCGGATGTAGTTGGCGTTCAGGCGCAGGCCCAGGCCGTCGAACACGCGCGTGTCCCAGCGCAGGTTCAGGTCCAGCAGGTCGAACTTGGACGCCAGGCCGACGTATTGCGGCTGCGGCGTATTGGCCGGATCGAGCGGGTTGGACGTGATGTTGCGCAGCAGGAACAGCGTGTTGCCCTTCTGCATGAAGGCCGGACGCGACCAGTCGGTGTCGCAGTTTTCCTGGCCGGCCCACGGCGAGCAGGCGCTGGAGCGCCTGCCGGCGATGTTGTCGAAGTGGTAGTAGGCCAGCGCGCCGCGCACGCTGTTGCGGTTGTCGATCTTCCAGTCGGCGCCGGCCTGCGCGGCCAGCAGCCACTTGTCCTCGCTCTTGCCTTCCGAGAACGACGACGAGTTCCAGCCGTTCGAGCCGTACTCGGTCGAGAACGCGCCCAGGGTGCCGAACAGGGTCACGTCGCGGCCTTCCAGCGGCTGCTTGAAGATCGCGGCGACGCCGTCGAAATTCAGGTCGTTCGAGAACAGCATGTCGGTGGACTCGAACGGATTGGCGATGCGGCCGCCGGTGACCGTGGCCCACTTGGTCGGCCGGTAGGTCAGGTAGGCCTGGTCCAGCCAGATGTCCTTCTTGCCCATGCCGCCGCCCAGCGTCTGCGAGGTCGACACCGGGCTGTCGTCGCTGCCGGTGGCCAGGCGGATGCCGGCCGACCAGGATTCCGAGATCTCGGCGCGCACGCCCAGGCGGGCGCGGATGCGCAGCTGGTTGCGGCGATCCTCCCGCGTGTTCAGCATCGGCGGGTAGTTGTTGTTGGTGTTGCGGTTCAGGTCGTACGGACCCTTGGAATTGAGCTTGGCGAAGTCGACGATTTCGTTGCTGTTGCTGCCCGAGTACAGGCGCGACTCGTCGCGCACGCGCACGTCGCCGTCGATGGTGATGCGCGACACCCAGTCGGGGAAGGTGTTCGGCTGGGCCCAGTTTTCCGCCTTGGCCTGCACCATCACTTCCGCCTTGACCTCGTCGCGGATCTGGTCGCGCACGGTCTGCGGGATATAGGGCACGCGCACGTCGCCGGCCTGGGCCACGGCGCCGCCGCCGC
>NZ_CYTU01000033.1:0-2178 GCF_001299375.1 Achromobacter sp. 2789STDY5608621 | reverse complement strand
CAGCACTTCAGGAGGGGCGGCGGCCGGTCAGCGATGCCCGGATCGGCATGCTGGCCGAGGCCGGCGGACGTTCATCCAGGCCCGGCACCGCGCGCAACGCCGCCACCACGCGGGCGTCGACGTCGGCATCGCCGCTGGAACGGGTCAGTTCGACACGCGTGATCTGGCCGCTGGCCGTGAGCCAGATGTTGGCTTGCAGGCGGAAGGTCAGATTGCGCGTGCGCTCGTCTTCGCGCAGGATCTTCTGCAGCGCGTAGGCGAGGTACTGGCTGTAGGTGGCGTTGCCGGCGCGGCCACCGCCGCCGCCCGCCATGCCCTTGCCCTGGCCGGCGCCGATGTTGAAGGCGTCGCTGCCCGCCTGGGCATCGCCGTCGATCTGCATCGGGTTGGCCAAGTCGTCGGACGGACGCGGCGGCGCCTCGTCCTGCGGCTTGGGCGGTTCGGGCGTGGGCTGCGGCTCGGGTTCGGGCGTGGCCACCGGCTCTTCCTTGGGCTGCTCGGGCTCCGGCGGCTTTTCCGGCTCGGGCGGCGGCGGCGGAGGCGGCGGCAGCGGGATGATCGCGGTGACCTTGGGCGCGTCGCGGCGCACCCCGGCCATGTCGTTGGCCCAGCGCCAGAGCGCGTAGGCGGCCGCGATCAACACCACCGCGACCGCCGCCAGCTTGAGCCAGCGGCGCGCGGGATGGGGGGTGCGCGGGGAATCGGATGCGTGGTGCGGCATGACAGTCGCCTCGGCCCCTTATTTCGGCTTGCCGGTGACCAGCCCGACCTGGGCCAGTTCCAGCCGGCGCAGCAGGTCCAGCACTTCCACCACCTTCTGGTACTGCACGGCGGAGTCGCCGCGCACGATCACCGGAAAGTCGGGATTCAGTGCCTTCTCCGTGCGCAGCCGGTCTTCCAGCTCGGGCAGGGTCACCGGGTAGGCGTCCAGGAACACCTGGCCGGCGTCGTTGACGGAAATGGCCTTGGTCTTGGGCTGCGACAGGGCGATGGACGAACTGGCCTTGGGCAGGTTGACCTTGATGCCGGCGATCTGCGCCGTGGCGGTCAGGATGAACATGACCAGCACGACCATCAGCACGTCGACCAGCGGCGTGATGTTGATACCGTCCACGGGCGCGTCGTCGTCATCGTCCTGGGAAGCGGATACGGAAGCCATGGCAGTCCTCTCCTTATGCTTCGGCGGCGGCCGGCTGCGCGTCGCGCACGGCCGGACGGCTGGCGGCGGGCGCGCGGGCGGCGCTGTGGTGGGCGGCTTCCTGGGCCTGGCTTTCGCCATGCACTTCGGCCAGGCGCGTCACGAACTCGTCGACGAACACGCGCATGTCGGCGCTGACTTCCTTGTTGCGCGAGACCAGGCGGTTGTAGCCAAACAGCGCCGGGATGGCGACGAACAGACCCATGGCGGTGGCCAGCAGCGCGGCGGCCATGCCCGGGGCGATGGCGTTGATGTTCACGTCACCCGCCATGGCGGTGCCCAGGAACACCACCATGATGCCCAGCACGGTGCCCAGCAGGCCGATGTACGGACCGCCGGCGATGGCGTTGGACAGCACGCCGAGCTTGGCGCCCAGCAGCTGGTTTTCCTTGGTGCGCACGGCGTCCAGCGAAGCGCGGATGGCTTCGATGGTGGCGGCCGAGATCGAGCTGGTATCCGCGCCCTGCTCGCGGCGGGTGCGGATTTCGTTGATGGCCACGCGGTACAGGCGCCACAGCGAGGCGTGCTCCAGGCGCTGGGCCAGGGCCTTGTCGTCGGCCAGCAGTTCCAGGCGCTGGCCGACCTTGGCGAAGGACTCGCGGAAGACCTCGTTGGCGCGCGCCACGCGGGCCACGTTGCGGCTCTTCTTGATCATGATGATCCACGACTGCACCATCATCAGCACCAGGATGGCGATGATGACCCAGGCGTCGATCGGCACCGCCTTGAGCAGGAAGCCCAGGCCGCCGAAGCCGAAGCCCGACTGTTCCTCGTCGGTGCCGTAGGCCACCAGGCGCGATTCGGCGCCCTGCGAGATCGCGTCGGCCAGGATCAGCGCGGCGGGACGGGCGACGCGCGACAGGCGCACTTCGTCGATGGCGCCGACGAACGGCGCGTACACATGCGGCGCCGGAGCGGCGGCGGCGTCGGCCGGCGCGGCCGCTTCGCCATTGGCGGCGGCGGGCGCGGCGGCCGCGGCC
>NZ_CYTU01000032.1:0-67867 GCF_001299375.1 Achromobacter sp. 2789STDY5608621 | reverse complement strand
GGTGCGCACGTTGGGGCGGGCGGCGGCGCCGCGCGCGGCGGGAGCGGCGGCCTTGCCGCGCGGCGCCGGCGCCTTGCTGGTGTTGGCGGGCGCCGAATCGAGCGCGCCGACCGGCGCGGCCAGCGAGGCCAGCTGCACGCCGCCAGCGCCCGGGTCGCCCGGCACCAGCAGCGACTGGCCCGAGGCCACTTTCTGGCGCGAGCCGATGTCGTTGGTCTCGCGCAGCTTGGCCTCGGTCACGCCGAAACGCTTGGCGATCGAGGCGTACGATTCGCCGCGGCGCGAGTGGTAGACCTTCCAGGCGCTCAGGTCGCCCTTGTAGTTGGTCAGGTTGGCGTTGAAGATCTCGACGCGGTCAGCCGGCAGCAGCAGCGTGGGGGCGTGGTCGCCGCGGATCACGGGCCGGTTGAACGACGGGTTCAGGGCCTTGAATTCGTCCAGCGGCATCTCGGCCAGCTTGGCGGCGATTTCCAGGTCGATGTCGCTGTTCTTCTGCACCGTCACGAAGTACGGCGTGTTGCCGACCGGCGGCAGCGCCACCGCGTAGCGCTGCGGGTCGGCGATGATGTTCTTGATGGCCTGCAGCTTGGGCACGTAGTTGCGGGTCTCGTCCGGCATGTTCAGGGACAGGTAGTCCGTGGGCTGGCCGGCGGCCTCGTTCTTGGCCATGGCGCGCTGCACCGAGCCTTCGCCCCAGTTGTACGAGGCCAGCGCCAGGTACCAGTCGCCCTGCATTTCGAACAGCTTTTCCAGGTAGTCCAGCGCCGCGTTGGTCGAGGCGATGGGGTCGCGGCGCTCGTCGCGCCACCAGTCCTGCTTCAGGTTGAAGTGCTGGCCGGTGGCCGGCACGAACTGCCACAGGCCCGAGGCCTGGGCGCGCGACAGCGCGGTGGGGTTGTAGGCGCTTTCGACGAACGGCAGCAGGGCCAGCTCGGTCGGCAGGCCGCGGCGGTTGATCTCGTCGACGATGAAATACAGGTACTTGCCGGCGCGCTCGGCCATGCGCTGCACCGCCTCGGGGTGGGACGCGTAGTAGTCGGTCCACTGCTGCGAGAGGTCGGTGTTCAGGTTGGGGATGGCGAAGCCGCGGCGGATGCGGTCCCAGGCGTCGACCGGCGGATTGGTCAGGTCGACCGTGCGGGACGTGTCGCGGGCGATGTAGCGCCCTTGGGAGTTGGTGGTGAGGTTCTTGCTGTCGTGGGATTTGGTTCCTGCGCAACCGGCGAGGACTGCCAGCAGAAGCGGCAGAAGGAGTCGGGATAGATTCATCGGGCGGTCACTTGAAATCGTTCTTCCATTCACGAAGGGAGGCAAAAACCTCTACCGGCGTCGGGTGGTCGTGGCCGGCCCAGTTGTCTGCGGCGCGGACGACGTCAGCTTGCTGCGTACGCAAAAACGGGTTGGTCGCGCGTTCCTGACCGATGGTCGACGGAAGCGTGGGGAGACCTTCTGCGCGTAATTGCTGGGCCCGCTGATACCACTGTTGCAGGGTGCGGTTGGCGGGTTCGACCGCCATGGCCCAGCGCAAGTTCGCTAGAGTGTACTCGTGTGCGCAAAAAACCTGTGTATCCGGCGGTAAAACAGAAAATTTTTCCAAGGAATCAGACATTTGCGCGGGAGTGCCCTCGAAAAGCCGGCCACAGCCCCCGGCAAACAGGGTGTCTCCACAGAACAGCACAGGCTGTTTTCCCGCCGCCCGGCCGGTGTACGCGATGTGGCCCGCGGTGTGTCCCGGCACGTCCAGCACCGTCAGGTCCAGGTCCAGTTCCGGCAGCACCACGCGGTCGCCCTCGACCAGCGGCACGTCGCAGCGCGGCAGCTTCTCGCGCGCCGGCCCATATACCGTGATGTCGCCGATGCGGGACAATTCAAGCACGCCGCCCACATGGTCGCCGTGGTGGTGCGTGAGTAGAATGGCGCGCAGCTTCAGGCCTTCGCGGGCCAGCCATTGCAGCACCGGGCCGGCTTCGCCGGGGTCGACCACGGCGGCCTGGCCGTCGCGGACGATGGCCCAGATATAGTTGTCGGTGAAGGCGGGCAGGGGCAAGACCGCGGCATTGCGTTCGCGGCCGCCTGCGGGGGCGGTCAAGGCTTGCATGGGATTCGAAGGAATGAAAACGTGGCAGAAGAAACTCCGCCGATTGTAGAACTGGCCGAATGGTTCCAGACGCCGCCAGGGCAATACGCCCTGGCCTGGGAGCGCGCGCAGTTCGACGCGGCCGTGGCGGACGTCTTTGGATATTACGCCTGGCAGGTCGGCCTGGCCGACCTGAACCTGCTGCGCGCCAACCGCATGCCGTTCAAGGGCTATGTCGGCACCGAGACGCCGTCGCCCGAGAGCATTGCCGGCTGGCAGTCGCGGGTGGTGCTGGCCCAGCCCGAGGCGCTGCCGTTCGAATCGCAGAGCGTGGACCTGCTGATCCTGCCGCACGCCTTCGAATGCGCCGAAGAGCCGCACAACGTGCTGCGCGAGGTCGAACGGGTGCTGGTGCCGGAAGGGCGGGTGGTGATCTCCGGCTTCAACCCCTGGAGCATGTGGGGCGCGCGCACCCGCATGCCGGGCATGGAGCCCTGGCTGCCGCAGCCGCCGGCGTCGCAGGTGTCGCTGCCGCGCCTGAAGGACTGGTTCAAGCTGCTGTCGCTGGAAGTCGAGCAAAGCCATTTCGGCTGTTACGCGCCGGCCTGCCGCAGCGAGAAATGGCTGCAGCGCTGGGGCTTCCTGGAATCGGCCGGCGCGCGCTGGTGGAGCCTGGGCGGCGCGGTCTACCTGGTGTCGGCCGTCAAGCGCGTGGCCAGCATGCGTATCATCGGCCCGGCCTGGAAGACCAAGCCCAAGCGCGCCCGCGCGGCCTCGGTGGTGGTCAACCGCCAGGCCGACGACGGCTTCGACCGCTCCTGAGCGGCCGGCCGGATTCACATTGAAAGCACAAGGACATACAAGCAGCACCATGCAGGACAACAACGCGAACGACCAGAAAGTGGAAATGTGGACCGACGGCGCCTGCAAGGGCAACCCCGGTCCGGGCGGTTGGGGCGTGTTGATGCGCGCCGGCGCGCACGAAAAGACCATGCACGGCGGCGAGGCCCAGACCACCAACAACCGCATGGAGCTGCTGGCCGTGATCGAGGGCCTGCGCGCGCTCAAGCGCCCGTGCGTCGTCACCATCCACACCGACTCCCAGTACGTCATGAAGGGCATGACCGAATGGTTGGCCAACTGGAAGCGGCGCGGCTGGATCACGGCCGACAAGAAGCCGGTCAAGAATGCCGAGCTGTGGCAGGCGCTGGACGACCAGGTGCGCCGCCACACCGTCTCGTGGCGCTGGGTCCGCGGCCATGCCGGCGATCCCGGCAACGAGCGCGCCGACCAGCTCGCCAACCAGGGCGTCGAGTCGGTCCGGCGCGGCTGACCGGCCGGGCGCCACGGCGCTCGCCGTCCTCGAAAGACGGCCAGGTTGTATCAATATGGCGGCGCCGTCGCCGCTGCGCGCATCGGGAAATACCCTGGGTCGGCCGGTTTAGTGCTTTCAGCGCGCTTCAGGATTGTTCCAGGTTGTAAATCCGGTGCTAAAGTGCCAACCCTTGATCCTGTTCCTGCGGCGCCGTCCCAGCGGGGGATGCCTGGCACGCGCCGCGATACCGCCACATTCGCATGAAAAAAGCTGCATTGCTGGCCGCCATCGCGGCAGGAGTGGCCGCGGGGGCCGCTCTGGGCGTATTCGTGCCGCGCTGGCTCGCGCCGGCCGCCACGCCGGCGGCCACTGCCGCCGCCACGCCCGCCAAACCCGTCTCCAAGCCGGCCCCGGTGCGGGTCGAGGTCGCCGCCGTCGCGGAAATTCCGTTCGCGCGCGGCCTGTCGGCCGTGGGCAGCCTGCGCTCGGATGAGGCCGTGATGCTGCGGCCCGAAGTGGCCGGCCGCATCCAGTCGATCGAGTTCAAGGAAGGCCAGCCGGTCAAGCGCGGCCAGGCGCTGATCCGCCTGGACGATTCCGTGCCGCGCGCCGAGCTGGCGCAGGCGCGCGCCAACCTGGCGCTGGCGCAGAGCCATTACCGCCGCGCCGTGGCGCTGCAGGCCAAGGGCTTCGTCAGCCAGCAGGCGCGCGACGAATCGGCCAGCACGCTCAAGGTGCAGGAAGCCGCGGTGGCGCTGGCGCAGGCGCGCCTGGACAAGATGACCATCAACGCGCCGTTCGCGGGCTTCGCCGGCCTGCGCAGCGTGTCGGTGGGCGACTACGTCAACCAGGGCCAGGACCTGGCGCCGCTGGAGGCCATCGACCCGCTCAAGGTGGATTTCCGCGTGCCCGAGATGTATCTCAGCAAGGTCGGCGTTGGCCAGCAGCTGACGCTGCGCCTGGACGCCTTGCCCGGCCAGGAACGCCCGGGCCTGGTGTACGCCGTCAGTCCGCTGGTCGACGCGGGCGGGCGTTCCATCCTGCTGCGCGCCACCGTGGCCAACGCCGATTCGCTGCTGCGCCCCGGCATGTTCGCCCGCGTGCAGCTGCTGTTCAACCAGGACAAGGCGCTGGTCGCGCCCGAGGCCGCGCTGTCGCCGTCCGGCGAGACGCAGTACGTGTACCGCGTCAAGGACGGCCTGGCCGAGCGCCGCGAAGTCACCATCGGCGAGCGCCGCGAAGGCAAGGTCGAGATCCTGACGGGCGTGGCGGCCGGCGACCAGCTGGTGGTGTCGGGCCTGCAGCGCGTCACCGACGGCGGCCCGGTGCAGGTCGTCAAAAACGGCGCCTGACGCCATCTTTCCAGCGGACGGCGGCCTCTTATGCGTATCTCGGAAACCTGTATCAAGCGGCCGGTGTTCGCGTCGGTGCTGTCGCTGGTCATCGTACTGATCGGCCTGATCTCGTATTCGCGCCTGACCGTGCGCGAGTATCCCAAGATCGACGAACCCATCGTCTCGGTCGACACCACCTACAAGGGCGCCTCGCCCGAGGTGATCGAGTCGCAGGTGACCAAGCCGCTGGAAGACCAGCTGGCCGGCATCGAGGGCGTGGACGTGATGACCTCGCGCAGCCGCTCCGAGCGCAGCCTGATCAACATCAAGTTCAACCTGTCGCGCAATCCGGACGCGGCGGCGGCCGAGGTGCGCGACAAGGTCTCGCGCGCGCGCCGCTTCCTGCCCGACGAGATCGACGAGCCCATCATCGGCAAGGTCGAGGCCGATTCGCAGCCCATCATCTACATCGCGGTCGAGTCCGGCTCGTACTCGGCGATCCAGACCTCCGACTACATCAACCGCTACATCAAGACCCGCCTGTCGGTGCTGCCCGGCGCGGCCGAGGTGCGCGTGTTCGGCGAACGCCTGCCGTCCATGCGCATCTACGTGGACCGCGACAAGCTGGCCGCCTACGGCCTGACGGTGCAGGACGTGGAGTCTGCGCTGCGCAGCCAGAACGTGGAGATCCCGGCCGGCCGCATCGAGTCGCGGGCGCGCGAGTTCTCGGTGGTGTCGTCCACCGACCTGCAGACGCCGGCGCAGTTCGAGAACGTCATCGTCGCCAACGTCAAGGGCTATCCGGTGCGGCTGCGCGACGTCTCGAAGGTCGAGATCGGCGCCGCCAACGACCGCATCCTGTCGCGCTTCAACGGCAAGCCGGCCATCAACATCGGCGTGACGCGCCAGTCCACCGCCAACCCGCTGGAGCTGTCCAAGGCCGCGCGCGAGGAAGTGGCGCGGCTGAACGAGAACCTGCCCGCGGGCATGAAGCTGACCATCGCCTACGACTCGTCTGTGTTCATCGAGCGCTCCATCGACTCGGTGTTCCATACCATCGGCGAAGCCATCATCCTGGTGGTGCTGGTGATCTTCTTCTTCCTGCGCAACCTGCGCGCCAGCATCATTCCCATCGTCACCATCCCGGTGTCGCTGGTGGGCGCCTGCGCGCTGATGTACTTCTTCGGCTTTTCCATCAACACGCTGACGCTGCTGGCCATGGTGCTGGCCATCGGCCTGGTGGTGGACGACGCCATCGTGGTGCTGGAGAACATCTACCGCCACATCGAGGACGGCATGCCGCGCAAGGAAGCGGCGCTGCGCGGGTCGCGCGAGATCGGCTTCGCGGTGGTGGCCATGACCATGACCCTGGTGACGGTGTACGCGCCGCTGGCGTTCGCCACCGGCCGCACCGGGCGCCTGTTCATCGAGTTCGCGCTGGCGCTGGCCGGCGCGGTGCTGGTGTCCGGCTTCGTGGCGCTGACCCTGACGCCCATGATGTGCTCGGTGCTGCTGCGCCACGAGAGCAGCCACAGCCGCTGGTACAACCTGATCGAAGGCTGGCTCAACGCCATGAGCAATGGCTATCGGCGGGCGCTGGGGGCGTCGCTGCGGCATCGCTGGCTGGTGGTGGCGATCGGCATCGCGGTCGCGGCCGGCAGCGGCGTGTTGTTCAAGGTGGTCAAGAGCGAGCTTGCCCCGGTCGAGGACCGCGGCGTGGTGTTCGGCATCGTCAGTTCGCCGGAAGGCGCGACGCTGAACTACACGCTTGACAGCATGCTCGGCATCGAGCAGTTCTACGCCGCCATTCCCGAGGCCAGCGGCAGCCAGGTCACGGTGGGCTTTCCCACGGTCACCGACGGCACCGCCATCCTGCGCCTGAAACCCTGGGAAGAGCGTGGCCGCCGCCAGCAGGCCATCACCCAGGAACTGCAGCCGCTGTTCTCGTCGCTGCCGGGCGTGCGGGCGTTCCCGACCAATCCGCCGTCGCTGGGCCAGTCGGCGCGTTCCAAGCCGGTCGAGTTCATCATCATGAGCCAGGCCTCGTACGCGGAGCTGTCGCGCCTGACCGAGGTGTTCCTGACCGAACTGCGCAAGTATCCCGGCCTGCTCAACCTGGACACCGACCTGCGCCTGAACACGCCCGAGCTGCGGGTGCGGGTGGATCGCGACAAGATGGCCGACGTCGGCACCAATGTCGACACCGTGGGCCGCACCCTCGAATCGATGCTGGGCGGGCGCCAGGTGACCCGTTACAAGGACCAGGGCGAGCAATACGACGTGATCGTGCAGGTCACGCCGCGCGACCGCGCCACGCCCACCGACATCTCGGGCATCCACGTGCGCGCGCGCGACGGCAGCATGGTGCAGCTGGACAACCTGGTGGCCGTGCACGAAGGCGTGTCGCCGCAGTCCCTGAACCACTTCAACCGCCTGCGGGCCGTCAAGATCGACGCCGCCGTGGCGCCGGGCTACGCGCTGGGCGAGGTGCTGGCCCACATGCATCAGGTGGCGCGCGAAGTGCTGCCCAACACGGTGGTGACCGACCTGGACGGCCAGTCGCGCGAATTCCGCGATTCGTCCGGCAGCATCTACCTGGTGTTCGCCATGGCGCTGGCCTTCATCTACCTGGTGCTGGCGGCGCAGTTCGAGAGCTGGCGCAACCCCTTCATCATCATGCTGTCGGTGCCGCTGTCCATGACCGGCGCGCTGCTGGCGCTGTGGCTGACCGGCGGCACGCTGTCGATCTACAGCCAGATCGGCCTGATCACGCTGGTGGGCCTGATCACCAAGCACGGCATCCTGATCGTCGAATTCACCAACCAGCTGCGCGACGAGGGCAAGGCCCTGTTCGAGGCCGTGACCGAGGCCAGCGTGCTGCGCCTGCGGCCGATCCTGATGACCACCGGCGCCATGGTGCTGGGCACCGTGCCGCTGGCGCTGTCCTCGGGCGCGGGCGCCGAATCGCGCCAGCAGATCGGCTGGGTCCTGGTGGGCGGGCTGATGCTGGGTACACTATTGACCTTGTTCGTCGTGCCGGTGGCCTATACCCTGATCGCCACCGCACGCAGGAAACCCGGCCCGGCCGGCAGCGCAGCGCATCCCCCGGCCGGCCCGGCGGAGGGCCACGCGCCGTCGGCGTCCGCGGCCCAAGCGTCGGAATAGCTTTATGCGCCAGATCATCTTTGACACTGAAACCACCGGGCTGGATCCCGCCCAGGGACACCGCATCGTCGAAATCGGCTGCGTCGAACTGGTCAACCGGATGTCCACCGGCCGCAACCTGCACATCTACCTGAACCCGGACCGCGACAGCGACCCCGAGGCGCTGGCGGTGCACGGCCTGACCACCGAATTCCTGTCCGACAAGCCGCGCTTCGGCGAGGTGGTCGACGAATTCGTCAAGTTCGTCCAGGGCGCCGAGCTGATCGCGCACAACGCCGCGTTCGACGTGAAGTTCTTCAACGCCGAGCTGGCCAAGACCGGCCGCGGCCCGATCACCGAGTACTGCGAGACGATCACCGACTCGCTGCTGCATGCGCGCTCGCTGTTCCCCGGCAAGCGCAACTCGCTGGACGCGCTGTGCGACCGCTTCGGCATCTCGAACGCGCATCGCACGCTGCACGGCGCCTTGCTCGACTCGCAGCTGCTGGCGGAAGTCTGGCTGGCCATGACCCGCGGCCAGGACGCGCTGCTGATCGACGTCGACGACAACGACGCGGGCGCGGGCGGCGGCGTGGTGCTGGCGAAGTTCGACGCCTCCGGCCTGCCGGTGGTCAAGGCCAGCGAGGCCGAGCTGGCCGAGCACGAGACCTACCTGGCGGCGCTGGACAAGTCGGTGGGCGGCGAGTGCGTCTGGCGCAAAATGGACGCGCCGGCGGCGGTCAGCTGAAGTTTTTTCGAGGCGACTTGCACATATCCAAAAAAGCGTGCTAATATTTCGCCTCTTTCGGGGTGGTTAGCTCAGTGGTAGAGCACTGCCTTCACACGGCAGGGGTCACAAGTTCGAAACTTGTACCACCCACCAAAGACCCTCGAAGAGCATCGCCAGGCTGCAAAGCGGGCAATCGCGATTCGAGACGGGGTGAAAGGTAATCCTGACAAGGTAACCCCAGCGGCGCTGCCGATCCTTTCAAAAGCAATGAAGCCAAACAATGAAGCCAACCCCAGCGGTTGGCTTTTTTGTTTTCCGCGCCCGGTTGCTTGGCGCGGTGTGATGGTGGGGTGTGATGGCGTGGTGCGATGTGGCGTGGGCGCGGGGACATTCGCGCCGCCCTTGATATGCCGCAAGCGCGGCCGCGGGGCTTGCGCGCAATCGTGCCCCGGGTTGTCTATGATGGAATCGCGTCGTTTACCGGGAGACCTCTATGCACCCCAGCACCAACACCATGTTGATCATCATCTGCACGGGCGTGGCGCTCATGCTGCTCGGGTTTGGACTGCGGGACCGCAACATCGGCATGGGCCTGATGGGCATCGGCCTCATCACGGCCATCGGCACCATCATCTACAAGGCGTACATCACCTTCTATTGACGCGGCCCGCGGGCGCCCGCCGGCGGGGGCTCAGGCCTTGGGCGCGGCCAGCCGCGCCGCGCGCGCCAGCAGGGTATCGAGCTGGTTGGCGAAGGCCTTGCGGTCGGCCTGGCTGAACGAGGGCGGTCCGCCCGTATCCACGCCGCTGGCCCGCAACTCCTCCATCATGTCCCGCACCGCCAGCCGTTCGCGGATGGTCTCCGGCGAATAGCGTTCGCCGCGCGGGTTCAGCGCCATCGCGCCTTTTTCCAGCACCTGCGCCGCCAGCGGGATGTCGCCGGTGATCACCAGGTCGCCCGCCACCGCGCGTTCGGCGATGTGGGCATCGGCCACGTCGAAGCCGCGCGGCACCTGCACCGCGCGGATCAGCGGCGACGGCGGCGTGTGCAGCGCCTGGTTCGCCACCAGGGTCAGGGGCACCTGCCAGCGCTGCGCGGCGCGGAACAGGATGTCCTTGATGACGCCGGGGCAGGCGTCGGCGTCGACCCAGATATGCATCAGCCCAGGGCCTTCTGCAGCGCCTCGGCGACGATGTCGTTGGTGCTCACGCCGCGTTCGGCGGCGGCGGCGCGCAACTGGTCCGCCTGGGCCTGCGACAGCTTCACGGGAAAGGGCACCAGGCCGGCGGCCTGATCCAGCTTGCGCTGTTCACGGCGGTCAGGCGCCTGGGAGGCGGTGCCGAAGCGGTCGGGCGTGGCGGCTTGCTTGAGTTGGCCGGCCAGTTTCAGCGCCTGGTTCTTTTGCAGATCGAATTTGTTCATGAAGATTCCTGATTGGGAGCGCCATCATAAGCGCAAGCGCGGTCAGCGCGGTTTGGCATTTTCGAGCGCGGCCAGTCCTTCCTCGGCGCCGTCGTGCAGCGGCACGGTCAGGCCGCGCCGGGCGTTGGCGACGTTGACCTGGGCGCCCTGCGGCGAACCGGCGGCCAGCAGGTCCTGTCCGGTCTGGTAGACCGCCCGCACCACCTGCAGGGCTTCGTCGCGGGTCAGGTCCGAGGTGGTCAGCAGCAGCGCCGCGGTGCCGATGGTGGCCACCGGTTCAGGCTGGTTCGGGTAGGTGCCCGCCGGTATCCCCAGCGGCATCAGCGCGTCGTCCTGCGCGGCCAGGGCCTTGACCGCGGCCGGATCGAGCGGCAGCAGCTTCAGGTGCGCCTGGGTCAGCGCGTCGCGCAAGGGCGTGGCGGGAATGCCGATGACCTGCGCGGCGGCGTCGATGGTGCCGGCGTTCAGCGCCGGCAGCGAAGCGGTGAAGGGGGTGGGCACCGCCTCGTAGTCGCGTCCGGCCTGCAGGCCATGCGCGGCCAGCACGGCTTCCAGCGTGGCGCGCACCGCCGATCCCTGCGCGCCGAGCGCGATCTTCTTGCCCTTCAGGTCACGCACGCCGCGCAGCCTGGCGTCGTCGCGCACGACGATGTGCACCATTTCGGGATAGAGGCTGCCCAGCGCCCGCAGGCCGGCGAACGGCCCCTGCGACGCGAACGGACCGCGGCCCTCGTACGCCAGCTTGGCGGTGTCGGCCTGCGCCAGTCCGACCACCGCGTCGCCGCTGCGCAGCAGGGCGATGTTCTCGGCCCCGCCGCCGGTGATCAGCGGCGTGACGCGGATCTGACGGGCCTGGCCCACGGCGCCCAGCGCGCGCGCGAACGTGACGTATTCCCCGCGATCCGGGCCGCCCGCCAGCGGATAGCCCTGCTGCATCCGCGCCAGCCGGCCGTTGATTCGCGCCACGGAGCGTTCCAGCTCCTGTTGCACCACGTGCTGCGCCGTGCTGGAGGCGCTGTAGGCGACCGAATGGGTGATCTGGTCCAGGGTGTCGAGCAGCCGCTGCGTCACGGGCGGCGGCGCGCCGGTGTCCAGCGACGGCGCCTCGGCGGCCTTGAAGCCGGCCGGGGTCACCAGCGTCCAGGCGTCGCCGTCCTGGCGGTAGATGGCGCTGGCGTGCGCGACGATCTCGTCGCCGGCCTGGTTGCCGCTGGATTTCACGCCGCTGATGCTGCGCGGGCCGGCGCCCAGCAGGGTCACCAGGGCCGCGGCCCCGGGCTGATCCCAGGCGCCCAGCGCGATGTCGCGCGTCACCGCCAGCCGCAGGTCGTAATAGACCACGCGGCGGGTTTCGCCGGCCGGCGCGCTGCTGTCGGCGGCCGACCCCATGCGCTTGAGCTGGTCGATGCGGAACAGGCCCGCGCCATAGGTGGCGGCCAGGCCGCGCTCGACGTCGGCTCGCAGCGCGTCGGCATCGGGCGCGCGGCCGCAGGCGGCCAGCAGGAGGCACAGGGCCAGCAGCAGGAATCGCTTCAGCATGGTCACATCCCTCCCACGAACGGCAGGGAAATCAACGAGGTCAGGACGATCACGTTGAGGATGTCGACCAGGAACGCGCCCGTCACCGGCACCACGATGAAGGCCTGCGGCGCCGGGCCGTGGCGCCGCGTCAGCGCCTGCATGTTGGCGATGGCGGTGGCCGTGGCGCCCAGCGAGAAGCCGCAGAACGCGGCCGACATGATGGCGGCTTCGTAGTCGCTCTTGAGCAGCCGGAACACCACCCAGGCCGAATACAGCGCGCAGAACAGCGTCTGCACCGCCAGGATCAGCGCCAGCGGCCCGGCCAGCCGCGCCACGCTGGTCAGGTCCAGCGTCATCATCGTCATGGCCAGGAACAGCGACAGCGTGATGGTGCCGATGATCTCGGTGGCGCGGTCGTCCAGCTTCAGGCCCAGGTGTTCGCCGCCGTTGCGGATCAGCACGCCCGTCGCCAGGCACCAGAGGAAATTGGGCAGGCTCACCGGCGCGCCCTCCACCAGCGTGGCCAGGTAGCCGCCCGCCACCAGGCAGACGAAGGCGGCGGTCATCGAGGTGATGAACGAGGCCGCGGTCGACGGCGGCTGGGTCCCGGTCAGGTCGGGCGCCTCGTGGCCCGCCGCCGACTGGCGGTCCAGGCCGCCGGCCAGCTTGTGGCGGCGCATCAGCCATTCGGCCACCGGGCCGCCGACCACGCCGCCCAGCACCAGGCCGATCGTCGCCGCCGTCATGGCCAGCGCCATCACGTCCTGGATGTTGTTGACGTCGGCGAAGCGGGTGGCGTAGGCCGCGCCCGTGCCGTGCCCGCCGACCAGCGTGATGGTGCCGCCCAGCAGCCCCATTAACGGGTGCATGTCCAGCAGCCAGGCCATGCCCAGCCCCACGGCGTTCTGCAGCACCAGGAACGGAATCAGCGCCAGCAGGAACGCGATCAGCCGCGGGCCGCCCTTGGCCAGCAATTTGAGGTTCGCCGTCAGGCCGATGCAGCCGAAGAACAGCAGCAACAGGGTCGGCTTGATGCTGGTTTCCAGGGACACGGCGTGGCCGCCCCAGGTCGACAGCGCGTAGGCGCCGATGGCGAACAGCAGGCCGCCCACGATCGGGTCCGGGATGCTGTAGCGCGCCAGCACGCCGATGCGGGTGGTCAGGACGCGGCCGATGGCCAGCACCAGGCAGCAGGCCAGCAGGGATTGGACGGGCGAGAGTGAAATCATGAAAACCTTCGTGCCTCGCGGGGCAACGGACGAAAGGGGCGGGGGCGCGGAGCCCCCGGGAGGTCAGAGCGGAAAGGCGCGCGCCATGTAACTGGCCTGCGGTCCATAGCCCTCGAGCTTGGCGGCCAGGTCGCGGCCGCCGGCGGCGACCGGCGCATAGCCGTGGCGCAGCCAGTAACCCACCGCGGATCCCAGCGACACCAGGCTGGCGCGCCGCAGACCCGTCTGCGTGGCGTGCCCGGCCGCGGTGCGCATCAGGGCCTGGCCCACGCCCAGACCCTGGGCCGAGGGCGCCACGGCGCAGTCGTGCAGGAACCAGTGGTCGGCGGGCTCGGGCAGCGTGGCCAGCGGCGCGTCCAGGGTCGGCGGCAGGCCGGCGTCCCATGGATACGAAACCAGATAGCCCAGCAGCGCGTCGCCCGGCGCGGCGGCGGCCTGCGCCACCCAGCAGTGGGCCGGCGCCAGCGCCAGGCGGTTCAGGAAGAAATCAGCGCTTTCCAGCAGGAACCCCGGATAGGCGCCGGCCTGGACGTCCAGGATGGCATCCACGTCGGCGGTCAGCATGGGGCGGACTCGATATTGCATAACACCCTGTGAAAACAAGAACTTCGCGCATTTTACCGATGCCCGCGAAGCGCCGCTTCACGTCTCTTCACAAATTGGGGACAGAGATTTACGCGACTTTATATCCCTGGCGGCGCCGCTCCCTAGAATCGCCGGAATGCGACCAGTCTTATAGCCGTGGCATTTGATGAAAATTCGACGATGGCTTGCGCATACTGCCCGGCATAACGTCCCGCATTCCAATTTCAGAGCACCATGCATATCCAATTCCGGTCCGAGCCCCAGGGGCAGCAAGTCCTGACCAAAGCGCTTCCCATTGAAGCGCTCTGGGGGACGGCCGCCGCCAATGTGCCTTACGACGCCTGCGTCACCTGCGTCATTCCGTGCCTGAATGAATGTGAGAATCTGCGCGTGCTGCTGCCGCTGCTGCGCAGCCGGCTGGCGGCGTTGTGCACCGGCTGGGAGATCATCGTCGCCGATGACGGCAGCACCGATGGCACCGAGGCGCTGATGGCCGAATGGTCCCAGTACGACGGCTTCCGCTACGTGCAGCTGTCGCGCAATTTCGGCAAGGAAGCCGCGCTCAGCGCCGGGCTCGAAAGCGCCACCGGCGACGTCGTGATCTGCCTGGACGCGGACATGCAGCATCCGCCCGCGCTGATCGAGCAGATGCTGGCCCGCTGGGCCGCCGGCGCCGAAATGGTCTACGCCGTGCGCGAAACCCGCAGCGACGAATCCTGGGTCAAGCGCACCGGCGCCCGCTGGTTCTACAAGCTGCTGAGCGGCGCCCGCGGCGTCGATGTGCCGGCCCACGCCGGCGACTTCCGCCTGATGAGCCGCAACGTGGTGGACGCGCTGAACGCCTTGCCCGAGCGCACCCGCTTCATGAAGGGCCTGTACGCCTGGGTCGGTTTCAAGGGCGAGGCGCTGCCTTACACCCCCGACGAACGCATGCACGGCGACAGCCGCTTCGGCAGCATGCGCCTGGCGCGGCTGGCGCTGGACGGCCTGACCGCCTTCACCACCTGGCCCCTGCGCCTGGTCAGCCTGGTCGGCGTGCTGTTCGCCGTGCTGGCGATGGCCTACGCGGTTTACCTGGTGATCGACTTCCTGGTGTCCGGCAACCCGGTATCGGGCTGGACCACCATCGTGACGGCCGTGCTGTTCTTCGCCGGCGTCAATCTGATCTCGCTGGGCGTGGTGGGCGAATACGTCGCCCGTATCTTCGACGAGGTCAAGGGGCGCCCGCTGTTCGTCGTGCGCCGCCGCCAGGGGCAGGCCGCCCGCACCGACAAGGTCGCACACTGATGGCCGCCGCGATGCAACAGCCGGCGCGTTCCAATTGGATCCCGCCGGCGGGCAGGTTCCTGCTCGCGATTGGCTTCTGGCTGGCCTTCCTGGCCTGGGTTCGGCCCCTGACGCTGCCCGACGAGGGCCGTTACGCGGGCGTCGCCTGGGACATGCTGCGCAGCGGTTCGCACATGGTGCCGCTGCTGGACGGCATGCCGTATTTCCACAAGCCGCCGCTGTACTACTGGCTGACCGAGCTGTCCTTCACCGTGTTCGGCGTGCATCCGTGGGCCGCGCGCCTGCCGTCGCTGCTGGCCTCCTGGGCCGCGATCGCCGCGCTGTACGCCTTCGTGCGGCGCTACCGCGACGCCGCCACCGCGACGCTGACCGCGCTGGTGCTGGCCACCGTGCCGTTCTTCTACGGCGGTTCGCAGTTCGCCAACCTGGACATGCTGGTCGCCGGCATGATCACGCTGTGCGTGCTGGCCGCGGCCGACACCGCGTTGCGCGTCGAGCGCGGCGAGGCCTATCGCTGGATGTCGCTGGCCGCCGCCGCGCTGGCCGGCCTGGCGGTCCTGGCCAAGGGTCTGATCGGCCTGGTGTTGCCGGGCGCCATCCTGTTCATCTGGCTGGTCTGGAGCCGCCGCTGGCGCGGCCTGGGCGCGCTGGTCTGGCCGCCCGCGCTGCTGGTGTTCGCGGTGGTCGCGGTGCCGTGGTTCGCGCTGATGCAGATCCGCTATCCCGGGTTCTACGACTACTTCTTCGTCTACCAGCATTTCCAGCGCTTCGCCGCCACCGGTTTCAACAATGCCCAGCCGTTCTGGTTCTACCTGCCCGTGGTGGTCGGACTGAGCCTGCCGTGGTCCCTGTGGGGCGGCGGCATCCTGCGCAAGGCGTTCTGGGCCGAGGGCCCGCAGCGCGACCTGCGCCGCCTGGCGCTGGTCTGGTTCGTGGTGGTGGTGGGCTTCTTCTCGCTGCCCAACTCCAAACTGGTCGGCTACGTGCTGCCGGCGCTGCCGCCGCTGGCCTTCCTGCTGGCCGAAGTGATCGTGGCCGCGGGCCGCCAGAAGGCCGATGTGCTGACGCCGCGCCTGGTGCGCATCTGCGCCGCTGTTGGCGCCGGCATCTGCGTGCTGGCCATCGGCATCGCCGCCCACTCCGCCCGTGGCAGCGCCGGCCCGCTGGCCGCGCAGATCCGCTCGCTGGCGCAGCCCGGCGATACCTTCGTGTCGCTGCATACCTATCCGTTCGACCTGGCGCTGTACGCCAAGGCGCCCAACCCGACCTGGGTGGTGGACGACTGGCTCAATCCGGAAGTGCCGGTGCGCGACAACTGGCGCAAGGAACTCTACGACGCCGCCAAGTTCGAGCCCCAGGTCGGCAAGCAGGTGCTGATCAGCGCCGAGGAATTCCAGGCCCGCCTGTGCGCGGCGCCCGATGGCGCGCGCTACTGGGTCTGGGGCACGCGCTCGGATGCCGGCAGCTATGCCGCGCTGGCCGGCCGCGAGCCGACGGCGACCAGCGTGAAATACGTGATGTGGCAGGTGGTGTCGGACGCCGCCTTCAAGCAGCGGGCTTGTGGCGGAACGCCCAAAGCCGGCTCGTGATGAAGGTGCCGACCGCCAATGCGATCAGGATGATTGCCAGCAGGACGTCATAGCGAACGGCCGTTACCCGTAGCAACCAGGCGTAAGCCGATTCATTGATGACGAAGCCGATGGCTGAAATGAAGAAGAAACGGCGAACTGCTATGGTCCAGGGTGTTGTCGAATGTCTGAACGTGAGCCGGTAATGCCCGCTGAAGGACACCACGAACGCCACCAGCCAGCCGATCAGGTTGGCCAGGAGTGGCGCGGCGCCGAAGGCTTCCACGCTGGCGACGGCGATGCCCCAGTGGGTGGCGGCCGCTGCGCATCCGACGGCGATGAACAGGCTGACTTGTTGAAGCAGGGCGCGCATGCGGGGCGTGTCGAAGAGAAATGGCGGGGTGAGAGCTTGACCAAGCGCATTGTGGTCTGCGGTGATGATTTTGGCATGAATGCCGACATTGATGAAGGCATGATCGTGCTGGCGGGCATGGGCCGGCTGAGCGCGGTCAGCTGCCTGTCGCTGGGACCGACTTTCGTCGCCAATGCGCCGCGCCTGGCGGCGCTCGATGCCGACCTCGGCCTGCATGTGAACTTCACCGAGCCGCTCGGTTCGGGCGCCGACGCGGACCTGCCGTCGCTGTCGCGCCTGATCCTGCGCGCCTACGCCGGGCGCCTGGACGCGGACTGGGTCGACCAGCACCTGACGCGCCAGTTCGACGCGTTCGAGGCCGCTTTCGGCCGCGCGCCCGATTATGTGGACGGGCACCAGCACGTGCACCAGCTGCCGATTATCCGCGACCGTCTGCTGCGGCTGCTCAAGCAGCGCTACGGCGCCCGCATGCCCTGGCTGCGCCAGACCGCGCCGGGCATGTTGAGCGGCATCCCGCTCAAGGAGTCCATCAAGGCGCGCATCATCGGTGCGCTGGGCGCGGCCGCGCTGGGTCGCCAGGCCCGCGACGAAGGCCTGCGCACCAACCGCCGGCTGCTGGGCGTCTATGGTTTCGAGGGCGGCAAGCGGCGCTATGCCGACCTGCTGCAGAACTGGTTGTTCAATGCCCGCGATTGCGATCTGCTGATGTGCCATCCGGCCAAGAACAGCCGCGGAGACAGCGCCATGGCGCGCCAGCGCCGCGCGGAATTCGACGTGCTGGCCTGCCCCAAGCTGGGCGACTGGCTGGCCGCCAACGGCGTGCGCATCTCGCGCCTGCCGCTCAGCGCGCGCTAGGCCTTGCGGGACGGGCGGGCGCGCCAGGCGCCAAGGCCGGCTCCCGCGCCTTCCATCATCAGGCCCGCGTCAGGCTCTGCAGCAGCCAGGCGCCGGCCGGCCCCAGCGGGCGGCGGGTCGACCACACCGCGTCCACCCGGATCTGACGCGGCCAGCCCGGCACCGCCAGTTCCACCAGTTGCCCGCGGCCGAAGCGTTGCAGCATCCAGCGCGGCAGCTCGGTCCAGCCGAATCCCAGCGTGGCCATTTCCAGCAGCATCAGGTAGCCCGGCGCCGACCAGGTCGACTGAGACGGCGCGGGGTCCTTGTCATCCAGCTCGTAGGTGCTCAGGCGCAGCTCGCGCTCGGTCTTCAGGTGATCCTTGGTGACTCCCGACAGCGCCGCCAGCGGATGGCCGCGACCCACGCACAGCACGATCTCCGAGGCCTCGCGCAGCGTCGCGTGGGCCATGTCCGGCGGATAGCTTTCCTGCGCCGCCATCAGCCCCAGGTGGGCGCGGCCCTGCTGCACCAGCGCCACCACATCCTCGTATTCCGCGATCAGGCACTCGAAGCGCAGCGCCGGATAGCGCTGGTCGATCTGGCTGAGCATGTTCTCAAAGGTTTCGGACTGAAACGTATCCGACAGCACCACGGTCAGGCGCGGCTCCAGTCCGGCCGACAGCTGGCTGGCGCTGCGGTTCAGGCGGTCATTGGCCGCCAGCACCTGCAAGGCCTGGCCCAGCAGCACCTGGCCGGCCTCGGTCAGGGACGGCTGGCGCTGGCTGCGGTCGAACAGCGTCACGTTCAGGTCGACCTCGAGGTTGGCGATGGTCTCGCTGACAGTGGACTGGCTCTTGCCCAGCTTGCGGGCCGCGGCCGAAAACGTGCCCTCGGCAGCCACCTGGGCGAAGGTGGCCAGGGATTCCAGGGAATGGCGCATGGTCGGGTGTTGTATCGGATTTTCCGATGGATTCTATCTTTATCGTACCGGAAATATCGTCGAAAATCCCCCGGTCACTGAAACAAACGACCTCAGAGGTGGGTCATGACACAAGCCAAGAAAACCATCAAAGAGCGCTTCATCCACGCTTTCCTGTTCGAAATCCTCGCCATCGGTCTGTGCGCGCCGGTGGCCGCCTGGGCCATGGGCAAGTCGCTGTTCGAAATGGGCGTGCTGACCGCCGTGATCGCCTGGGTCGCGCTCGTCTGGAACATGATCTACAACGCCGGCTTCGACCGCCTGGAGAACCGCCTGGGCATCACCCGCAACCTGCGCGTGCGCGTGATCCACGCGTTCGGCTTCGAGCTCGGGCTGATCCTGATCGTGATCCCGCTGGCCGCCTGGTGGCTGAACATCAGCCTGTGGCAGGCCTTCGTGCTGGACATCGCGCTGGTGCTGTTCTACCTGCCGTACGCCTTCTTCTACAACCTGGGCTACGACCGCGCCCGCCCGCGCGTCCTGGCCTGGCTGGCGCGCGGCGCCAAGGACGCCGCCGCCCCGGCCGCGAGCGCTACGCGTCAATCACCTTGCGCGTAAACATCTCCAGGTAGTCCATCAGCGAATCCGCGCCCTGGATGGCCGCCGCTTCGTCGCCCGTGGCGATGCCGGCGGCCATGGCCATGTGGCGGCGCGCGCCTTCGGCGATGTCGCCCTCGTGCTGGTAGGCGTACCAGAAGCGGCGGCACTGGATGATCAGCGGTTCCACCGCATTCACCGCCGACACGTTGCGACAGGCGCTGTGACAGACGTGGTCGAGCAACTGGTCGGCCTGCATGTAGTCGTCCAGGTTGCCGCCCTCGGCCGCGCGCACCATCTGCGTCGCGCATTCGACGATCTGGCCGCGCTGCGCCGGCGTGGCGCGGCGCGCGGCGCTGGCGGCGATCAGCTGCTCCAGCGCCCGGCGGGTCTGGATCAGGTCCATGTGGTCGGCCAGCTGGATCATCGAGACCCGCAGGCCGCGCCGCGGTTCCTGGCGGATCAGGCCGGCCGCCACCATGCGCAGCAAGGCTTCGCGCAGCGGGGTGCGGCCCAGGCCGGTCTTTTCGACCAGATCGGCTTCCACGACCGCGCTGCCCGGCTGCAATTGCAGGGTGGCGATCATGCTTTCGATCTGGTCGTAGGCGACGTCGGCGGCGCGCCGTTTGGGTTCTGCTCCTGCCATCAACGGTTGTTTTCCTTCGTTTTGCGCCACTGCGTGTAGGCCAGCCATTCGCCGACGAACCCGCGCCGGAAGAACGACACGCACAACACGAAAATCAACCCGATGACGATGGTGACGACATCGCCCAGGGTGGCCAGGTAGTTCTGCAGGCTGACGACCAGCGTGGCGCCCACCACGGGGCCCCATACGGTGCCGATCCCGCCCAGCAGCGTCATCAGCAGGACTTCGGTGGAGGTGGCCAGCGACACGTCGTTGAGCGCCACCAGCTGCAGCACCAGCGCCTTGAGCGAACCCGCCAGGCCGGCCACCGAGGCCGACAGCACGAACGCCAGCAGCTTGCACCGATCCGTATCGTACCCCAGCGAAATCGCCCGCGGCGCGTTGTCGCGGATGGTCTTGAGCACTTGTCCGAAGGGCGAATGGATGACCCGGTAGACGAACAGGAACCCGAGCACGAACACGCCGAGCGTGAAGTAATACATGTTGGTGTCGGCGCTCAGGTCGACCAGGCCCAGGAACTTGCCGCGCGGAATGCCCTGCATGCCGTCCTCGCCGCGGGTCCAGCGGACCTGCACCGCCATGAAGTAGGCCACCTGCGACAGCGCCAGCGTGATCATGGCGAAATAGATACCGGTGCGGCGGATCGCCAGCCAGCCGATCGCATAGCCGATGGCGGCGGCCATGGCCACGCCGCACAGTATCGCCAGCTCGGGCGGCAGGCCGGCCGCGCCGTACAGGATCATCATTTCGCCGGCCGCATAGCCGGCCCAGCCGAAGAAGGCGGCATGGCCGAACGACACCAGGCCGGTGAAGCCGGTCAGCAGGTTGAAGGCCAGCGCGAACAGCGCGAAGCACAGCACCTTCATCACGAACACCGGATAGACCACTTGCGGGAACCACGGGACCAGCAGCGCCGGCACCAGCAGCAGCGCCAGGATGCGGATGGAAAGAGGGAAGCGCGACACCTTATTTCTCCTTGCCGAACAGGCCCGCGGGGCGCCTCAGCAGCACCACCGCCATCACGATGAACACGACCACGGTGGACGCTTCGGGGTAGAACACCTTGGCCAGGCCTTCCAGCAGGCCCAGCGCCAGGCCGGTGACGATGGCGCCCATGATCGAGCCGAGGCCGCCGATCACCACCACCGCGAACACGATATTGAGCAGGTTGGAGCCCATCAGCGGGTTGATCTGCATGACGGGCGCGGCCAGCACGCCCGCCACGCCGGCCAGCGCCACGCCGAAGCCGTAGGTCAGCGTGATCATCACCGGCACGTTGACGCCAAAGGCCTGCAGCAGCCGGGCGTTCTCGGTGCCGGCGCGCAGCAGCGCGCCCAGGCGGGTGCGCTCGAACAGGTACCAGGTCAGCAGGCACAGCAGCAGCGACGCCACCACCACGAAGGCGCGGTACGCCGGCAGGAACATGAAGCCCAGGTCGAAGCCGCCCTGCAGGATCTCGGGCGGCTCGTAGCCCACGCCGGAAATGCCGTAGAAGTAGCGGAACCCGCCTTCCATCATCAGCGCGATGCCGAAGGTCAGCAGCAGGCCGTACAGGTGGTCCAGGTGATAGAGCCGCTTGAGCAGCGTCTTTTCGATGACCACGCCGACCGCGCCGACGAGCAGCGGCGCCAGCACCAGCGCCGCCCAGAAATTGATCTGCGCGCCCGGGCCCAGCAGCTGCGGCAGCTGGGTGAAGCCGATCCACGCCAGGAACGCCGCCATCATGAACTGGGCGCCATGGGTGAAATTGACGATGTTGAGCAGGCCGAAGATGATGGCCAGCCCCATGCTGAGAATGGCGTAGAAGCAGCCGTTGATCAGCCCCACCAGCAGTTGGGCGAGCAGGGCGGGAAGCGAGATGTCGAACATAGTGGGCGGCGGTCGGACACGGGACGCGTCGGTTTGCGGGAGGCGCGCGTTGCCGCGCGCCGCGGGCGGATCGAACCGGCGCCGGGCGCAAGCCGCCCGGCGCCGGCGGGCGTCATGACTTGTTCAGGGGGCAGGCGGCTTGCGGCTTGGGGAAGACTTCGTCGCCCTTGAGCACGGCCTTGACGTGGTAGTAGTCCCACGGCGCCTTGGACTCGGCCGGCGCCTTCACCTGCAACAGCAGCATGTCGTGCACCAGCGCGCCGTCCGCGCGCAGCTTGCCGTTGCGGATCACGGCGTCGTTGATGGTCATTTCGCGCAGCTTGGCCATGACCGCCGGCGCCTCGTCGGTGCCGGCCGCCTCGATCGCCTTCAGGTACGACAGCGTGGCCGAATAGACCCCGGCCTGCGAGGCCGTCGGCATTTTCTTGGCCTTCTCGAAGAACTTCTTGGCCCAGGCGCGCGAGGCGTCGTCGTAGTCCCAGTAGAACGCCTCGGTCAGGTACATGCCCTGCGCCTTGGCCAGGCCCATGCTGTGCACGTCCGAGATGTAGGTCAGCAGCGGCGCCACGATCTGCTTCTTGGTGATGCCGAACTCATTGGCCTGCTTGACCGCGTTGACGGTGTCGTTGCCGGCGTTGGCCAGGGCGATCACGTCGGCCTTGGAGGCCTGCGCCTTCAGCAGGAACGACGAGAAATCGTTGCCGGGGAAGGGGTGGCGCGATACGCCTACGACGCTGCCGCCGTTCTCCTGGATGACTTCGGTCGCGTCCTTCTCCAGCGAATGGCCGAACGTGTAGTCGGCGGTGATGAAGTACCAGGTCTTCTTGCCTTCCTTGACCAGCGCGCGCGCCGTGCCGGCCGCCAGCGCATAGGTGTTGGTGGTCCACTGCGCATTCAGCGGCGAGCATTTCTCGCCCAGGATCGCGGTCGACAGGCCCGCGGACGGCATGGTCACGCGGTTCTTCTGGCGCGCGATCTCCATCACGGCCAGCGCGGTCGACGCGGTGGGGAAGTCGGTGATCATGTCGACCTTGCCCTGGTCGAACCATTCGCGCGCCAGGTTGGCGGCGACGTCGGGCTTGTTCTGGTGGTCGGCGGCCACCACTTCGACCGGCTTGCCCAGCACCTTGTTGCCCATTTCCTCGGCCGCCATGCGCGCCGCGATCACCGAGCCGTTGCCGGCCAGGTCGGAATAGACGCCGGACAGGTCGGTCAGCACGCCGACCTTGACGATGCCGTCGCTGATGCCGGCCTCGGCGTGGGCGACGCCTGCCAGGCCGATGGCGCACAGCGCCGCTGCGATTCGATTCAATTTCATCTGACTACGCTCCGTATGGGAATGGGGGGACTGCGGTCGGAAGCACCACGGGAAACTGCAACGACGGGGAACTGCGCGCGACGGCCCTCAGATGCCGAGCAAGGCGTTGAGCCGGTCCTGCGACCGCTCGACTTCGGCCCGCTCGATCACGGCGGCCACCTGGCCATGCTCGATGACGTAATGGCGGTCGGCCAGGTGCCGGGCGAAGCGGAAGTTCTGCTCGACCAGCACGGTGGTGTAGCCGCGCTCCTGCAATTGCCGGATCACCCGGCCCAGCGCCTGCACGATGACGGGCGCCAGGCCTTCGGTGATTTCATCGAGCAGCAGCAGGCGGGCGCCGGTGCGCAGGATGCGCGCCATCGCCAGCATCTGCTGCTCGCCGCCCGACAGCCGGGTGCCGGGGCTGTGGGCGCGTTCCTTCAGGTTGGGGAACATCGTGTAGATCTCTTCCACCGACATGCCGTCCGGCCCCACCGAGGGCAGCAGCATGAGGTTCTCCTCGGCGGTCAGCGAGGCGTAGATGCCGCGCTCTTCGGGGCAATAGCCGATGCCCCGGCGCGCGATCTTGTGCGGCGGCAGGCCGATGGTCTCCTGGCCTTGCACCTTGATGGAGCCGCTGCGCCGGCCCACCAGGCCCAGCACCGACTTCAGGGTCGAACTGCGGCCGGCGCCATTGCGGCCCAGCAGCGTGATGCACTCGCCCGCCTTCACGTCCAGGTCGATGCCGTGCAGGATGTGCGATTCGCCATACCAGGCGTGCAGGCCGCGGATTTCCAGCATGGACCGCGCCGGGGTCTTGTCATTCATCTTCCGCTCCCATGTACGCTTCGCGCACCGCGGGGTTCGCGGATACCTCGGCGTACGGACCCTCGGCCAGGATCTCGCCGCGTTGCAGGACGGTGATGGTGTCGCAGATGTCGGCCACCACCTTCATGTTGTGTTCCACCATCAGGATGCTGCGGCCCGCCGAGACCTGCTTGATCAGGTGCTTGACGCGGTCCACGTCCTCGTGGCCCATGCCCTGGGTCGGCTCATCCAGCAACAGCAGTTCGGGCTCCAGCGCCAGCGTGGTGGCGATCTCCAGCGTGCGCTTGCGGCCGTAGGGCAGGTCGCCCGCGGCCACGTCCAGCTGCGCGCGCAGGCCGACCTGGTCGAGCAGCTCCTCGACCCGCGCATGCAGCCGCTCCAGCGAGCGCTCCGAACGCCAGAAGCAATAGTCCACGCCCAGCTTGCGCTGCAAGGCCACGCGCACGTTCTCGCGCACCGACAATTGCGGGAACACCGCCGAGATCTGGAACGAGCGCACGATGCCGCGCCGCGCCGTCTGCGCCGGCCGTTCGCCGGTGATGTCGACGCCGTCGTAGACGATCGCGCCGCGGGTCGGGATGTGGAACTTGGTGAGCAGGTTGAAGACCGTGGTCTTGCCGGCCCCGTTGGGTCCGATCAGGGCATGGATCGCGCCGCGCCTGACGCTCAGGTTGACGTCGTTGACCGCCACGAAGCCGCGGAATTCCTTGGTGAGGCCCCGGGTCTGAAGGATGATGTCGCTGTGCATGGTGTCCGAGAGGCTGGCGCAAGGACGGCGCGCCACGGCCATGCGGGCGCGCCGGTCCTGCTTCGGGCTGGGTCGCTTACTTCGACTGGTATTGCCGCGGCCGCTTGGCCAGCGCCGCTTCGATGATGCCGGCGCAGCGCTCGCGCTCGGCGCCCACCAGCGGCAGGCGCGGACGGCGCACGTGCTCGTTGCCGACGCCGGCCAGGGTCTCGGCCAGCTTGATGTTCTGCACCAGCTTGGTCGAGACGTCCAGGTGCAGCAGCGGCGTGAACCACTGGTACAGCGCCAGCGCTTCCTGCCACTTGCCGGCCTTCATCAGGTCGTACAGGGCCACGGTCTCGCGCGGGAACGCGGTCACCAGGCCGGCCAGCAGGCCGTCGGCGCCCAGCGCCAGGGCTTCGAACGACAGGTCGTCGACGCCGATGAACAGCTGGAAGCGGTCGCCCAGTTTGTTGCGCAGGTCGGTCACGCGGCGGATGTCGTCGCTGCTTTCCTTGATCGCCACCAGCCATGGGCAGTCGGCCAGCTCGGCCATGTGCTCGGGCTTGAGGTCGACGCGGTAGGCGACCGGGTTGTTGTAGATCATGCAGGGCTTGGCGGCGGCCTCGGCCATGGTGCGGATGCTCTGCATCGCCTCGCGCGCATCGGCCACGTAGATCAGCGAGGGCATCAGCATGAAGCCGTCCACGCCCAGTTCCACCGCCGCCTTGATGAAGCGCAGCGCCTCGCGGGTGCTGGTCTCTGACACGTTGGCCAGCACCGGGATGCGGCCGCCGCTGACTTCCACGGCGCAACGCGTCACCGCCAGCTTTTCCTCCAGCGTCAGGGTGCTGGCTTCGCCGAGCGAACCGCAGGTGACGAGGCCATGCACGCCGTTGTCGATCAGGAAGCTGAAATGCTTGCGCATCGCTTCGAAGTCGAGGGTTTCGTCGGCATGGAATTTACTGGTTACGGCAGGAAAGACGCCCTGCCAACGCACGTTACTCAACTTGATTCTCCTCGGATGGCCGGCGCCGCGAAGGAAGAGCGGCGGGTGGGAGAAAGTCTAATATCCGTTAAATATATTTAGAAGATATTTTGATATGGGAGTTTCCCGAGAGCGGGTTTTCCCCCGGGAAAAGACACAATGGGTTGAATAAGGCGATGACGACGCGGGTCTGCCGCGTCAGCCGGCCTTGCGGCGATACGCGCGGCTGGCGTCCTGGATGAAGGTCTTGACGGCGTCGTCGTACTGTTCGCCGCTGCGGAACGCGCCCGAATGGGTGGCGCCCTCGATCTTGACCAGTCGCTTCAGGTCGGGCGAAACGCTGCGCGCGGCCGCGTAGAGTTCGTCGCTCATGGTGTGCGGCACCACGCGGTCGGCGGTGCCGTGCATGAACAGCATCGGCGTGTGCATGGCGGCCAGCTTGTCGACCGAGTCGAACGGCTGCGTCACCAGCAGGCTGGCGCCGGGCACGCGGCCCCACTTCATGGTGGCCAGCATGGCGCTGATGCTGGTGAAGCTGGATTCCACGATCAGGCCGGCGAAGTCGGGCTGGCCCGGCCGCGCGGCCAGGTCGATGGCGATGGCGCCGCCCAGGCTGTGGCCGTAGACGAAACGGCGCGCCGGATCCGGTTGCAGGCGTGCCAGCTCCTTCAGGCCGGCCATGGCGTCTTCGAGCGCGCTGGATTCGGAAGGCAAGCGCGGCGTCGAGGCGCCGAAGCCGCGGTAGTCGATGGCCAGGATCGAATAGCCCTTGCGGGTCCAGCCGTCGATGCGGAAGGCGCTGCCATTGAGGTTCCAGCGCGCGCCGTGCAGATACAGCACGGTGGGCGCGTTGGCTTGCGGGCTTTGCCAGTACCAGGCGCGCACCTTGTCGCCGTTGGCCAGCGCCAGGTCGTAGACCTGGGTGCCCTGGGCCGGCTCGCGCCACCAGGTCTGCGGCTCGGACTGGGGCGAGAAGATGGTCTGGCGCTGCCAGGAGTCGAGCTGCGAGCAGCCGACCACGCTGGCGGCAGCGAGCACGGCGGCGCCGATCAGGCGGCGCAGGGTGGGGCGGGGCAGGGCGGGCATGGAAGATATGACCCGCGCCGACGGGCACGGTTCCGGCGCCAGCATACAACGGCGGGTGTTGGCGGCTCGCGTCAAGCGGTATCCGGATGCATCTCGCGCGCCAGCGCCAGCCAGGCCTGGGCGGCATGCGACAGATAGCCGCCGCGACGCCACACCAGGCCCATCTCCCAGTCCGTGCCGGGATCGCGCAGCGGCACCCGCGCGACGCCCGCGTGCCGTTCCTCGTTGGCCTTCAGGCGCGGCAGGAAGGCCACGCCCATGCCAGCCATGACCAGCGCCACGATGAAGTCGATCTGGCCGCTGCGGGCGGCGATCGCCGGGGCGAAGCCGGCCCGCTGGCAGGCGTCCAGGATGACGCGATTCAGCGCGAAGCCGGTCTCGAACAGGATGAAGGGCGAGTCGCGCAGTTGTTCCAGGCCGATGGCGGCGGCGCGCGCGTCAGCATGGTCGGCGGGCAATAGCGCGATCAGTGGTTCGCGCGCCACCGGCTGCCAGTCGAGCTCGCCGGATTCCGGACGCAGCGAAGCGGCCAGCTCGATCTCGCCGGCCATCACCATTTCCTCGAGCCGATGGCCGCCATGTTCCAGCAGGCTGATCTCGATCTGCGGATAGCGGCTGCGAAAGCGCGCGAACATCGGCGCGAACAGCGCGTTGCTGCCCAGCGGCGGCAGGCCCAGCCGCAACACGCCGCGCTTCAGGCCGCGCAGCTCGTCCAGCTCGGCGTACAGATCGTCGCGTTCGGCCAACATCTTGACCGCGCGCCGGTAAACGATTTCGCCGGCCTCGGTCAGCCGCGGCGGCTGCGCCTGGCGGTCGAGCAGGGGCATGCCGATTTCGTCCTCCAGCTGGCGCACGGCCTTGCTCACCGTGGGCTGGGTGGCGAACACGGTCTTGGCCGCCTGGGAAAAACCGCCCTGACGGACCACCTCCACCAATGCGCGCAAGGGCCGCAGATCCATGGTTATGCCTGATTGGAATGGGTTGGATTCGACAAATTCATTTTATCTATGATGCGGGCAGGCGTAAAACGGTTCCATCCGCTGGAATCCCTCCCCATGTCTCGCCCTCGCTATCCCGTCCTCCTGCGCAGCGTGCTGCGCCGCAGCCGCTTGCTGCAGATCGTCCTCATCACCCTGTTCTCCCTGTTGGGCCAGATGCTGGCCAACGCGGCCGGCCTGCCGGTGCCGGGCGGCGTCATCGGCATGGCGCTGGTGCTGGCGCTGCTGGCTTCGGGCCTGTTGCGGGTGCGCAATGTGCATCGCGGCGCCAGCTGGCTGCTGGGCGAAATGCTGCTGTTCTTCGTGCCCGCGGTGATGTCGCTGCTGGACCATCGCGAATTCCTGGGCGTGCTGGGCGCCAAGCTGCTGGTCGTGATCCTGCTGGGCACCGCGCTGGTCATGGCCGGCACGGCGCTGACGATCGACCTCTGCTACCGCTGGATGAACCGCCATGCGGGCTGAATTCAATCTGCTGTTCTGGCCGCTGGCCACCGTGCTGGCCTATGTCTGCGCGCGCCTGTTCTACCGCCGCTATGCGTACTGGTGGACGTCCACGCTGGTGGTGGCGCCGGCCCTGCTGCTGATGCTGGCGTTGCTGCTGCACACCGGCTACCGCGACTACATGTCCGGCTCGCACTGGCTGATGATGATGCTGGGGCCGGTGATCGTCGCCTTCGCGCTGCCGCTGTACGAGCAGCGCGCGCTGATCCGCCGCTACTGGCCGGTGCTGGCGGCGGGCGTGGTGGTCGGCAGCGCCATCGCCGGTCTCAGCGCCTGGTCGCTGGGCAGCCTGCTTGACCTGCCGCCGGATCTGCGGCTGAGCCTGTTGCCGCGCTCGGTGGCCACGCCGTTCGCGGTGGCGGTGTCGTCGCACGTCGGCGGCGCGCCGGACCTGACCGCGGTGTTCGTCATCGTCACCGGGGTGTTCGGCGCGGCCATCGGCCAGTGCATGCGCCGCTGGCTGCCGCTGCGCTCGGCCCTGGCGCGCGGCGCCCTGTTCGGCATGGGCGCGCATGGCGCCGGCACCGCCAAGGCCCGCGAGCTGGCGGCCGAAGAGGGCGCGGTGGCCGGGCTGGTGATGGTGATGGCGGGGCTGTTCAATGTGCTGGTCACGCCCGCCGTGGTGGTCGCGCTGCTGGCCTGATCCGGCCGCGTCAGTGCAAGGCCTCCAGCGCCACCGGATACAGCGAGGCCACCAGCAGCAGGGCCATGCTGATGTTGAAGGCGCGGATCGCCCAGGGCTTGTGCAGCACGCGCCGCAGGGCGGTGCCGAACGTGACCCAGATGCCGATGCTGGGCAGGTTGACGATGCCGCACACCACCGTGGCGATGACCAGGTTGGCGAAGAAGCCGGCTTGCGGCGTGTAGGTGGCGATCACGCCGACCGCCATCACCCAGGCCTTGGGGTTGACCCACTGGAACGCGGCCGCCTGCAGGAAGGTCATCGGCTTGCCGCTGACGGCGCCATCCTCCATGCCGCCCGAGTTGGCGATCTTCCAGGCCAGGTACAGCAGGTAGGCGGCGCCTACGTACTTGAGCACGGTGTACAGCTGCGGCACCTGTTGGAACACCGACCCCAGCCCCACGCCCACCAGGAAGATCATCAGCGTGAAGCCGAGGTTCACGCCCAGCAGGTGCGGCATGCTGCGGCGAAAGCCGAAGTTCAGGCCGGACGCGGCCAGCATGACGTTGTTCGGCCCGGGCGTGATCGAACTGACCAGGGCGAACAGCGCCAGGGGACCCAGCAAGGACAGGGAAGCGAGCGGCACATCGGCCAGGCTGGCGGGGAACAACGTCATTTCTTGACTCCAATGATCGCGCGGCGTCCGCCGGCGATGACCACGATGACGGCGGCGGCGAACAGGTAGGTGCCCGGGTCCACCGCTTCGTCGAAAAACAGGGCTGCGGCCAGCACCGTCAGGAACGGCTGCAGCAATTGAATCTGCCCGACCCGGGCGATGCCGCCCGCGGCCAGGCCGCGATACCAGGCGAAAAATCCCAGGAACATCGAACCGAACGCCAGGTAGGCGCAGGCCGCGACCACGTCCGCGCGCGGCCAGCCGGGCTGTTGCGCGGCCATCCAGCCCACCGGCGCGGCCAGCACCGGCGCGCTGATCACCAGCGCCCAGCAGATGGTGCGCCAGCCGCCCAGGGTGCGCGCGGCGCGGGCGCCCTCGGCATAACCCAGACCGCCCAGCAGCACCGCCAGCAGCAGCCAGAAATCGCCGATCGACAGCGCGCCGTGGCCCTCGCGCAAGGCGAACGCCGCCACCAGCAAGGCGCCCACCGCGGCCCAGGCCCAGAAAGCGGGCGAGGGCCGTTCACCGCTGCGCCAGGCCGCGAACACGGCGGTCGACAGGGGCAGCAGGCCGTTGAACACCGCGCCGTGCGACGACGCCACGGTCTGCATCGCCAGCGACGAGGCCAGCGGCCAGCCGACCACGATGCCCAGCGCGGCCAGGATCACGCCCGGCCATTCGGCGCGCGCGGGCCGGCGGCTGCGGGTCAGCCACAGCAGCGCCAGGGCCGGCACCGCGGCCAGCAGGGCGCGTCCCAGGCCCACCAGCAGCGGCGGCAGTTCGGTCACCGCCACGCGCGTCATCGGCAGCGTCAGCGAAAACACCAGCACCCCCAGGAAGCCGTAGCCGTAGCCTTCCCTGGGCGACGCGGCGGGGGCGGCCTGGAGGGCGGGATACGGCACGGAGCGGTTCATGGCGGGGCGTCGAAAAATGGGGGCGGTCCGCGGGACTTGCGGGCTGATGCCATTGCTGTCACTCTACGCATAGTTATCGGTACAGTACCGGTACACTTATACATGTCACTTCAACCACTGGCCTGGTGAAATCCCCATGACAGTTGCTTCGCCTTCCATGCCCTGGCAGCCCGTGCGCCAGGCCGACGCCACGCTGGTGGCGCAATTGGCCGACGGCCTGGCCCGGCGCATCGACGAACAGGGGCTGCGCCCCGGCACCCGGCTGCCGTCCATCCGCAAGATGGCCGAACAGTCCGGCGTCAGCCGCTTCACGGTGGTGGAAGCCTACGACCGGCTGGTGGCGCGCGGCCTGGTGCAGTCGCGGCGCGGCGCCGGCTTTTTCGTGCGCGCCCGCAGCGGGCCGCTGGCCCCGGTCGCCGTGCCGGCGTCGACGCAGAATTTCACGCCGCCGGCGCGGGTCGATATCGCCTGGCTGCTGCGCAGTATGTTCCGCGAGGGGGGCGGCCCCGGCATGCCGGGCGGCGCCGGCCTGCTGCCGGCCGACTGGCTCGATCCTGAAATGGTGGCGGGCGCGGTGCGCGCCGTGGGCCGCTCGGTGCGCGGCCATCTCGTGTCCTATGGCCATCCGCAGGGGTTTTCGCCGCTGCGCCAGCAGATCGCCGCCTCGCTGCAAAGCGACGGCGTGCCGGCCCATCCCGAGCGCAACCTGCTCACCACCAACGGCGTCACCCACGCGCTGGACCTGATCGCCCGCCTGCTGGTGCAGCCGGGCGATACCGTGCTGGTCGAGGATCCGGCCTGGTTCGTCATCTTCGGCCGCCTGGCCGCCTTCGGCGCCCGGCTTATCGGCGTGCCGCGCGGCCCCGACGGCCCCGACACCGCCTTGCTCGAGCAACTGGCGGCGCAGCACAAGCCGAAACTGTTCATCATCAACAGCGCGGTCCACAACCCCACCGGCCACACCCTGTCGGCCGGCGCCGCCTACGACATCCTGCGCATCGCCGAGCGCCACGACTTCATGGTGGTGGAAGACGACACCTACGGCGAGCTGCATCCGGGCGGCGCCATGAAGCTGGCGGTGCTGGACCGGCTCAACCGCGTCATCCTGGTCAGCGGCTATTCCAAGATGCTGGCGGCCAGCCTGCGCGTCGGCTACCTGGCCGCCAATCCTGACATCCTGCAGAAACTGGCCGACCTGAAAATGCTGGCCGGGCTGACCTCGCCCGAGCTGGGCGAGCGGGTGGTGCACCGGGTGCTGATGGAAGGGCAGTACCGGCGCCATATCGAGCGCGTGCGGCTGCGGGTGGACGAGGCCCGCCAGCGCTGCCTGAAGGGCCTGCAGAAGCTCGGCCTGACGATCCGGCACGAACCGCAGGCGGGCATGTTCGTGTGGGCCGATTGCGGGCGCGACAGCGAGGTGCTGGCCCGCGCCGCCGCCGACCAGGGCATGCTGCTGGCGCCCGGCACGCTGTTCTCGCCGTCGCAGGGGCCGTCGACCATGTTGCGGTTTTCGGTGCCGATGGTCGATGACCGCGGCGTCTGGAATCTGCTGGAAAAACTTTTCGCCTGAAACGGCTCCTACAATAATACGCAGTCACCCCCATCAAGGAATCGCCATGTCCGCACCGATCAAGCCCCTCACCGAGAACTTCGCCGTCGCCCCGCAACTGGGTCCCGACGACATGGCCGACGTGGCCGCCGCCGGCTACAAGAGCGTCATCATCAACCGTCCCGACTTCGAGGGCGGCCCCGACCAGCCGACCGCCGCCGACGTCTCCAAGGCCGCCGCCGCCGCCGGTCTGAAAATCGAATACCAGCCGGTCGTCGGCAGCGCCATGACCGCGGCCGACGTGGTCCGCTTCGCCGAACTGCTGCGTACCCTGCCGGGTCCGGTGCTGGCGTACTGCCGCACCGGCACCCGCTGCACCAATCTGTTCGCCGCCGCCCAGCAGCTGGGTTGACGCGCATCAAGGACCCCGGGTTCGCTTGATGTGAACCTGGCGGGTTTCCGGTAGCATGGAGCTTCCTCTCAAACAGGAGCAGGCAAGATGTTCAAGAAGATCCTGATTCCCACCGACGGCTCGCCGCTGTCGGCCCAAGCCGCCAACGCCGGCATTTCCTTCGCGCGCTCGGTGGGCGCTGACGTCGTCGCCCTCTACGTGACGCAGCCGTTCGCCGCCACCATCGGTTTCGACGGCATGGCCGCGGCCTACGCCATTACCGACGAAGACTACGAAAAGGCCTCGGCCGAGCAGGCCGACAAGTACCTCAAGCAGATCACCGACCGCGCCGACACCGCCGGCGTGAAGTCCGAGGCGCGCGCCGTGTCCAACTTCAATGTGGCCGACGGCATCGTCCAGGCCGCCGCCGACGCGGGTTGCGACCTGATCTTCATCGGCAGCCACGGCCGCAGCGGCCTGTCGCGCCTGCTGCTGGGCAGCGTCACCGCCAAGGTGCTGTCGCTGGCCAGCACCGCCGTGCTGGTGTACCGCGTCAAGGAAGAAAAGAAGTAATCCCGGCCCGCGCGGCCTGAGTCAGGCCGCTGTCAGGCCCGCCGGCGCCAATGCCGTGCCCAGCCCCTCCCGCCGAGGGGCTTTTTCTTGCCCGCGCCATCCCCTATGGCGCTTATGGCTAAAGCTTGTAAACCGGCTCGCGGCGCGTAATATTTACGGATAAGTGCGGGCGCGGTTTCGCAACACCCGAGCACACCTCTCAACGCGGCATGGCGCCCGCCGCGGCAGTATCCGGTCGGACCTGCCGCCCATTCCTGGTGATTACTGCAAGGAACGAGGCCATGACTCGCAAGACGCCTATCGAGCTATACCGGAACATCGGCATCAGCGCCCACATCGACGCGGGCAAGACGACGACCACCGAGCGCATCCTCTTCTATACCGGTATCACCCACAAGATCGGCGAAGTGCACAACGGCGCCGCCGTGATGGACTGGATGGAGCAGGAACAGGAACGCGGCATCACGATCACGTCCGCCGCCACCACCGCCTTCTGGAAGGGCATGGGCGGCAACTATCCCGAACACCGCATCAACATCATCGACACGCCGGGCCACGTCGACTTCACCATCGAGGTCGAACGCTCCATGCGCGTGCTGGACGGCGCCGTCATGGTCTATGACGCGGTCGGCGGCGTGCAGCCGCAATCCGAGACCGTCTGGCGCCAGGCCAACAAGTACCGCGTGCCGCGGCTGGCCTTCGTCAACAAGATGGACCGCGTCGGCGCCGACTTCCTGCGCGTGCAGCGCCAGATCACCGAGCGTCTGAAGGGCGATGCCGTGCCGGTGCAGCTGCCGGTGGGCGCCGAGGACGGCTTCGAGGGCGTGATCGACCTGGTCAAGATGAAGGCCATCATCTGGGACGATGCCAGCCAGGGCGTGCGTTTCGAGTACCGCGACATTCCGCCGGCGCTGCAGGCGCAGGCGCAGGAATGGCACGACAAGATGGTCGAGAAGGCCGCCGAGGCCAACGAGACGCTGCTGGAGAAATACCTGGGCGGCGACGCGCTGACCGAGGCCGAGATCAAGCAGGGCCTGCGCCAGCGCACGGTCGCCAACGAGATCGTGCCCATGCTGTGCGGCAGCGCCTTCAAGAACAAGGGCGTGCAGGCCATGCTGGACGCGGTCATCGACTACCTGCCGTCGCCGGTCGACGTGCCCGCCATCAAGGGCCACGACGAGCGCGACCGCGAAATCGAGCGCCATCCCACCGACAAGGAACCGTTCTCGGCGCTGGCCTTCAAGATCATGACCGACCCGTTCGTGGGGCAGCTGGTGTTCTTCCGCGTCTACTCGGGCGTGGTCAAATCCGGCGACTCGGTCTACAACCCGGTCAAGGAAAAGAAGGAACGCCTGGGCCGCATCCTGCAGATGCACGCCAATGAACGGCGCGAGATCACCGAGGTCTACGCCGGCGACATCGCCGCCGCGGTGGGCGTCAAGGACGTCACCACCGGCGACACGCTGACCGATCCCTCGCACGTCATCGTGCTGGAGCGCATGGTGTTCCCCGAGCCCGTCATCTCGCAGGCGGTCGAGCCCAAGACCAAGGCCGACCAGGAGAAGATGGGCATCGCCCTGGGCCGGCTGGCGCAGGAAGACCCCTCGTTCCGCGTGCGCACCGACGAGGAATCCGGCCAGACCATCATCTCCGGCATGGGCGAGTTGCACCTGGAAATCCTGGTCGACCGCATGAAGCGCGAGTTCGGCGTCGAGGCCACGGTGGGCAAGCCGCAGGTCGCCTACCGCGAGACCATCCGCAAGACCTGTGACGAAGTCGAAGGCAAGTTCGTCAAGCAGTCGGGCGGCCGCGGCCAGTACGGCCACGTGGTGCTCAAGCTCGAGCCGCAGGAACCGGGCAAGGGCTACGAATTCGTCGACGCCATCAAGGGCGGCGTGGTGCCGCGCGAGTTCATCCCGGCGGTGGACAAGGGCATCCGCGAATCGCTCAACGCCGGCGTGCTGGCGGGCTATCCGGTGGTCGACGTCAAGGTGACGCTGTTCTTCGGTTCGTACCACGACGTGGACTCGAACGAAAACGCCTTCAAGATGGCCGGCTCGATGGCCTTCAAGGAAGGCATGCGGCGCGCCGATCCGGTGCTGCTGGAACCGATGATGCAGGTCGAGGTGGAAACGCCCGAGGACTTCACCGGCAACGTCATGGGCGACCTGTCGTCGCGCCGCGGCATGGTGCAGGGCATGGAAGACATCGCCGGGGGCGGCGGCAAGGTGGTGCGGGCCGAGGTGCCGCTGGCCGAGATGTTCGGCTACTCCACCTCGCTGCGTTCGCTGACGCAGGGCCGCGCCACCTACACGATGGAGTTCAAGCACTACGCCGAAGCGCCGCGCCAGGTGGCGCAGGAAGTGATCGCGGCCCAGGGTTCGGGCCGCTGAATTCCGATCGGCTCGGAACAAGGGCCACCCGTGCGGGTGGCCCTTTTTTCATGTCGGCGCTACGTGTGCTTCATGCCGGCGCGGCGGCCCCGGCCGTCGTCGCCCGCATGCGCGAGGACGCCAGCTTCACGCCCAGCAGGATCATCACGAAGCCGTAGGCATGGAACAGTTGCGGCGCCTCGCCCAGCAGCGGCCAGGCCAGCAGCGCGGCATACACCGGCACCAGGAACATCGACAGGCCCGCGGTGGCGGGACCGGCGCGGCTGATCAGGCGGCCGTAGACGTAATACGCGCCCAGGCTGGGCACCACCGCCAGGAACAGCAGCACCGCCGCCAGCCGCGGATCGGTCCAGGGCGGGGTGGCGCCGGCGGCGGCCTCGATGCCCGCGAACGGCGCCAGCGCGATCGCGCCGCCCAGCATCATCGCGGCCAGCCGCGCGCCATCGGGCACCGCCGGCAGCGTCAGGCGCTTCTGCAGCACCGTATAGAAGGCCCAGCCGGTGGCCGCCAGCAGCACCCACAGGTCGCCCTGGCCGAACGCCAGCCGCGCCAGCACCGAGGCGTCGCCCCGCGTCAGCACCACCAGCACGCCGCCTAGCGCCAGCGCCAGGCCGGCGGCGCGCAGGGGCGGCAGGGGCTTGCGCCAGATCAGCGCCTCCAGCAGCGCCACCAGGATCGGACTGCACGAGAAGATCAGGGCGATGTTGGTGGCGCTGGTGCTCTGGGCGCCGATGTACTGCGGCGCCACCGCCACGCCCATGCCCAGCACCGCCAGCGGCAGCAGCGTGGGCAGGCCGCGCCACAACGCCTGGCGATGCCGCAGCAAGGCCGGCGCGGCCAGCGGCAACAGGATCAGGAAGGCGATCAGCCAGCGGCCGAAGGCCAGGAAAACGGGGGGAAGGGCGGCGTCGTGGGCCCAGCGGGCGGCCACCATGTTGGAGGCGAAGAGCGCCGGCGCGGCCAGGAGCATGGCGGTGCCGGACAGGCCCAGGCCGGTTCTTGCGGGTACTGCTGCTGCGTGAGACATGATTTCCCGCCGCGCGGATCGGCGCGCGGCACACTGCGGTGGACTACACCGGCGTCGGCGCCGGGTTGTGCCACGGCGCGGGCGCTGGATCCGACGGGCGGGGTAATGCCCGTCTTGATGGAAAGTCTACGGCCGGGTCGGGAAAATAGGTTTCCTGATTCCCGCCAATTTGGCGGTATTGGAGGAATATATATCCTCTAGAATCAGGTTTTGCAGGGATATTCTCTTCTACGGATTTTCCGCCGTGTCCACGCCACCCAAAATCGACGAAACCGACCGCAAGATCCTGCGCGCCCTGCGCGCCGACGGCCGCCTCACCAACCTGAAGCTGGCCGAGCAGGTCGGCCTGTCGCCCACGCCCTGCTGGAACCGGGTCAAGGCGCTGGAGGACGCGGGCGTGATCGAGGGCTACGCGGCCCTGTTGAACCAGAAGGCGCTGGGCCTGCCCGACACGGTCATGATCGAGGTCACGCTCGAGCACCACGACGACGACACGCTGGCGCGCTTCGGCGAGGCGATCACGCGGCTGCCGCAAGTGGTGGAGGCGTTCCTGGTGACGGGCGAATACGACTACCTGATCAAGGTCGCCGTGGCCGGCACCGAAGGCTATGAGGAGTTCCTGCGCAAGCGGCTCTACAAGCTGCCCGGTGTGCGGCACAGCCGCTCGACTTTCGTGCTCAAGCGCCTCAAGCACACGCCGTCGGTCGAACCCTGACGGCGCGCGCGGCTCAGCCGCGCAGGAACGATTCGATGGCGCCGTTGAAGGCGCGCGGATTGCCCAGGTTCATGCCGTGCGACGAGCCGGCGATGTTCACCCGCTGCGATTGCGGCAGCCAGCTTTCCAGCGCGTCGAGCACGGCGGGGTAGGGATCGGGGCTCAACGCGCCGCCGATCAGCAGCGTCGGCAGGGTCAGCGAGGCGATCTCTTGCGGACTCAGCGAGGCCGGGGTCTCGCGGGCCTGGCCGAACAGCGTGCCGGCGTTGTCGCGCACCATTTCCTTGAACCAGGGCACCATGCGTTGCCAGGTGTCCGGTCCGGTCACCGTGTCCACGAACAGCGCCAGGCCTTCTTCCACGGCGCCGTCGCGGATCAGTTCGAGCGCCCGCTGGCGAAAGCCGCCACGGGCGTCGTCGCCGCCGGGCAGCGGCAGACCGGGGTCGGCCAGCGTCAGGCTGCGCAGGGCATCGGGGCGGGCCAGCGCCGCTTCCAGCGCCACGCGGCCGCCGCGCGAGTGGCCCACCACGTGGGCGGGCTCGCCCGCCACCTGGTCGATGAAGGCCAGCACGTCGGCGCCATGCTGCGCCACCGAGAAACCGTCGCCTTCCCCGTCCCAGGTTTCCGGCCAGTAGCGCCGCAGGCACACCGCCAGCACCCGGAACGAACGCCCCAGCGGCGCCATCTGCGATTTCCAGTAGCGACAGTCCGACAGCGAACCGTGCACCAGCACCAGGGGCGCGCCCTCGCCGTATTCGGTGTAGGACATGGCGTAACCGCCGATATCGGCGGTTTGCAGGGGCAGGACGGGTTCGGAACGCATCGGGTCGGGGTCGGAAAGCCAGGCGGGCATTCTAGCCGGTTCGCCCACGCGGCAGCCATGCGCCCGCGCCCGCCGCGGGGGCATGGCCGGGCTGATAAACTCGTGACCCGATCTTTTTGTCTTGAACGGAGTCGCCAGATGTCCCTCGCCACGCCCGCCGATCTTCCCGAGTCCGCCCAGCGCGTTGCCCGCCTGCTGGCCGATCTGGGCCACGACAAGCCGGTGGTGGTGCTGCCGCAGACCGGCAAGACCTCGGCGGAAGCCGCGGCGGGGCTGGGCTGCGAGGTGGCGCAGATCGCCAAGTCGATCATCTTCCGCCGCGCCGCGGACGACGCGCCGGTGCTGGTCATCGCCAGCGGCATCAACCGCGTCGACGAGGCCAAGGTCGCCGAACAGGTCGGCGCGCTGGCCAAGGCCGACGCCAAGTTCGTGCGCGACATGACCGGCTACGCCATCGGCGGCGTCTGCCCCATCGGCCACGCGGTCAAGCCCGTGATGCTGCTCGACCAGGATCTGTTCCAGTACGACAGCCTGTGGGCGGCGGCGGGGCACCCGCACGCCGTGTTCAACCTGACGCCGCAGCAATTGGCCGCCATGACCGGCGCGCCGGTCGCCGACGTGGCGCAGCGCGCCTAGCGTCGCCCGGGCCGTCCCGCGTCTTGCCGCGCGGATGGCGCGGCGGTGTCAGTGCGGATCGGCTTCCAGGTCGTCGATCAGCACCTGCAGCCGTCCGCGCGAGCAGGCCTCGACCCGGCCGTGCACGCCGTACACGGCGGCCAGCGAGGCGGGCGTGATGACCTCGGCCGGCGCGCCCGCGGCGACCAGCCTGCCGCCATGGATCATCACCGCCCGGTCGGCGTGCTGCAGCGCCACGTTCAGGTCGTGCAGCACGATCACCGTGATCAGCCCGTGATCGGCGGTTTCCTGCTTCAGCAGCCGCATCACATGGAACTGGTAGTTCAGGTCCAGCGCCGACAGCGGCTCGTCCAGCAGCAGCACGCGCGGCCGCCGCACCAGCGCCTGCGCCAGTCCCACCAGCTGTTTCTGGCCGCCGGACAGCGCGTCCAGGTAGGACAGCGCCAGGTGGCCGATGCCCAGCCGCGCCAGCAGTCGGTCGATCTCGTGCAGATCCGCCGGCGGTCCGTCGGCTTCGCTGGCGCGGGCCGCCACCAGCACTGATTCGAACACCCTCAGGTGCACGGCGGCCGGCAGGCTCTGCGGCAGGTAGACCAGGTGGCGCGCGCGCGCCGCGAAATCCATCCGCACCAGGTCCTTGCCGTCGAGCAGGGCGTGGCCGGCGCGCACCTTCACCAGGCCCGCCAGGGCCTTGAGCAATGTCGATTTGCCGCTGCCGTTGGGGCCCAGCAGGGCCGTGACCTCGCCCGCGCCCAGGGGCGGCAGCGACAGGCCGTGCAGCACGTCCTGGCCGCCATAGCCGGCGGTGAGGGCCGAGACGGCCAGCGTCGGCGCCGCGCTCATGGCATGTTCCGGCGCAGCACCACCGCCACGAAGAACGGAATGCCGATCAGCGAGGTGACGATCCCCACCGGCACGATGACGCCCGGCGCGAGGTTCTTGGACGCGACCGACGCCAGCGACAGGATGACGCCGCCCACCAGGGCGCTGCCCGGCAGGAAGAAGCGATGGTCCTCGCCCACCAGGCGGCGGGCGATATGCGGCGCGATCAGGCCGATGAAACCGATGGTGCCGACGAACGCCACCGCCAACGCCGACAGCAGGCTGACGCGCGCCAGCGCCGTCACCCGCACCCGGCGCACGTCCACGCCGAAGCTGGCCGCGCGTTCCTCGCCCAGCCGCAGGGCGGTCAGCTTCCAGGATTGGCGCATGGCCAGCGGCAGCGCCACGGCGAACGCCAGCCCCAGCGCGGCCACGGTGGTCCAGCTCGAGCGCGCCAGGCTGCCCATGGTCCAGAACACCAGGTTCTGCAAGGCCTCGGCGCTGGCGGTGAACTGCACCAGCGACACCAGCGCGTTGAAGGTGAACACCATGGCGATGCCGAACAGCACCACGCCCGAGCTGTTCATGCCGCCGCGGCGCGCCACGCCGTCCAGCAGCAGGGCCGCCAGCATGGCGAACAGGAAGGCGTTGCCGGCGATCAGCCAGCCGTCCGGCACGCCGGGCAGGCCCAGGTGCAGCACGATGGCTAGCGACGCGCCGAAGGCGGCCGCCGACGACACGCCCAGCGTGAACGGGCTGGCCAGGGGATTGTTCAGGATGGTCTGCATCTCGGCGCCCGCCAGGCCCAGCGCCATGCCGACCAGCGCGGCCATCAGGGCGTAGGGCAGCCGGATGTCCCAGACGATGACGCGCAGCGTCGGATCGGCCGACGCCGGCGCGCTCAGCGTGCGCCACAGCTCGCCCCAGCCCAGTCCCGAAGGGCCGAGCGTGAAATCGAGCAGCAGCCCAATGCAAATCGCCGCCAGCAGCAGGGCGATGAGCCCTGCGCGGCGGCGCAGGATGTGCCGATAGGCGGCGACCGCGGAGGCGGCTTCCGCCATTACTGCAGCAGTTGCAGGCGGCTCTTGGCCGTGTTGGCGGCCGGCGTGGTCGGGTAGTCGCGGACGATGCGCTGCAGCGTGGTCTTGGCGCCGGCGCGGTTGTTCATCTCGATCTGGCTGCCGGCGATGACCAGCAGGGCGTCGGGGGCGCGGGCGTTGTCGGGGGCCTTCTGCACCATGGCGTTCAGTTGCTCGATGGCGCCCTTGAAGTCCTTCAGCGCATAGCGGCTGCTGCCCAGGTAGAACTGGGCGCTGGGCGCGAGCTGGCTGGCGGGGTAGAGCGCGGTGAAGGCGGCCAGCGATTCGGACGCCTCCTTGTATTGACCCTTGCGGAACAGGTCGATGGCGCCGTCGTAGGCGGCCTGTTCCTGCGGATCGCCGGCGGTCGCGCCCGGCGGGTTGGCGCCTCCCGCGGTGCCGCCCGGCTTGTTGGCGCTGGGCTGCTGGCGCGACACCAGTTCCAGCTGGTCGCGCAGTTGCGCGACTTCCTGTTGCAGCGCCTGGATCTGGTCGGCCAGTTGCAGCTTGGCGCGTTGGCTCTGCTCGTTCTGTTGCTGCACCTGCTGGCGCAAATCCAGGATGGCCTTGCGGGCCTCGTCATCTGAGAAAGCGTGGGCGGGCGCCGTCAGGGCTGCCAGCACCAGGCCGGTGGCCGCCATCAAGGGACGCAGGGACAGAACGTTATCGCGCATGAAAATTCCCGGGGGATAAAAACAAACGTCGGGACGGCCGGTAGACCGTCCCGACGCGTGGTGGGGCACTTAACTATACGAAAAGCTTAGCGCTGATAAACGATATCGGCGCGGCGGTTTTCCGCAAAGTCGGCTTCCGACGAGCCAGTCGCCTTCGGCTTTTCTTTACCGAAGCTGATGGTTTCGATCTGGTTGTCGCTGACGCCCAGCAGGGTCATCATGCGACGCACGGCGTCGGCACGGCGCTGGCCCAGGGCCAGGTTGTATTCGGCGCCGCCGCGTTCGTCGGTGTTGCCTTCGATCTTGATTTTCTGCTGCTGGTGCGAAGCCAGGTAACGGGCGTGGGTTTCCACCAGGCCGCGGTACTGATCGGACACCGTGTAGCTGTCGAAGTCAAAGTATACCGAGCGCTGTTGCGCCAGGATGCTTTGGGGGTTGAAGGGATCAAGGATCTGGCCGGAGGCCGATCCTTGGCCAGCGCCTCCGCCCTGACCCGCTTTATCGTCGAGAGGGACGGAGCTGCAAGCTGCCAGGGTGGCGGCCAGAGCGGCGATGGTTAGGCTTTTGGCAATGCGCGACTTCATGATAGTTCCTTTGCAAAGAGAGTCACACGTGTTATCGGGTAAATGGGCCCCAAGTCGGTTCACGTATTTCCCCGTTCAGTACCGAAAGCGTCTGCCGTACGCGGCCATCACTCGAAACGCCTGCAAGCACGCTACGTCCGTTTTGGATCGCGGCGTAGAGGACTTGCATGCCGTTCGGCGCGAAGCTTGGCGACTGATCGTCACGACCATCGGTCAACAAGTTCTCCGAGCCGGAGGACAGGTTCAACGATGCGATTCGGAACGCGCCGTCGCGTCTTGCAACGTACAGCAGCGTCGATCCATCGGGGGAAATTCGGGGTGAGATGTTGTAACCACCATTAAACGTGAGGCGGCGAGCATCGCCACCGTCCAGGCCGGTTTGATAAATTTGCGGCCCGCCGCTGCGGTCACTGGTAAAGATAATGGAACGGCCGTCCGGCGTAAAGCTCGGCTCGGTGTCAATCCCGGGAGAACGCGTAACTCGCTTCATATTCGAGCCGCCGGCCGCGCTAACGATGTAAATTTGCGACAGACCGTCACGCGTCAGGGCCACGGCCAGCTGGGTGCCGTCGGGCGACCAGCCGGGGGCGCTGTTGTTGCCCTTGAAGTTGGCGACCGGCACGCGGGCGCTGGTGGCCAGCGTGTGCACGTACACCACCGGCTTGCCGGATTCGAAGCTCACGTACGCCAGCTTGGAGCCATCGGGCGACCAGGCGGGCGAGATGATCGGCTCGCGCGAGCGCAGGGCGACCTGCGGATTCTGCCCGTCGGCATCGGCCACTTGCAGTTCGTAGGTGGCGCCTTGCTTGAGCACGTAGGCGATGCGGGTCGAGAACACGCCGCGCACGCCGGTGATCTTTTCATAGATGCGGTCGGCGATCTGGTGGGCGACGCGGCGCAGTTCCTGCTCGGTGCCGGAGAACGCGACGCCGTCCAGCTGGCCCTTCTTGACCGTGTCGGCCAGGCGGTAGCGGACGTCGTAGCGGCCGTCGTTGCCGCGCACGATGCTGCCATAGGCGATGAAGTCGGCGCCCTTGGCGCGCCAGTCGTCATGGGCGATGGGCGAGTCGACGTTCAGGCCCGAGCCGGCGGCGCTGATGAGGCGGAACTGGCCGGTGCGGGTCAGGTCGGCGCGGATCACTTCGGCCAGGGCGCGGCCATGGGCGTCATCCACCGCGAAATCGGCGATGGCGACGGGATATTGGGTGGCGCCGGTGCCGGAAATATCGACACGCAGCTGGGCCTGGGCGGGCTTGATGGCCATCAGGCAGGCAAGCGCCAGCAGCAACAGGCCGAATCCATACGATCGCCAGAGAACGAGGGGGGAAGCTCGTCGGCTATGGGCGGGAGTCATAATCAGCAATCTCCTGTCAATCATACATTCTGTACACAACGTCAATGATGGGCTCGTAGCGGCCGGTCGAGGGCTTGGGGAAGGGGTTGCAACGGCGGATGCCGGTCTCGACCGCGCGGTCGAAGCCCGGGTTGCCGGAAGAGCTGGTCAGCGTGACGCCGTTAACCTTCCCGTCAGAACCTAACTGTACCCGGTATTGGGCGGTCGGATTGTCCGAGCCGCTGCGCGGCGGCGGCGGGTAGGCCACGCCGGGCTGCACGCAGGCGCGCACCTTGGCGCCGTAGCCGCTGTCGCGGCCGCCGCCGGCCTGGTTGCGGTCGGCGGTGCCGCCGGGGATGCCGGCAGCGCCGAGGGCGTCGTTGCGGAACGCGTCCTTCAGGGCCTTGTCGGCCGCGGCCTTCTTGGCGGCTTCTTCCTTGGCCTTCTTCTCGGCAGCGGCCTTTTCGGCGGCGGCCTTGTCAGCCGCGGCTTTCTCGGCGGCCGCCTTGTCCGCTGCCGCCTTGTCAGCGGCGGCTTTCTCCGCCGCCGCCTTCTTGGCGGCGTCTTCCTTGGCCTTCTTCTCGGCGGCAGCCTTGTCGGCCGCGGCTTTTTCCGCGGCGGCCTTGTCGGCGGCCGCCTTTTCAGCGGCCTGGCGTTCCTGTTCCAGGCGCTTCTTTTCCTTCAGCTCGGCCTGCTTGCGCTCTTCCTCCAGGCGCGCCTTTTCCTTGGCCGCCTCGGCGGCCTGGCGGGCCTGCTCTTCCTGCTCTTTCTTTTTCTTGGCTTCCTGCAGCGCGATTTCCGGATCCACTTCGTCAGGCTTGGGCTGGACTTGCGGATCCGGCTTGGGCGGCGGCGGAGGCGGCTCGGGCTTCTTCTCCGGCTCGGGTTCGGGCTGGGGTTGCGGCTTGGGCTGGGGCTTGGGCGGTTCGGGCTGGGGTTGCGGTGGGGGCGAGACGGGCGAATTGCCGTCGGCCCACAGCTGCACTTCCACCGGACCCGGGGCTTCGGTGCGCCAGTTCAGGTTGAAGATCAATACGGCCAGCAGCAGCGCGTGCACCAGCAACGCCAGGATCAGGGCGATCCGGTTGTCGTTGTTGGGCGGCGTGGCCGGGGGGCCGCTGTGGTGTCGAATGATGGGTGGCGTCATGAGCGTTGCAGGCCGGCGGCGCCGGCGGAAGGCGTCGCGTTAGCGTTTTTTCGCGGGGGCGGGCTGGTTGCCGCCGGCGGACTGGTCCACCAGCAGGCCCAGGCGGGTGATGCCATTGGTACGCAGCTCGTCCATGACCTTCACGACCGTCTCGTAGGGCACCTTGCCGTCGGCCGCGATCACCACCGGGGTTTCCGCGGTGATGCGCGAGCGCACTTGCGCCACCAGTTCGGGACGGGCGATGTCCTGCATGGTGGCGCCGGGTTCGCGCATGCGCAGCGCGATCTTGCCGTCTTCCGAAATCTGGACTTCCAGCGGCTTGACCGGAACGTCGGATGCCGCGCCCACCGAGGGCAGCTGGATCAGGCCCGGCGTGATCAGCGGCGCGGTCACCATGAAGATGACCAGCAGCACCAGCATCACGTCGATGTAGGGCACCACGTTGATGTCGGCCTTCATGCGGCGGCCGGACCTGCCGCGCGAGCTTACCGAGGGCATTAGCGCACCTGCCGTTGCAGAATGTTCAGGAATTCATCGACGAAGCTGTCGAAACGGATCGAGATGCGGTCGATGTCGTTGGTGAAGCGGTTGTAGGCGACCACCGCGGGGATGGCGGCGAACAGGCCGATGGCGGTGGCGATCAGCGCCTCGGCGATACCGGGGGCCACCGAAGCCAGCGTGGCCTGCTGCATGTTCGACAGGCCGATGAAGGCGTGCATGATGCCCCAGACCGTGCCGAGCAGGCCGATGTAGGGCGAGACCGAGCCGGCCGAGGCCAGGAAGTTCAGGTGCGATTCCAGCGAGTCCATCTCGCGCTGGTAGGCGGCGCGCATGGCGCGGCGCGGGCCGTCGAGCAGGGCGGTGGCGTCAGTGCTGGCGTTGCCGCGGCGGGCCTTCAGGAATTCGGTCATGCCGGCGTCGAAGATGCGGGCCAGGGCGCCTTGCTCGTCGCGGCGCGAGGCCACGGCCTGCTGCAGCATCGACAGGTCGCCGCCGGACCAGAAGTCATCCTCGAAGCGGCGGGTCTGGGCATGGGCGCGCTTGATGGCCAGCCGCTTGGCGAAGATGTAGGTCCAGGACATGATCGAGATGCCCAGGAGCATCAGCATGATCAGCTGAACCGGCACGCTGGCGTGCGAAATCAACGAAAGCAACGACATGTCGTTGGTGGCTTGCATGGTTATTCCTGAATTGATTCCAGTTTGGCGCGGACGTCGGCCGGCAGTTCCACCGGCCGCATGTTGACGGCATCGACGCAGCAGACTTGGATATTGCCTTCGGCAAGCAGTTCCCCGTCTCGTTCTGCGCGCTGCGCGAAGTGTATCGAAGCGCGGCCCAGTCGTGTGACCCGGCTGCGTATGGTAAGCAAATCGTCCAGTCTGGCCGGCTTGCGGTAGGACATGTCCAGCGAGCGGACAACGAACAGGCGCTGCTCGCTGGCGGCCAGGCCGGATTGGTTGACTCCCAGGTCGCGCAGCCACTCGGTGCGGGCGCGTTCCAGGAATTTCAGGTAGTTGGCGTAGAAAACCACCCCGCCCGCGTCCGTGTCTTCATAGTAGACGCGGACCTGCAGGCGGGATTCGGCGGACTTCGGATCGGTCACGATGCGGGCTTCGATGATGCGGGTCGGGACGCGAAAAGTCCGTGGTTACTTTAGGGTTTACAGCGTGTCGAGTTTCGTCAGCACGGCTTCAAGCGCGGACTCTACCGGAATCTTGGCCGCTTCGGTTTCCCGACGGGCCTGCAATTCCACCACACCGTCGTTCAGGCCGCGTTCTCCAACTGTTACACGGAGCGGCGCGCCGATCAATTCCCACTCGGCAAACATCACGCCGGGGCGGGCATCGCGGTCGTCCAGGATGACGTCCACGCCGCGCGCCAGCAGCGATTCGTACAGCTTCAGGGAGGTGTTACGCACGGTTTCGCTTTTGCCCCAGCCGACCGGGCAGATCACCACTTCGAACGGCGCCAGGGCGCGCGGCCAGATGATGCCGCGGGCGTCGTGGTTCTGTTCGATGGCGGCGCCGACGATGCGGGTCACGCCGATGCCGTAGCAGCCCATTTCCAGCACGGCCGGCTTGCCGGTCTCGTCCAGGAAGGTGGCCTTGAGGGCTTCCGAGTATTTTTTACCCAGGTAAAAAACGTGTCCCACTTCGATGCCGCGCTGGATCGACAGCGTGCCCTTGCCGTCCGGCGAGGGGTCGCCGGCGACCACGTTGCGCAGGTCGGCCACCAGCTCGGGCTCGGGCAGGTCACGGCCCCAGTTCACGCCCTGGATGTGGAAATCCTCGCGGTTGGCGCCGCAGACGAAGTCGGCCATGTTGGCCACGGTGCGGTCGGCGATGACGTGCACCGGGCGCACGGTGCGGACCGGGCCCAGGTAGCCCGGCTTGCAGCCGAAGTGCTCGACGATCTCGGTCTCGGTGGCGAAGCGGAAGCCCGCCAGGCCCGGCAGCTTGGCGGCCTTGATTTCGTTGAGTTCGTGGTCGCCGCGCAGCAGCAGCAGCCAGACGTCGACCTTGCCCTTGTCGCCGTCGGTGGCCAGCACGATCGACTTGACCGTCTGCTCCAGCGGCAGGCCCAGCAGGCGGGCCACGTCCTCGCACTTGGCGGCGCCGGGCGTGGCCACGTCGGCCATCGCCTGGGTGGCCGCGCCGCGAGCGGGGTACAGGCCGGGGGCCTCGGCCAGCTCGATGTTGGCGGCGTACTCGGAGTCGGCGTTGTAGACCAGCAGGTCTTCGCCGGTGTCGGCGATCACCTGGAATTCATGGCTGCGGGTGCCGCCGATGGAGCCGGTATCGGCCGCCACCGCGCGGAATTCCAGGCCCAGGCGGCCGAAAATGCGCATGTACGCAGCGTACATGGTGTCGTAGCTCTTCTGGGCGCCGGCTTCGTCGCGGTCGAAGGAGTAGGCGTCCTTCATGGTGAATTCACGGCCGCGCATCAGGCCGAAGCGGGGACGGCGCTCGTCCCGGAACTTGGTCTGGATGTGATAGAAGTTGACCGGCAACTGGCGGTAGCTGTGGATCTCGTTGCGGGCGATGTCGGTGATCACCTCTTCCGAGGTCGGCTGCAGCACGAAATCGCGCTGGTGCCGGTCCTTGATGCGCAGCAGTTCCGCGCCGTACTGTTCCCAGCGGCCGGATTCCATCCAGAGCTCGGCCGGCTGGACCACCGGCATCAGCAGTTCGATGGCGCCCGAGGCGTTCATTTCCTCGCGGATGATGGCCTCGACCTTGCGGATGACCTTGAGGCCGAGGGGCATGTAGGTGTAGATGCCGCCCGCCAGCTTGCGGATCATCCCGGCCCGGGTCATGAGCTGGTGGCTGGCGACTTCCGCTTCGGAGGGGGCTTCTTTGAGGGTGTTGATGTGGTAGTTGGATGCGCGCATGTTTAAAGGTGGCAGCAGATACGTATAATCGACTGTAATTGTATTGAATTCGGTGGGGGTGGCCCATGCTTGACCGCGAAGGCTACCGCCCCAATGTCGGCATCATTCTCGTCAATAGCAGAAACGAGGTCTTTTGGGGCAAGCGTATCAGGGAACATGCCTGGCAGTTCCCGCAGGGCGGCATCAAGTACGGCGAAAGCCCGGTGCAGGCCATGTATCGCGAGCTCCATGAAGAGGTGGGCCTGAAGCCCGAGCATGTCCGTATTTTGGGGCGTACACGCGATTGGTTACGTTATAACGTGCCCGATCACTTCGTCCGGCGTGAGTGGCGTGGCCACTATAAAGGACAAAAGCAGATTTGGTTCTTGTTGCGCCTGGTGGGACGTGACAGCGACGTTTGCCTGCGCGCGACGCAGCATCCGGAATTCGACGCCTGGCGCTGGAGCCAGTACTGGGTGCCGCTGGATGCCGTGATCGAGTTCAAGCGGGACGTCTATACCCAGGCGTTGAACGAGTTGTCGGCAATCCTCTTTCGGCGTCACCACGAAACCCGCTACCTGCGTCAGCGCGTGCATGGGCAGCGGGCGGCAGAGAACTTGCCCGAAGGAACGGACGGTCATGCGCATATTATTGGTTGAAGATGAACGGGACATGGCGTCCTGGCTGATGCGCGCGCTCGCGCAGAGCGGGTTCGTGCCGGATCACGCGGCCGACGCCCGCACGGCCGAAGCGTTCATGGCGGGCACCGAGTACGACGCCATCGTCATGGACCTGCGCCTGCCCGACAAGCATGGCCTGGTGGTGCTGCGCGAAATGCGCAACCGCGACGACCGCACCCCGGTGCTGCTGCTGACCGCCCAGGGCGCCTTGCAGGACCGCGTGCGCGGCCTGAACCTGGGCGCAGACGATTTCCTGACCAAGCCGTTCGCCCTCGAAGAGCTGGAAGCGCGCCTGACTGCGCTGGTGCGCCGCAGCCGCGGCCGCCAGCACCCGCGCCTGCAATGCGGCTCGCTGTCCTACGACAGCGAAAGCCGCGCCTTCACGCTCGACGGCTCCCTGCTGTTCCTGACCCCGCGCGAGCACGCCGCCCTGGCCGCGCTGCTGACGCGCAGCGGCTATCCGGTGGACAAGTCGCAGCTGTTCGGCAAGGTCTTCACCCACGACAGCGAAGCCAACCCCGACGCCATCGAGGTGGTGCTGCACCGCCTGCGCAAGAAGCTGGCCGGCAGCGACGTGCGCATCGTGACCGTGCGCGGCCTGGGCTACATGCTGGAAAGCGTGGCCAGCGAAGCCGCCGACTCCTGACCCCCTCGTGAGCCTCCGGATCCCAGGGTTGCCGCGGGTCGGCATCCGCGCGCTGCTGATCATCCTGCTGCTGCCCGGCGTGGTGGCGCTGCTGGTCATCGACAGCCTGAACGACTACCGCACCCTGTCCGAGATCACCAACGAGGCCTACGACAGCGCCCTGGTCGAGCCCGCCCGCGTGCTCGAGAGCAGCCTGGAGTTCGCGCCCGACGGCTCGCTGCAAGTGGCCACGCCGCTGTACGCCCAGGTCATGCTGGAATCGCGCGCCGGGCTGCGCAAGTATTTCCGCATCGAGCAGATCGACCCGCCCCTGCCGGATGAGTCGCCGGTGCCGGCCGAGCAGGGCAAGACCCTGTTGGGGATGCCCGAACTGCCGCGGCCGCCCACCTGGCCGCGCTCCAATGGCCTGCCGGTGTTCTACGACGGGGTCTACCGCAACGACCCGGTGCGGGTGGTGTCGCTGGTGCGCGACCTGTACTACCAGGGCGCCCACCGTCAGGTGCTGGTGCTGGTGGCCGAAAGCACGGGCAAGCGCATCGAGGCCGAAGACAACGCCCGCCGCCAGGAAATCCTGCGCGACGCCCGCATGCTGGCGCTGGTCGTGCTGCTGGTCTGGTGGGGCGTGTCCTGGGCCCTGAAGCCGCTGCGGCGGCTGCGCGCCGACATTCGCAACCGCCGGCCCGAGGACCTGACCCCGCTCGACGCCTCGCGCGTGCCGAGCGAAGTGGCGCCGCTGGTCGACGCCGTCAACCACCACATCGCCCGCTACCGCCGCGTGCTGGACGAGCAATCGCACTTTCTGGCCGACGCCTCGCACCAGCTGCGCACGCCGCTGGCCATCATGCTGACCCAGGCCCAGTACGCCCTGCGCGAGCGCGACCCGGCGCGCGCCCAGGAAGGCTTGCGCGCCATCGTCGCCCAGTTGGGCCGCACCCGCCGCCTGACCGAGCAGTTGCTGTCGCTGGCGCATGCCAACCAGGCCGACCAGGTGCCGCGCCAGTTGCTCGACCTGAACGCCGTCTCGCGCGAAGTGGTGTTGCAGTACCTGCCGCTGGCGCACGAGAAACAGCAGGACCTGGGCTGGGTGCAGGCCACCAGCGAGCAGGGCCAAGAGATCGACGTGCCGGTCTCCGGCAACGAAGCCGAACTGCACGAGGCCTTGTCCAACCTGGTGCACAACGCCATCCACTACGCGCCCGCGGGCGCCCGCATCACGGTCTCGGTCAGCCGGGCCGGCGATCGCGCCGAAGTCTCCGTCTCCGACAATGGCCCGGGGCTCGATCCCGACCTGCGCGCGCGCGCCTTCGCCCGTTTCGAGCGGGTCGGCACCGACAAGCCGGTCACGTCTTCCGGTTCCGGCCTGGGGCTGGCGATCGCGCGGGCCTACGCCCGCCGCAACGATGGCGACATCGAGCTGCGCGACGGCGAACCCAACGCGCAGGGCGGGGTGGGCCTGGCGTCCGTCGTGTGGCTGCCCCTGGCCACGACCGTGTCGCAGTACCCCCGACCCGCCGATGTCGCCTTCACCGGCGACCAGTAATCGCCGAAGCTTTCATTCTTTCTCCCTAGCCTTCATAGCGCAGCCTGCGAATTTCCATCAGGGATAACCCCTGGATTCAGGGACTCGACAGCGCATAGAAAGCGGATTAGCAGGTTCCTTCCTTAACCTGCGAACCGGCCTGTTGTTGAAAAGGCCGGGTGGCGCTCGTTCCGGGCGGCATCCCAGGGGCCCGCACGGCCCTGCTTCAGGAGGATGGAAGTGCAAAAAACAATTAATAGAAAGGACTATTACGGCGGCGCGCTGATGGTCCTTATCGGATTGGGGGCGATCTACGGTGGTACGGACTATCACATTGGAACGCTCAGCCACATGGGCCCCGGGTTCTTCCCCGCGGCATTGGGCGGCCTGCTCGCATTGACGGGGATCCTGATCGCCATCTCGGCGCGCTCCGGCGATGCCACGCCGCCGGCGCCGGGCGACGGCCACGCGCATGGCCTGCCGGATTTCCGTGGCAGCGCCTGCATCCTGCTGGGCACGCTCGCGTTCCTGCTGCTGGGCCACTATGGCGGCCTGCTGCCCGCGACCTTCGCCATTGTCTTCATCTCCGCCCTGGGTGACCGCAAGAACACGGTCAAGCAGGCGTTCGTGCTGTCGCTCGGCATGTCCGTGATCGCGGTGGTGGTTTTCTGGTGGGCGCTGCAACTGCAGCTGCCGCTGTTTCGCTGGGGTTGATACGCCATGATTTCTCAATCTTTGACCGACCTCTGGTACGGCTTCGGCGTCGCGTTCCAGCTCCACAACCTGATGTGGTCGTTCTTCGGCGTGCTGGTGGGCAACCTCATCGGCGTGTTGCCCGGCATGGGCGCGCTGTCGGCCATCTCGATCCTGCTGCCGCTGACCTACGTGATGCAGCCGGTGCCCGCCATCCTGATGCTGGCCGGCATCTTCTACGGCTCGCAGTACGGCGGCGCCATCGGCGCGATCCTGCTCAACCTGCCTTCGCATCCGCCGCACGCGGTGACATGTCTTGACGGGTACCCACTGACCAAACAGGGCAAGGGGGGGACGGCGCTCGGCATCACGATGATCTGCTCGTTCTTCGCGGCCTCGGTCGGCATCATCGTCATGATCTTCGCCTCGCCGCTGCTGGTCGAAGTCGCCTTCAAGTTCGGCCCGACCGAGATCTTCTCGATCATGCTGCTGGGCCTGCTGGCCGGCGCCACCATGTCGCGCGGTTCGCCGCTGAAAGGCGTGGCCATGACGCTGTTCGGCCTGATGTGCGGCGTGGTCGGCACCGACGTGAACACCGGCACCATCCGCTTCTCGTTCGGCCTGCTCGACCTGTCCGACGGCCTGGAACTGGTGGCGATCTCGATGGGCCTGTTCGGCGTGGCCGACTTCCTGATGAGCGTCAACCGCATGACCATCATCGGCAGCGGCGCCAAGCTGCGCCTGCGCGACATGCGTCCCAGCAAGCAGGAACTGAAGACGGCCTTCTGGCCCATGGTGCGCGGCACCGCCGTCGGCACGCTGTTCGGCGCCATGCCTGGCACCGGTCCGACCATCACCACCTTCGTGGCCTACGCGCTGGAACGCAAGATCTCCAAGACGCCCGAGAAGTTCGGCACCGGCATGATCGCCGGCGTGGCCTCGCCCGAAGCGTCGTCGCACTCCAAGACGCAGGTCGACTTCATTCCGACCATGAGCCTGGGCATCCCCGGCGACGCGGTGATGGCGCTGATCCTGGGCGCGCTGCTGATCCAGGGCATCCAGCCCGGCCCGCAGCTGATCACCGAGCATCCGGACATCTTCTGGGGCCTGATCGCCAGCTTCTGGGTCGGCAACGTGCTGCTGATGGTGCTCAACGTGCCGCTGATCGGCGTCTGGGTCAAGCTGCTGCAGGTGCCTTACCGCTACCTGTTCCCGTCGGCGTTGTTCTTCATCGCGGTGGGCGTGTTCAGCACCCAGAACAGCCTCTTCCAGATCTGGGAAGTGCTGGCCTTCGGTGTGATCGGCGCCATCCTGATGACGCTCGAATTCTCGGTCGCGCCGATCCTGCTCGGCTTCGTGCTGGGCCCCATGGTCGAAGAGAACTTCCGCCGCGCGCTGCTGTTGTCGCGCGGTGACCTGGCGGTGTTCGTGCAACGCCCGATCAGCGCCTGGTTCATCGGCGCCAGCGCGTTGCTGATCCTGCTGCAGGTGTGGGCCTTCCTGCGCCGCGGCAAGAACAAGAACAAGCCGCAGGTCACGCAGACGGCCTGATCTCCGCGCGCGTCACCCGCTCTGAAAACGGCCCGGCTTCATGCCGGGCCGTTTGATTTACGGCCCATCTTCCCCCATGCTTGCGGTTTCCCGAGCCCGTCCGGATTTCCGCCATGCACATCCTCTTTGCCTGCCCTCTGCACGACCCCGACGTCTGGGTCCCGCGCCTGGAAGCCGCCATGCCCGGCTGTCGCATTTCCGTCTGGAATCCCGATGGCCCGCCCTCCGGCGCCGAGGTCGCGCTGGTGTGGAAGCCGCCGGTGGAACTGTTCCAGCACGAGACCCGCATCGAGACGCTGTTCAACCTCGGCGCGGGCGTGGACGCCTTGCTCAAGATGAAAGAGATTCCGCCGCACGTGCGCATCGTCCGCCTGGAAGACGCCGGCATGTCGGTGCAGATGGCCGAGTACGCGCTCTACGCCTTGCTGCGCGTGTCGCGCGACTTCGAGGCGTTCGACCAGTCGCAGGCGCGCCAGCACTGGGACACGCGCGAAGGCACGCGCCAGGCCGACTGGCCGGTGGGCGTGCTGGGCCTGGGGCAGGTCGGCGCGCGCGTGGCGCAGACGCTGGCCGAGTTCGGTTATCCGGTGGCGGGCTGGTCGCGCACCCCGCGCGAGATTACCGGTGTCGAGTCGTTCTCCGGCCAGGAGGCCCTGCCAGCCTTCCTGGCGCGCACCCGGTTCCTGGTGAACGTGCTGCCGCTGACGCCCGACACCCGCGGCATCCTCAACCGCGACACGCTCGGCCAGTTGCTGCCCGAGGCGCATCTGGTCAACGTCGGCCGCGGCGAACACCTGGTCGAGGAAGACCTGGTGCAGATGCTCGAAGAAGGCGAGATCGCCGGCGCCACGCTGGATGTCTTCCATACCGAGCCGCTGCCGCAGGATCATCCGTTCTGGCGTGATCCGCGCGTGCACGTCACGCCGCACATCGCCGCCCGCACCCTGCGCGACGAGAGCATCGCGCAGATCGCCGCCAAGGTCGCCCAGCTGATGCGCGGCGAGCCGATCACCGGCGTGGTCGAGCGCTCGCGCGGCTATTGAGCGACGGGCGCGGCGGCGCCTTGCTTTTCCAGCCGCTGATAGGTGGGAGGCAGGCGCTCCGACAGGAAGTCGAGCAGCGTGCGCACGGCCGGCATCATGCCGCGGCGCGACGGGTAGATGCAGTGGACGATGCCTTCGGGCGATTGCCACTGCGGCAGCACCGGCACCAGCTGGCCGCGGCGCAGTTCCTCCTGGGTCGCGATCGATGGCAGCAGCGCGATGCCGCGGCCGCGCACGGCGGCCTCCACCAGCACGATGAAGTCATTGCAAGACAGCTGCGGCTTCAGCTCGATATGCACTTCCTCGCCCTTGTCGTTGCGCAGCGGCCAGCGCACCTCGTTCTGCGGATCGCTGAAACTCAGCGTGGTGTGCGAGGCCAGGTCCTGCGGGGTGTCGGGCGCGCCGTGACGCTGCAGGTAGCCGGGGCTGGCCACCAGCGTGCCGCGTGCCGTGCCCAGGTGGCGCACCACCAGTTCGGCATCGGTATCCAGCTTGGTCCGCACGCGCAGGGCCAGGTCCACGCCCTCGCGGATCAGGTCGACCCGGCGGTTGGTCACCAGCAACTGCACCGAGATCGCCGGCCAGGCGTCCAGGAATTCCGGCAGCAGCGGCGCCAGCACGTCCTGCGCGATCGATACCGGGCAACTGACCACCACCGGCCCGGCGGGCTGGGACTGCAACTGGCGCATGGCGTCGTCGGCCGCGCGGGCCGAGGCGGCCATTTCGCGGCAATAGTGCAGGTAGCGCTCGCCGGCCGCCGTCAGCCGCAGGCGGCGGGTGGTGCGTTGCAGGAGCCGGACCCCCAGGCTTTCCTCCAGGTGCGAAATACGGCGCGACAGGCGCGATTTGGGGATATCCAGCGCGCGCGCGGCGGCGCTGAAGCCGCCTTGTTCGACGACTTGGGAAAAGTAATAGAGGTCGTTTAGGTCTTGCATGATTGTTCTATGTCTGGAACGAATAGTTCATCATACATGGGTTTATGTGAACAATTAAGCGATCTACAGTGACGTCATGCACTCAGGACACGCGCTTTTCGCGGTCCGCACTGGAGATCACGTTATGAAGACCCTTGTCATCCTGTCCTCGATTCTGGGCGAGCGCTCGCACAGCAAGCAACTGGCCGACCACCTGGTCGCCCGCGTCAAGCAGGCCGATCCGGCCGCCGTCGTCACCATTCGCGATATCGGCGCCCAGCCGCTGCCGTACTTCGATGGCGCGACCGCCGGCGCCCTGTTCACGCCGGCCGACGCCCGCAGCGTCGAGCAGCAGCGCATCGTCGAACGCAGCGATGCCCTGGTGGCCGAGTTGATGCAGGCCGACCGTATCGTGTTCGCCGTGCCGGTCTACAACTTCAACCTGCCGGCGCAGTTCAAGACCTATCTGGATCATGTCGCCCGCGCCGGCGTCACGTTCCGTTATACGCCGGAAGGCGTGCCCGAGGGTCTGGTGAAGGGTAAGCAGGTGTTCGTGCTGACGGCGCGCGGCGGCAAGGCCGAAGGCACGCCCGCCGACACGATGACGCCGTATCTGCGTCAGATGCTGGCGTTCCTGGGCATGAACGAAGTGACCTTCATCGCCGCCGAAGGCATGGCGATGGGCGAAGTCGCCGCGCTCGAAGGCGTGTCGCTCGCGCGCCAGCGCATCGACGCGCTGGACCTGGGCCGGCCGCAAGCCGCGCTGCAGGCGGCCTGACGTAAAAAAGCGGACCCGAGGGTCCGCTTTTTTCTGGGTGGCGGCGCGTCAGTCGCGCAGCCGCTTGATCAGGCTGGACGTGTCCCAGCGGCCGCCGCCCAGCTTCTGCACGTCGCCGTAGAACTGGTCCACCAGCGCCGTCAGCGGCAGGCGGGCGCCATTGTGGCGCGCCTCGGCCAGCACCAGGCCCAGGTCCTTGCGCATCCAGTCGACCGCGAAGCCGAAGTCGAACTTGTCGTCGACCATGGTGCCGCCGCGGTTCTCCATCTGCCAGCTCTGCGCGGCCCCCTTGCTGATGACGTCCAGCACCAGCTTCATGTCCAGGTCGGCGGCCTGGCCGAACGCCACGGCTTCCGACAGGCCCTGCACGATGCCGGCGATACAGATCTGGTTGACCATCTTGGCCAGCTGGCCGGCTCCCGGCGGGCCCACACGCGTCACCGCGCGGCCGAATGCCTGCGCCACCGGCTTGATGGCGTCGAACACCGCCTGCTCGCCGCCGCACATGATGGTCAGCACGCCGTTGACGGCGCCCGCCTGGCCGCCGGATACCGGCGCGTCGATGAAGTTCAGGCCCAGGTCCTTGGCTTGCGCGTAGAGTTCGCGCGCCACGTCGGCCGATGCGGTGGTGTGGTCCACGAACACCGCGCCCGGCGCCATGCCGGCGAACGCGCCATCCGGCCCGAGGGTGACACTGCGCAGGTCATCGTCGTTGCCGACGCAGGCGAACACGATCTGGGCGCCCGCCACGGCCTCGCGCGGCGTCACCGCGCTGTGGCCGCCGAACTCGCTGGCCCAGGCCTGCGCCTTGGACGGCGTGCGGTTGTAGACGGTGACGTCGTGCCCGGCGCGGGCCAGGTGGCCGGCCATGGGCAGGCCCATCACGCCCAATCCGAGGAATGCGACTTTCTGGGCCACGACTGCGTCGTAGCTCTTGGTACCGATCGATGCCATGCAGGGGACTCCGCTGTGGAAAGGAAAACCTGAGGCAGTAACCTTAACGCAATCAAAAGCCGGCGGCGAGTCCGTCGCGGCGGCTGTCGCTGGCGCTGACGTAGCCATCGACAGCCGGGTCGCCCAGGCGCCAGATGAACTGGCCCGAGCCGAAGTCCATATAGGGGTCGTCGATGCCCTCGAGCACGTGGCCGCGCGCGCGCAGGCCCTGCGCCACCGCGGCGGGCACCGAGGCCTCCATGTCGATGGCCAGTCCCTGATTCCATTTCCAGCGCGGCGCGTCGCAGGCGGCCTGCGGCTGCTGGCCGTAGTCGAGCATGCGCACCAGCGTCTGCACCTGGCCCTGCGGCTGCATGTTGCCGCCCATCACGCCAAAGCTCATGACCGGCGCGCCGTCGCGCATCAGGAAGCCCGGGATGATGGTGTGGAAGGGGCGCTTGCCGCCCGCCACCACGTTGGGATGATCGGGCTGGGTGCTGAAACAGTGGCCGCGGTTCTGCAGGCTGACGCCGGTGCCCGGCACCACCACGCCCGAGCCGAAGCCCATGTAGTTGGACTGGATGAAGCTCACCATCATGCCGTTGCGGTCGGCGGCCGTCAGATAGACCGTGCCGCCCTGCGGCGCGTGGCCGCAGGCGAAGGCCTGGGCCACGTTGGGGTCGATCAGGCGAGCGCGCTCGGCAAGGTAGCCGGGGGCCAGCATCTGTTCGGGCGACAGGCGCATGTGGCGGCCGTCGGCGACATGCGCGTAGACGTCGGCGAAGGCCAGCTTCATGGCCTCGATCAGCAGGTGCTGGGTGTCCGGATGATCCACCGGCCGGGCCGCCAGATCGAAGTTCTGCAGGATGCCCAGCGCGATCAGGGCGGCGATGCCCTGGCCGTTGGGCGGGATCTGGTGCAGCGTGTGGCCGCGATAGGACTGGCTGATCGGCGTCACCCACTCCGGCGCGTAGTCGCGCAGGTCGGCCAGCGTCATGGCGGCCTCGTGGGCCTGCGCATGGGCGACCAGCTTGTGGGCCGTCTCGCCCTCGTAGAAGTCTCGGCCGCGGCTGGCGGCGATGCGCTTGAGCGTGGCCGCGGCGGCCTTCAGCACGAAATGCTCGCCGGTGTGCGGCGCCCGGCCGCGTGGCAGGAAGTGTTCGGCAAAGCCGGGTTGGGGCTGCAGCACGTCGGCCTGCGCCGCCCATTTCTGCTGCACCATGGGGCTGACGGCGAAGCCGCGCTCGGCATAGTCGATCGCGGGGGCCAGCACGTCGGCGAACGGCAGCTTGCCCAGTTTTTCATGCAGCGCCGCCCAGCCGGCCACGCAGCCCGGCACCGTGACGCTGTCCCAGCCGCGGGTCGGTATCGCGCCCTGGTGCCTGCGGCGGAAGTAGTCCAGGTTCCAGGCCGCCGGCGCCGGCCCCGAGGCGTTCAGGCCGTGCAGTTTCGAGCCGTCCCAGACGATGGCGAAGCAATCCGATCCCAGGCCGTTGCTGACCGGCTCGACCAGCGTCAGCGTGGCGGCCGCGGCGATCGCCGCGTCCACCGCATTGCCGCCGTTGGCCAGTATGCGCAGCCCCGCCTGCGCCGCCAGCGGCTGCGAGGTGGCGACGACGTTGCGGGCGAAGACCGGCGTGCGCGTGGTGGGATAGGGGTTGTTCCAGTCGAAGTTCATGTCGAATCATCGCGTGGGGGTAAACCCGTAGCTTAACGTAGATGCCACGGCCCTGGAGCACACCCTGTATTGAACAGTAGTGATTTGTTGCTTATGCCGGGCGGAGCGCGGCGAACCGCCATCGTGCGCCCAAAGAAAAACCCCCGGCGGGCCGGGGGTTCGGAAGGCGGAGAGCACCGCCGCCATCTGGCGGCGGGCAAAGCCTTATTCTTCTTCGACGAAGGTCTCTTCGCGCTTCTTGCGGATCGCCGGCAGGGCCACCAGGATCACCAGGAACACCGCCACGGCCAGCAGCGAGGCCGACAGCGGACGCGTCACGAAGGTGCTGAAGTCGCCGCGCGACAGCAGCAGGGCGCGACGGAAGTTCTCTTCCATCATGGGGCCGAGCACCAGGCCCAGCAGCAGCGGCGCGCCTTCGCACTTCAGCTTCGACCAGACATAGCCCACGATGCCAAACATGGCGGTCGTGAAGATGTCGAACGAGTTGTAGTTGAGCGAGTACACGCCGATGGTGCAGAACACCAGGATCGCCGGGAACAGGATGCGGTAGGGCACCTTGAGCAGCTTGACCCACAGGCCGATCAGCGGCAGGTTCAGCACCACCAGCATCAGGTTGCCGATCCACATCGAGGCGATCAGGCCCCAGAACAGCTCGGGGTGGCTCGTCATCACTTGCGGGCCGGGCTGGATGTTGTGGATCGTCATCGCGCCGACCATCAGCGCCATCACGGCGTTGCCCGGGATACCCAGGGTCAGCAGCGGGATGAACGAGGTCTGGGCGGCGGCGTTGTTGGCCGATTCCGGGCCTGCCAGGCCGGCCGGGTGGCCCTTGCCGAAGCGTTCCGGATTCTTCGAGATCTTCTTTTCCAGCGTGTACGACGCGAACGACGACAGCACCGCGCCACCGCCAGGCAGGATGCCCAGGGCGGAACCCAGGGCCGTGCCGCGGATGACCGCGGGGTACGATTCCTTGAATTCCTGCTTGTTCGGGTACAGCGAGCCGATCTTGTCGGTGATGTCGACGCGGTTTTCCTTCTGCTCGAGGTTGGTCATGATTTCGGCGAAGCCGAACACGCCCATGGCCACGATGGCGAAGTCGATGCCGTCCTGCAGTTCCGGCACGCCGAAGTCGAAGCGGGCCACGCCCGAGTTGACGTCGGTGCCGACCATGCCCAGCAGCAGACCCAGGATGATCATCGCGATCGCCTTGGGCAGCGAGCCCGAGGCCAGCACCACGGCGCCGACCAGGCCCAGGCACATCAGCGAGAAGTACTCGGCGGGGCCGAACTTGAAGGCGACTTCAGCCAGCGGGGGCGCGAAGGCGGCCAGCAGCAGCGTGGCCACGCAACCAGCGAAGAACGAACCCAGGGCGGCGATCGCCAGCGCGGCGCCAGCACGGCCGTTGCGGGCCATCTGGTGACCGTCCAGCACGGTCACCACCGCGGACGTTTCCCCTGGCAGCGCCACCAGGATGGCCGTGGTCGAGCCACCGTACTGTGCGCCGTAATAGATACCGGCCAGCATGATCAGGCCGGCCACCGGGGGCAGCACGTACGTGATCGGCAGCAGCATCGCGATGGTCGGGACCGGGCCGATACCCGGCAGCACGCCGATCAGCGTACCCAGGACGCAGCCCAGCAGCGCGTACAACAGGTTCTCGGGCGTGAACGCCACCGAGAAACCCAACATCAGGTTGTCAAACAATTCCATGACCGGTTGCTCCTCAGTTCATGCCCAGAAACGACGGCCACAGCGGGAAAATCAGCCCCAGCCCCTTGACGAATGCCAGATACGAGAACACCACCAGGAAGATGCCGTTGGCGACGGCGACCTTGAGGCTGAACTCGTGGCTGGCCAGGCTGCTGATCACAACCAGAATGAACACCGAGATATAGATGCCCAGCAGTTTCAGGACCAGGCCGTAGATGACCACGGATCCGACCACCAGCAGGACGATGCGCCAGTCGAACTTGTCGACGTGGGTTTCCTGGGCCTTCTTCGACATCGAGCCAAGCAGCACGATGGCACCCAGCAATGCGAGAACGATGCCCAGCCAGAAAGGAAAATACCCGGGGCCCATCCGGGCGGCAGTACCCATTTGGTAGCTGCTGGCTTGCCAGGCGAATCCCAGTCCAAGGGCGATGAACATCACCCCCGACCAGAAGTCCTGTCGATTGCGTAGCTGCATGATTGGTTGGCTCCTGTTTACAGCATGTAGATAAAAAAGAGGCTTGTGGTCTGCCGCGCTGGCGAGAAAGCCAGATGACAGGCACAAAAAAGGCACGTCGCGGTGCCCGGTGTTCTTCTGAAAGCTTCGGCGCGGCTTCTTGAAAGGGCGAATGGTAATGGACGCCCGCGACGATGCAAACCCTGTAAGCTAGGTGAAAGCCTGGGGTTTTCCCTAGAATTGGGGAACTCCCGATCCCCAGATGTAACGGGGCGGGCAGATTGATGGTTGTTTGAAAGCTAAGTGAAAGTTTATAGAAAGAAATGCGAAAGCAGGTCCGCTTGACCTGCCGCTTGCCGGGCGCGAGGGACTTTTCTAGTTGTGCCTGATCGGGTATGTTGCCCGCCGCCGGCAATGCCGCCTGCATTTCCTACTGAATATTGCCGTGTTTCTCACCTTGCGTGAAGCGGCCCGATTCCCCCCTGGATGGTTTACGATAGCGCCCATGCTGCAAGACCTAGACCAACTCGCCGCCCGCATCGGGCAACTGGTGCAACGCACCCGGCAACTTCATGCCGAGCGTGACGCATTGCGTATGCGCCTGAACGAAACCGAAGCCGAGCAGCGCGTGCTCAAGCAGCGCGCCGCCGAGCGCGATGCCGACATCGCCACGCTGCAAGGCAAGCTGCAAGACAATGACGGCGCCGTCACCGCGATGCTGGAGCAGGCGCAGAAGGCCGAAGTGGCCCTGCGCGAACAGCTCGCTCGCGAAACCGCCGAGCGCCAGTCGCTCGAAGCGCGTTTCACGGCACGGGAAACCGAGATGCAGGGCACCCTGCAAAGCCGCGACACCGAACTACAGCGCCTGCGCGTGGCCGCCGCCGCGGCGCGCGAGCGCATCGACGCCGTCCTGGCCCGTCTGCCGGGTGCGCCGTCCGGAGAGCAACACTGATGGAACGCGTAGATGTAACGATCCTCGGGCGCGACTACTCGCTGGCCTGCTCGGCCGAGGAAAAGCCCACGCTGCTGGCCGCCGTGCGCCACGTCGACCAGCTCATGCTGCGCATCCAGGGCACCGGCAAGGTCTCCAGCAACGAGCGCATCGCCGTCATGGCCGCGCTGCAGGTGGCTGGCGAACTGCTCGCCATGAAAGCGCCGGATGGTCCGCTGGGCGGTTTGGCGGTCGGCGACTTCAAGCGTAGAATCGAGGACATGAACGCAGTCCTCGACGACGCCCTGTCAGGGCAAGAAAAGCTGCTCTGACGTTCATCAGCGGTTTTCACCAAGGTTTTTTCAGTATTTTCAGTTTGTCCCTGCCGTGTCCGTGACCTGGCCATACATTCTCTGAACCTATGTCTTATGGCATATTGGTTGCGGGAGTGCAGAGCTGGAGTGATTGTCTCTCGTAGACGAACCCGACGCTCTTCGGAACGCGACCACCTTGAACCTCAGGGTTCGAGATGCCGGCCTTGACGGCACAGGCGGGGCATCTATCCCAGCGGACCTGCCATGAGCGCAGGTCCGCGCCGGGCGCCTCCCCCCCATCGTCCTCCCTCATAGGACCAGTCCATGTTGAAATCCCCCGTTTTTTCGCTGACCAAACTTGGCGCGGCGTGCGCGGCCGTGGCCGCTCTGTCGATGGCGCAGCCCGTCTTCGCTCAGGCGCCGGCGACGCCGGCCCCCGCCGCGGCGGAATCCGCCGCCAACCGGTCGCCGGAACTGACCCTGCAGGCCACCGCTTCTTCCGAGGTCAAGCAGGACACGGTGCGCATTTCGCTGTCGGCCGAGACCGAAGCGGCGGACCAGCCCACCGCCGGCAAGAAGCTGACCGAGATGCTGGACGACGTGGCCAAGCGCGCGCGTGACACCAAGGGTGTCGATGTGCGCACGGGCAGCTTCAATGTCTGGCCCAATTCCACCAGCAGCAGCAAGGGCAAGACCAGCACCACCTGGCGCGGCCAGGGCGAGATCATTCTCGAATCGAAGGATTTTGCGGCGGCCGCCGCGCTGGCGTCGAAGCTGTCCGACAAGACCGCCATTTCCAACATCAGCTTCTCGCTGTCGCGCGAAGTGCGCGAGGCCGAGGAACGCAAGCTGCTCAAGGAAGCCGCGCAGGCCTTCAAGGACCGCGCGCTGGCCGCGGCCAACGCCTTCGGCTTTTCGGGCTATCGCCTGAGCAAGCTCGAACTGGGCGGCGCCGGCGGCGTCACGCCGATGCCGCGCATGATGGGCGCCATGGCCAAGGACGCCTCCGGCGGCGCCGGCTACAGCGCGGACGTCCCCCTGGAAGCGGGAGACGTCACGGTCAGCATTTCGGTCAACGGGACGATCGTTTTGCAGTAAGCGCGAACATGATGGCGCCCAGGGCGACCATCGGCAGGGACAGCCACTGTCCCATGCTCAACCCGCCCGCGAGCAGGCCCAGGAAGTTGTCCGGCTCGCGGGTGAATTCCACCAGGAAACGGAACGTTCCGTAGCCCATCAGGAATACCGCGCTCACCTGGCCCAGGGGGCGCGGCTTGCTCGAGAACCACCACATCAGCGCGAACAGCACGATGCCCTCCAGGCCCAGCTCATAGAGTTGGGAAGGATGGCGCGGAACGCCGTCGCCGCTGCTCGGGAAGATCATCGCCCACGGCACATCGGTCGGGCGGCCCCACAGTTCGCCGTTGATGAAGTTGCCCAGGCGGCCGAAACCCAGTCCCAGCGGAATCAGCGGCGCGATGAAGTCGCTGACGGCGAAGAAAGGCAGGCGCTTCTTGCGGGCGAACAGCAGCATCACCAGGATCACGCCGATCAGGCCGCCGTGAAACGACATGCCGCCTTCCCACAGGTAGGCCACTTCCAGCGGATGCGCCAGGTAATAGCTGGGCTTGTAGAACAGCACGTAGCCCAGCCGTCCGCCGAGCACCACCCCCAGCACGCTGTAGAAGATCAGGTCTTCCAGGTCACGCACGTTCAGGGACGTGGTGTGGCCGCTGGTGATGCGGCGCCGGCCCAGCACGTACACCAGGGCGAAGCCCGCCAGATACATCAGCCCGTACCAATGGATGGCCAAGGGCCCGATCTGCAGGGCAATGGGGTCGAATTTTGGATATTGCAGCATGTTCCGCCCGACACAATGAAGTTGAATGATAATAACCGGCGAGCCCTGCGGTAGATCGACATGCAAGCGCTTCGCCCCTGCGTGCCGGTGTATCCCGAGATTCGCCCGCGAGCGAACTGGCACCCTCCCGGGCGCGGCCGCCATGTCCGCGTCCTGACGGCCGACAGGAGACAACAGACCATGTCGCACAACGAACGTTCCCGCCACATCACGCACGGCGTCGCCCGCGCGCCCAATCGCGCCATGTATTACGCGCTGGGCTACCAGGAAGCCGATTTCGAGAATCCCATGATCGGCGTGGCCAACGGCCATTCGACCATCACGCCGTGCAACAGCGGCCTGCAGCGCCTGGCCGATGCCGCCATCGAAGCCATCCGCGGCGCCAAGGCCAATCCGCAGGTGTTCGGCACGCCCACCATTTCCGATGGCATGTCCATGGGCACCGAGGGCATGAAGTACTCCCTGGTGTCGCGCGAAGTCATCGCCGACTGTATCGAGACCGCCGCGCAGGGCCAGTGGATGGACGGCGTGGTGGTCATCGGGGGCTGCGACAAGAACATGCCGGGCGGCATGATCGCCCTGGCGCGCATGAACGTGCCGGGCATCTACGTCTACGGCGGCACCATCAAGCCGGGCCGCTACAAGGGCAAGGACCTGACCATCGTCTCGGTGTTCGAGGCAGTCGGCGAATACACCATGGGCCGCATGGAAGAGGCCGACTTCAAGCAGATCGAGAAGTGCGCCATTCCCGGCTCGGGTTCCTGTGGCGGCATGTACACAGCCAACACCATGAGCTCGGCCTTCGAGGCCATGGGCATGAGCCTGCCGTACTCCAGCACCATGGCCAACGAGGATGACGAGAAAGTCGTCTCGGCGGCCGAATCCGCCCGGGTATTGGTCGAAGCCGTCCGCCGCGGCCTGCGCCCGCGCGACATCATCACCCGCGAATCCATCGAGAACGCCGTATCCGTCATCATGGCGACGGGCGGCTCGACCAACGCAGTGCTGCATTTCCTGGCCATCGCCCATGCCGCCGAAGTGCCCTGGACCATCGACGACTTCGAACGCATCCGCCAGCGCGTGCCGGTGCTCTGTGACCTCAAGCCGTCCGGCAAGTACGTGGCGACCGACCTGCATCGCGCCGGCGGCATCCCGCAGGTCATGAAGCTGCTGCTCAACGCCGGGCTGCTGCATGGCGATTGCATCACCATCACCGGTCAGACGATCGCACAATCGTTGGCCGACGTGCCCGATACGCCGCGCGCCGACCAGGACGTCATCATGCCGCTGGACCGCGCCCTCTATCCCCAGGGCCATCTGGCGATCCTCAAGGGCAATCTGTCGCCCGAGGGCTGCGTGGCCAAGATCACCGGCCTGAAGAACCCCGTGATCACCGGCCCGGCGCGGGTCTTCGATTCCGAGGATGACGCCATGACCGCCATCATGGCGCGCCGGATCCGCGACGGCGACGTGGTGGTGATCCGCTACGAAGGCCCCAAGGGCGGACCCGGCATGCGTGAAATGCTGGCGCCGACCTCGGCCCTGGTCGGGCAGGGGCTGGGCGAAACCGTGGGCCTCATCACCGATGGCCGCTTCTCCGGCGGCACCTGGGGCATGGTGGTCGGCCACGTCGCGCCCGAGGCCTTCGTGGGCGGGCCCATTGCGCTGATCCGGGAGGGAGATTCGGTTACCATCGATGCCCACCAGCTGCTGTTGCAGCTCAATATCAGCGACGAAGAGATGGCGGCTCGTCGCCAGGCCTGGGTCCAGCCCAAGCCGCGTTATACACGCGGTGTGCTTGCCAAGTTCGGCAAGCTCGCCAGCACCGCGAGCCGTGGGGCGGTAACCGATGCTTTTGATACGTAGTCTGTTGGCGGTCGCCGCCGGCCTGCTGGCCGCCGGCGCGGCCCAGGGGCAAACCACTGGCCTGGATCTGGCCAAGAGCAAGGCCTGCATGGCCTGTCACCAGGTCGACGTCAAGCGCGTCGGACCGCCGCTGTCCAGCGTGGCCGAGCGCTACGCCGGCCAGGGCGACGCCATGGTGGACTACCTGGCGGGCAAGATCCGCGGGGGCGGCCGCGGCGCCTGGGGCGCCGTGCCGATGCCCGCGCAGACCCATGTCAGTCCGGAAGACGCCCGCCTGTTGGCCGAATGGATCCTGACGCTGGCGCCGGCCAAGAAGTAGTCGTATCGTCTCTGGAAAGTTTCAGCAAAGGAATCGTCATGGCAGAACAACCCTCCCCGGGCAATGAGGTCGCCGTTCTCGGCGGCGGCTGTTTCTGGTGCGTCGAGGCGGTCTTCACCGACCTGCGCGGCGTCAAGAGCGTGCTGCCCGGCTACAGCGGCGGACACGTCGACAACCCCAGCTACGAACAGGTCTGCGGCAAGGACACCGGCCACATCGAAGTGGCTCGCGTCGAATTCGATCCGGCCGAACTGTCCTACAGCGACCTGCTGCGCGTGTTCTTCGCCACCCACGACCCGACCACTCCGGGCCGCCAGGGCAACGACATCGGCCCGCAGTACGAGTCGGCCATCTTCTGGCAGAACGACACCCAGCGCGAGCAGGCCGAAGCCGTCATCGCCGAAGTCGAGGCGCAGAAAGTCTACGACGCGCCCATCGTGACCAAGCTGTTGGCGCCCGCGCGGTTCTGGCAGGCCGAGGACTACCATCGCGATTATTTCGCGCTGCATCCCGAGCAGGGCTATTGCCAGTTCGTGATCGCGCCCAAGGTCGCCAAGTTCCGCAAGCAGTTCCAGGATCGCCTGAAGAAGTAAGGCAGGCGAAAAAAAACCTCGCGCAAGGCGAGGTTTCAAGGCCAGCGCCGGGCACATGGGTACCGGCGCTGGAGGGGGAAGCGGTCAGTCGACGGCTTTCACCACGCCGCGGCGCATCTGGTCCAGTTCGATGGACTCGAACAGCGCCTTGAAATTGCCTTCGCCGAAACCGTCGTTGCCCTTGCGCTGGATGATCTCGAAGAAGATCGGGCCGATCTGGTTCTCGGTGAAGATCTGCAGCAGCAGGCCGCCGTCGGGGGCGCCGTCCAGCAGGATGCGGTTCTTCTGCAGGCGCGGCACGTCCTCGCCGTGGTTGGGCAGGCGGCGGTCCAGCAGCTCGTAGTAGGTTTCCGGAGTATCCAGGAACACCACGCCGTTGGCGCGCAGCGCCTCGATCGTGCCGTAGATGTCCTCGGTGGCCATGGCGATGTGCTGGATGCCCTCGCCGCGGTACAGGTCCAGGTATTCCTGGATCTGGCCCTTCTCCTCGGTGCCTTCCTCGTTGATGGGAATGCGGATGTTGCCGCAAGGCGAGGTCATGGCCTTGGACTTCACGCCCGTCACCTTGCCCTCGATGTCGAAGTAGCGCACCTCGCGGAAGTTGAACAGGCGCTCGTAGAACTCCGACCACTCGGCCATGCGGCCCTTGTGCACGTTGTGCGTCAGGTGGTCCACCAGCGTCAGCCCGGCGCCGCGGTGGTTCAGGTCGGCCTGCGCGTTCTGCGGATCCACCGGCACGAAGTCGACGTCATAGATGCTGATGTCGCCGATGCCGCCGTGGCCTTCCTTGCCCGTCCAGCGGTCCACCAGATAGATCAGCGAATCGCCGATGCCCTTGATGGCGGGGATGTTCAGTTCCATCGGGCCGCTGTGCGAGTCGAAACCCCACGCGCCCAGTTCCAGCGCGCGCTTGTACGCGGCGGCCGCGTCCTGCACGCGAAAGCCGATCGCACAGATCGACGGGCCGTGCAGGCGGGCGAAGCGCTGCGCGAAGGAATCGGGTTCGGCGTTGATCAGGAAATTCACGCCGCCCTGGCGGTACAGCGTCACGTCCTTGTGGCGATGCTTGGCGATTGCCTTGAAGCCCAGCAGTTCGAACACCTTGCGCAGCGCGGCGGGGTCCGGCGCGGCATATTCGATGAATTCGAACCCGGCGGTGCCCATCGGGTTGTCCCAGGGTTGGAAAGCGCTGCTCATGAGTCTGCTCCCTTGAGTCGTTGTAGAGGCGACTTGTCGTTCAAGTCTAGGATGAAGATTGTAGGGAGGAAAGGCAGGCAGACAATTGCAAACATGTCGCGGAAGCGGCAAGCTTGAGCAATAATATTGCCCAAGATAAAAAATATGGGGCTGAAAATGTCTGACATAGAGCTGGATAGGACAGATATAAGGATTCTGGCCGAATTGCAGCGCGACGGCCGCCTGAGCAACCAGGAGTTGGCCGACCGCGTTTCCCTGTCGCCCAGCCCCTGCCTGCGCCGGGTGCGGCGGCTGGAAGAGAAGGGCTTCATCAAGAAATACGTGGCGCTGATCGACGCCGAGAAAGTCGGGCTGGGCCTGCTGGCCTACGTCAACATCCGCCTGAACAAGCACAGCGGCTCCAGCCATGCGCCCATGAGCGACTTTGCCCGCGATGTCCAGCTCTGGCCCGAGGTGGTCGAGTGCTACGCCATGTCCGGCGACATGGACTACCTGCTGCGCATCCAGGTCGCCGACCTGGCGCATTTCTCCAAATTCGCCATGGACACGCTCATGCGCCATCCCGCGGTGGTCGACATGCGGTCCTTCTTCGCGCTCCAGCAGATCAAGGAAACGACGGAGCTGCGGCTGTAGGCGTGGAATGCGTCCCCGTGCCTATCCGGCCTTCTATATATAGAGGGTTGTCCATATGGAGACTGGCGGGCGTCGCGGTGGAGTGGAGGTTCCCCTCATGGCGCCCTATATATATAGGGCGTCATGGGGGAGACGGCAGGCAAGATGCCACCGGAGCAGGATGGAGCGAAAACAGTGACGCCTCTCTATATATAGTGCAGGCAGCACGGAACCGATGACTTTCCCATGGCAAATGCGGGGTGCGTCCCCGGAAATCATCATCTTTCTGCAAAATGAGTGTCATGCTGGCGTGACAAGCGAAAATTCTGTGCTATAGTCTCGCTCCTTCGCAGTTCAAGCAGTTTT
>NZ_CYTU01000031.1:0-71280 GCF_001299375.1 Achromobacter sp. 2789STDY5608621 | reverse complement strand
GCTACCGGCTGATGGATGACGACGTCCCTACCCCAGCACCCTCCCACTGCGGAAGGCGCATCTACACCATACAAGGATGACGACGGGGCAGTCCGGAGCGAACGCTCCGGACCGCAATCGTAGCCCCGCCATCCCCCGCCTGCCCCGCCATGCGCGTCCCCAGAACCACTTATTCCAACTTGATCCCCGCCGTCTTGATCACATCCCTCCACTTACCCACCTCGCTTCGCAAGAACGCCCCAAACGCCTCCGCACTCCCCGGCTTAGGCTCCGCCCCCGCCGCCACCATCGCCTGCGCCGTCGCCGGATCCGACAACACCTTCACCATGTCCGCATTCACCCGCGCCACGATCTCCCCAGGCGTCCCCTTCGGCGCCAACACCCCGCTCCACGAATACGCCTCATACCCCGGCACCCCGGACTCCGCAATCGTAGGCACCCCCGGCAACATGCTCGACCGCGTCGGATTCCCCACCCCCAACGCCCACACCTTCCCCGTCTTCAGATGCGGCACCGCCGACGGTCCATCGGCGAACATCACCTGCACCTGCCCGCCCAGCAGATCCTGCATCGCCGGCGCGCTGCCGCGGTAAGGGATGTGCTGGATCTTCACCCCCGCCATCGCATTGAACAACTCGCCCGCCAGGTGCGTGCCGCCGCCCGTCCCCGAGGAACTGAACGACAGCTTGCCCGGATTGGCCTTCGCATAGGCGATCAGTTCGCTCACCGAATTCACCGGCAGCGACGGATTCACCACCAGCACGATCGGGAACACCGCCGCCATGCCCACCGGCACGAAGTCGCGATTGATGTCGTAGGTCAGGTCGCCGCGCAGGCTCGGCAGCACCGCGTGGTGGATGGAGGCGAAAAAGAAGTTGTAGCCGTCCGGCTCGGCCTTGGCGGCGAACTGCGCGCCGACGATGCCGCCCGCGCCCGAGCGGTTGTCCACAACGGTCGGCACGGACCACAGGTGGCCCAGCGGCTGCGCCGTGAAACGCGCGGTGGTGTCCACCGGACCGCCGGCCGGAAACGGCACGATGAAGGTCACGGCATGGCCGGGCCAGGTGGCGGCGCGGGCGAAAGTGGGCAGCAAAGTCGTGGCGCACGCAGCGCCCAGCCCCGCGATGACGCGGCGGCGTTGGGGATCTAACAAGGCAGTCTCCTGAGTCGTTCTTGTCGATGGCGCGGCCGCAAGCCACACCGGAACGACGCGGTGCCTTGCCGCCTGCCGGCCCCATTTTTTCTGCTGCCCGCGCATCAGGCGCGGCCGGGGCTTTTTTTATTATTTGCCGCGCGGCCGCTTTTGCCGCTACACATTTTCAAAAGCCCCTCTTTCGCCGCGACGCCACGTTCGCTGATCGGACACTATCGCCGGCCCGATGTGGCGTCATGGCCACGGCCGCGCGCACGTTGCGTCAACCGGGGCCGGACCATCGCGCGCCCTGCCGCCGGGGCTACTGCCCTCGCGCGGCCCGCTGCACGTGCTCGATGAAGCACTCGGCGAAGCTCGGCAGGTCGCGGCCGCGCTGGCGGCACAGCAGGCGGTCGCGCAGGGCCCACGGGTCGTCCAGCTTCAGCACGTGCAGCGCATCGGGCCGGCTGTAGCGCGCCGCGCAGGCGCGCGGCACCACGGCGATGCCGGCGCCGGCCTCGACCATGCGGCACACGGCCTCGAAACTGCCCACGTGCACGCGCTGGCAGATGCGCTTGCCCAGGCCGCTGGCGATGTCCTCCAGGAAGGTCTGGATGGCGCTGTCGGGATGGATGCCGACGAACTGATAGGCGTCGATCAGGTCGGCGAAATGCGCCGATTTCGAGGCCGCCAGCGGATGATCCAGCGCCGTGACCACGGTGAGCTCATCGCGGAACAGCGGCGTCACGTCCAGGCCCTCGACATCGATGTTGCCGGCCACCAGCCCCAGGTCGCCGGCGCCCGCGCGGATCGCGATGACGATGTCGCCCGAGATCTTCTCTTCCAGCTCGACATCCACGTCGGGGTTCTCGGCCAGGAAGGTCGACAGCGCGTCCGCCAGGAACGAATTGGTGGCGGTGGTGTTGGCCAGCAGGCGCAGCCGTCCCTTCAGGCCGCTGGCGTAAGGCTGCAGGTCGGCGTTCAGGCATTCGAGCTGGCGGAACACCGCGTTGGCGTGCTTGAGCAGCACCTCGCCCGCCGGCGTCAGCGCCACGCCCGTGGCCATGCGCACCAGCAGCCGCGCCTTGAAGGCCTCTTCCATGTGCTTGACGCGCGCGCTGGCCGCGGGCAAGGACAGGAAGGTGCGTTCGGCCGCACGGGTCAGATTGAGCGTCTCTCCCACGTTCAGGAAGAGCCGCAGGTCAGTCAGATCATGTCTCATGTTCCACCACACAGAAGGGGGGCATTTCTAATTTTGAATTCTTCGAATGCCGTCACGAACATACCATGGGGCAACCCCGTAAACCATACGGTTTGACGCGGAACTGTTTCCCAACGCGGCGCGCGCCGCGGCATCAGGAGTGAGTCCCCATGAGCGGTATTGTTTCCGGCAAGGTCGTCGTCGTCACAGGCGCGGGAGGCGGCATCGGCCGCGGCATCGCGCTGGCCATGGCGCGGGCGGGCGCCAAGGTGGTGGTCAACGACATCGGCGTCTCGCTGACCGGCGAAGGCGGCGGCGACGGCCCGGCGCACGCCGTGGCGCGCGAGATCGCCGCGGCCGGCGGACAGGCCGTCGCCAACACCGACAGCGTGGCCGCCTACGACAGCGCCAGCCGCGTCATCCAGGCCGCCGTCGACGCCTTCGGCCGCATCGATGCGGTGGTCAACAACGCCGGCAACCTGCGCGACCGCGTGTTCCACAAGATGAGCGAAGAGGAATGGCGTCAGGTCATCGACGTGCACCTGAACGGCTCATTCTTCATGAGCCGCGCCGCCGCGCCGTATTTCCGCGAACAGGAATCCGGCGCCTTCGTGCACATGACCTCCACCTCGGGCCTGATCGGCAACTTCGGCCAGGCCAACTATGCCGCCGCCAAGCTCGGCATCGTGGCGCTGTCCAAGTCGATCGCGCTCGACATGGCGCGCTACAACGTGCGCTCGAACTGCATCGCGCCGTTCGCCTGGAGCCGCATGACCAGCTCGATTCCCGCCGAGACCGACGAGGAAAAGGCGCGCGTCGAGAAGCTGAAGAAGATGGAAGCCGACAAGGTCGCGCCCATGGCCGTGTACCTGGCCAGCGATGCGGCCAGCGCCATCACCGCGCAGGTGTTCGCGGTGCGCGCCAACGAGATCATGCTGATGAGCCAGCCGCGGCCGCTGCGCAGCGTGCACTACAGCGAGGGCTGGACGCCCGAACTGATCGGCGAGATCGCCGTGCCCGCCATGCGCAAGCACTTCTACGCGTTGGAGCGTTCGCCCGACGTGATCGACTGGGACCCCATCTGAGACCGCCATGCCGCTCGACTACGCAACCGTGAAGCACTGGCGCTTCGACGACGTGCGCCAGCACTACGACGACAAGGACACCATGCTGTACGCGCTGGGCATCGGCCTGGGGCAGGACCCCGAGGACACCCGCCAGCTACGCTACGTGTACGAAAAGGACCTGCGCGCCTTCCCCACCATGAGCGTGGTGCTGGGCTACCCGGGATTCTGGATGAGCGATCCGCGCGCCGGCATCGACTGGGTCCGGCTGGTGCATGGCGAACAGCGGCTGACGGTGCACACGCCGCTGCCCACGTCCGGCACCGTCATCGGCAAAAGCCGCATCACCCACGTGATCGACAAGGGCGCGGACAAGGGCGCCATCGTGGTCACCGAACGCACGCTGCACGACACCGCCGGCACCCACCTGGCGACCCTGCGGCAAAGCACCTTCTGCCGCGGCGACGGCGGCTTCGGCCAGGGCGACGCCAGCCCCGAGCCGCTGCCCGCCGCGCCGCAGGGCGAGCCGGAGCGCCGCTGCGAACTGCGCATCCCGCCGCAGGCGGCGTTGCTGTACCGCTTGAACGCCGACCGCAATCCGCTGCACGCCGACCCCGAGGTGGCGCACCAGGCCGGCTATCCCAGGCCGATCCTGCATGGGCTGTGCTCGTACGGCGTGGCCGCGCATGCCGTGGTCAAGACCTGGTGCGACTATGACGCCGCCCGCCTGACCCGGCTGGACGCGCGCTTTTCGGCGCCGGTGTATCCGGGCGAGACGCTGCAATGCGATATGTGGCGCATGCCCGACGGGCAGATCCGCTTCATCGCCCGCGCTGTCGAACGCAATATCGTCGTGATGAGCCATGGCGCCGCCGAGGTGCAATCATGACGCGCCCGCCCGCATTGGACGGCATCCGAGTGCTGGACCTGTCGCGCATCCTGGCCGGCCCCTGGTGCACGCAGAACCTGGCCGACCTGGGCGCCGACGTCATCAAGATCGAACGGCCCGGCGTCGGCGACGACACCCGCGCCTGGGGCCCGCCCTTCCTCAAGGACGGCCAGGGCATCGACACCAACGAGTCGGCCTACTACCTCAGCGCCAACCGCAACAAGCGTTCGGTCGAGGCCGACATGGCCACGCCGCACGGCGCCGCGCTGATCCGCGAACTGGCGGCGGTCAGCGATATCCTGGTCGAGAACTTCAAGGTCGGCGGGCTGGCCAAGTATGGCCTGGACTACGCCAGCCTGAAGGCCATCAACCCGCGCCTGATCTACTGCTCGGTCACCGGCTTTGGCCAGGACGGCCCGTTCGCGCAGCGCCCCGGCTACGACTTCATGATCCAGGGCATGGGCGGCCTGATGAGCATCACCGGCGAACGCGACGACCTGCCCGGCGGCGGCCCGCAGAAGGCCGGCGTGGCGGTCACCGACATCGTCACCGGCATGTATGCGACGGTGGCGATCCTGGCGGCGCTGCAGGAGCGCCACCGCAGCGGCCTGGGCCAGCACCTGGACATCGCGCTGCTCGACAGCCACGTGGCGCTGCTGGCCAACCAGAACTCCAACTACTTCAACTCCGGCGTGGCGCCGACGCGCGCCGGCAACGCCCACCAGAACGTGGTGCCCTACCAGGTGTTCGCCGCCCGCGACGGCCACCTGATCGTGGCCACCGGCAATGAATCGCAGTACCGCGCCTATTGCGCGGCGATCGGCGCGCCCGAACTGGGCGATGATCCGCGCTTTGCCACCAACCGGCTGCGCGTGGCCAACCGCGGCACGCTGGTGCCCTTGCTCGCGGACATCATGCGCGAGGGCAGGCGCGATGACTGGATCGCCCGGCTGGAAGCGGTGGGCGTGCCCTGCGGGCCGATCAACGACATCGCCCAGGCCTTCGCCCATCCGCAGGCGCAGGCGCGGCAACTGCGCCGCGACCTGCCCCACCCTGGCGGCGGCGTCGCGCCCGTGACCGCCAGCCCGCTGCGCTTCTCGGCCTCGCCGGTGGTGTATCGGCGCGCCCCGCCGCTGCTGGGCCAGCACACCGAGGAAGTGCTGCGCGACGTCCTGGGGAAGTCGCCGCAGGCGATTGCCGCATTCGTGGCTGGCCGCGCGGGATAGCAGTCTGATTTCTTGCCATCCCCGCTCGCTTCCTCTGCCCTTGCGCGCCTACATTCACACAATCAAAAAGATCTCCGCATGCATTGACCAGCTTGGTTTTTATTTAAGCCGGGTTGGTCATCAAACGCCGTTTTCGCATTCCTACACTTACCGGCACGTCATTCATCCGTCCGGTAAATGTAGGGCACGTCCATGCAATTCCTGTCTTTCCGAAAGCAGTCTGTTCCCCCCAATCGCCTCACGTATGCGGCGCTGCTCATGCTGGCCCTGAGCGCCGGCGCGGCCTTGCCGGACGCGGCGCTCGCCGACGCGGGCAAGCGTGGCGGCGGCCAGGGCGGGCGGGCCATCAAGAACAGCGCCCTGAGTCCGCTTATCCGCGGCGGCGAAGGCGGTGGATTGGAGGCCGTCGTCGCGGGCGGCGTGGTCGGCGCGGGCGGCAATGCCACCAACAGCCCGGGCACCGGCGGTCTCGCCCCCGCAACCCTCGGCGCCGATGAAACAACCATCACGGTCGACGCGCACGGCCGCAATGGCAGTTGCGCCGCGCCGTGCACCCCCGATGGCCCCGATCATTCCGGCGGCGGCGGCGGCGTCGCCATCCTCGGAGGAGAAAATACCCGCCTGACCGTGGCCGCGGGGGTCGACGTCCAGGGCGGCGCGGGCGCGTTGGGCGCCGACGGGCTGGTCTACGCCGGCGGCGCCCTGCACACGGCCGGCGGCGGCGGCGGCGGCGGCGCGGGCATCGCCGTGCAGTCCGGCACCTTGACCCTGAACGGCAACGTCACGGGCGGCGCGGGGGGCCCCTCTCCGTACCAGCCCGGCGGCGGCGGCGATGGCGTGGTGCTCGGGCATGGCGACATCATCGTCAATGCGCGGATCTCCGGCGGACAAGGCGGCTCGCGCCGTTACTACGGCACCCCGAGATCGGCCAGCGGAGACGGGGGCAGCGGCATATCGATCGGCTCGGGCACCGTCATCAACAACAACGTCGTGCTAGGCGGCCGCCCGGGCGCCGTGGAGGTCCCCGCCGCGGCCACCGAGGGCAAGGTCGGCGTCGCGCTGCGCGCCGGCTCCAACACCACGGTCACCAACAAGCGCCGCTTCAACAGCAGCGGCGGCGCCGCCATCGTGTTCGAAGGCAACGACAACACGCTGATCATGTGGTCCGGCTCCGACATCATTGGCGATGTCCGCTTCATGGGCCAGCGCAATCAACTGGCGCTGGGCAGCGACGACGACGCCCCCACCACGGCGAAGATCTGGAGCGACGGCAATCTCGACTTCGGCACCGATGGCGTCTACACCGTCCGGGTCACGCCCTCCGCGGCGGACCGCCTGGATGTCGTGAATGCCGCCAGGCTCAACGGCGCGGCCGTGAAGGTCAACGCCATGGCATCGGACCTGTACGCCGAGCACACCACCTACACCATCCTGCACGCCGACGGCACGTTCAACGGCACGCGCTTTGGCGACGTGGCGTCCAACCTGGCGTACCTCACCCCCACACTCAGCTATTCAGACGACGATCAGGACGCCCTGCTGACGTTGGCGCGCAAGGAAGCGCCCGCGCCGCGCCCTCCCGATCCGGCTCCGCCTCCTCCCGATCCGGTGCCGCCGGTGATTGACCCGGCTCCGCCTTCTCCCGATCCGGTGCCGCCGGAAGCGGGCGGCGGCGCCCCGTCGGGATCGATTCGTTTCGCCGATCTGCTCGGCGGGCGCAACGCCATCGCCGCCGCCAATGCGATCGACGGCCTGCCCGACGGGCATGACCTCTACCGCCACGCGCTGAACCTGCCCGAAGGCGCGCCGCAGGCCTTTTTTTCGGCGCTCGCCGGGGAACTGCACGCCAGCGTCCGCCATGCGCTGCCCGGCCTGGACGCCACGATCCGCAACGTGCCCCTGGCGCATCTGCGCGCCAATCTGTCCGCGGGCCTGCGTCCCGGCGAACCGATCGCGGCGGCCGGCCTGAGCGACGCCGCGCCGGCCGCGTCCACGCTGCCCGTCTCCCGCGCCCGGCCGGTCTGGGCGCAACTGATCGGCAACTGGCAGCGCCAGGACGCGACCGATGACACGACCGCCGTCCGCCTGCGCACCACCGGTCTCTTCGTCGGCGCGGACCATGCCCTCGGCGCCGGCTGGCGCCTGGGCGGCGCGCTCGGGTACACCGACAGCCAGTTGCGCACCAAAGGCACGGCAGACCGCGGCGGCATCGACAGCTACAGCGCGCTCGCCTACGGCGGCAAGGCCTTCGAGGCCGGTCCCGGCACGCTCAACCTGATGCTGGGCGCGTCCCATACCTGGCACGACATCGACACGCGGCGGCGCGTCGCCGTCGGCGGCCTGGACCAGACGTTGCGAGCCGGCTATCGCGCCAACACCACCCAGGTCTTCACCGAACTGGGCTACACCCTGGCCCCCGGCAGCGGCCTGACGCTCGAACCCTACGCGGGCCTGGCGTGGGCCGGCCTGCGCAGCCGGGCATTCCAGGAAAGCGGAGGCAGCGCCGCGCTCTCGGGCACGCGCCAGGCCACCCGCACCACGACGGCCACGCTGGGCCTGCGCGCCGCCCAGTCGCTGCAGATGGGCCCGCTCCAAGGCAGCGTCACGGCCGGCGCTGGCTGGCGCCGCGCCTTCGGCGATCTGCGGCCGACCTCGACGCTGGCGTTCGATACCGGCTCGGCCTTTACCGTCACCGGCGCGCCCATCGCCCGCAACGCCGCGCTGCTCGAAGCCGGGCTGCAGGCGCAGGCCGGCCGCAATGCGACGGTCGCGCTGAACTACGCGGGACAACTCGGGGCGGGCAGCCGCGACCACAGCGCCACGCTGAGTTGGCGCTGGACCTTCTGACCGCTCCCTTTATCAGACGGCCTAACCGGTCCCAACCCGCGGTTTTGCGCTCCCTGAACCTTATGATGCCGGTCACCCACTGATAAAGGATTCCGCAGGCCGACGGCGGCGTGCCCAGGCGCCAATCCACTGACTATCCGCTTGCGCCGCTGCCCTGGGCCTGACTGCGCGCCGTTCGCCCGCAGCGTCGCGAACGCCGGCAATCCGAGGTCTTCCGAGACCTCGGCCGCAATGACGCGGCGGAACATTTTCGTTCGAGTTCAACATGCATTGGTTTTCCCTCAAGCGTCTGTTCCGTCGCAAGCGCGACACGCGAAGCGCCGATCTTTACGGCCAGATCGCCGCGATCCACAAGGCGCAGGCGGTCATCGAATTCGACCTGGACGGGCATGTGCTCATGGCCAACCAGAATTTCCTCGACGCCATGGGCTACACGCTTGAAGAATTGCTGGGGCAGCATCACCGCATCTTCGTCGCGCCCGACCGCCGCGATTCGCCTGAATACATGGCCTTCTGGGACAAGCTCAAGCGCGGCGAATACGACGCCGGGCGCTATCGCCGCATCCACAAGGATGGCGGCGACGTCTGGCTGCAGGCCAGCTACAACCCGATCCTCGATGCCGCCGGCCGGCCCTTCAAGGTGGTCAAGTACGCCACCGACGTCACCGAGCAGCAGCGACGCCAGGCGGACACCGAAGGCCAGCTCGAAGCCATCTCCAAGGTGCAGGGCATCATCGAGTTCGAACTGGACGGCGCCATCATCCGCGCCAACGACCTGTTCCTGGACGCCATGGGCTATCGCGAAGACGAATTGCGCGGCCGGCACCACAGCATGCTGGTGTTGCCCGAAGAGGTCCGCAGCCCCGCCTACAAGGAATTCTGGCGCAAGCTGCGCGGCGGCGAATACGACACCGGCCAGTACCTGCGCATCGGCAAGAACGGCCGCCGCGTCTGGATCGAGGCCAGCTACAACCCGATCTTCGACGCCGAGGGGCGGCCGTTCAAGGTGGTGAAGTTCGCCACCGACATCACCAAGCGCTTCACCGCCGCGCAGACGCTGCGGGTGGCGGTCCAGGGCCTGACCGAAAACGCCGAACGCGCCAGCCAGGCCAACACGCTGGCGCGCGACGCCTGCCAGGTCGCCGAGGAAGGCGGCAAGACCGTGGCCGGCGTGGTCGCCACCATGGGCACCATCACCGACAGCTCGCGGCGCATCTCGGAAATCATCGGAGTCATGGATGGCATCGCGTTCCAGACCAACATCCTGGCGCTGAACGCCGCGGTCGAGGCGGCGCGGGCCGGCCCCCATGGCAGGGGTTTCGCGGTGGTGGCGGCGGAAGTGCGCAGCCTGGCCCAGAACAGCGCGTCCGCGGCCAAGGAGATCAAGGACCTGATCACCACCTCGGTCCAGCAGATCGGCAGCGGCGCCGAACAGGTCCAATCCGCCGGCGCCACCATGGAGAACATCGTGACCTCGTCGCGGCGGGTCACCGAGATCATGGGCGAAGTGGTCGAGGTGTCGCTGGCGCAATCGGCCAAGCTGGGCGACGTGACCGAGGACATCACCCAGATGACGGCCGAGGCGGCGCACGAATTGCAGCGCGCCTACGACGTGCATGACCGGCCCGTGACGGCGCGGCCGACCGCGTCGGCGCGGGCCGCCGCGGCCGGCTCCCCGGCGCCCTCGCAACCGGCGCTGGAGTACGTGCGCTACTGACCTGGATCGAGCCGGCCAACGAAGCCCGCGCAGACGGCGGGCCCCGACACGCGCCGGCAGGGATAAAAAAAACGGGCGCCGTCTCCGGCGCCCGTTTCGCGTTCCCGCCGCCGGCTTACGCCGTGGCGACCGGGATCTTGCCGATCCGGGCCTGCCATTCCTTCGGGCCGGTGGTGTGGACCGAGGTGCCCTGGGCGTCAACCGCCACGGTCACCGGCATGTCCTTCACGTCGAACTCGTAGATGGCTTCCATGCCCAGGTCGGCGAAACCCAGCACCTTGGCGCCGCGGATCGCCTTGGACACCAGGTAGGCCGCGCCGCCCACGGCCATCAGATAGGCCGAGCCGTGCTGCTTGATCGACTCGATGGCGACGGGGCCGCGCTCGGACTTGCCGATCATGGCGATCAGGCCGGTCTGCTCCAGCATCATGTCGGTGAACTTGTCCATGCGGGTGGCGGTGGTCGGACCGGCCGGGCCCACCACTTCGTCGCGCACCGGATCGACCGGGCCGACGTAGTAGATGACGCGGTTGGTGAAGTCCACCGGCAGCGGCTCGCCCTTGGCCAGCATGTCCTGGATGCGCTTGTGCGCGGCGTCGCGGCCGGTCAGCATCTTGCCCGACAGCAGCAGCGTCTGGCCCGGCTTCCAGCTGGCGACTTCTTCCTTCGTCAGCGTGTTCAGGTCGACCTGCTTGGACTTGTTGTAGTCCGGCGCCCAGTGCACTTCCGGCCATTCCGACAGCGACGGCGGGTCCAGGCGCGCCGGGCCCGAGCCGTCCAGCTCGAAGTGGGCGTGGCGGGTGGCCGCACAGTTCGGGATCATGGCGACGGGCTTGGAGGCCGCGTGCGTCGGGAAGGTGCTGATCTTGACGTCCAGCACGGTCGTCAGGCCGCCCAGGCCCTGGGCGCCGATGCCCAGCGCGTTGACCTTCTCGTACAGCTCGATGCGCAGTTCTTCGAGCTTGTTCTGCGGGCCGCGGGCCAGCAGTTCGTACATGTCGATGTCTTCCATCAGCGACTGCTTGGCCATCAGCATGGCCTTTTCGGCGGTGCCGCCGACGCCGATGCCCAGCATGCCCGGCGGGCACCAGCCGGCGCCCATGGTCGGCACCGTCTTGAGCACCCAGTCCACCAGCGAGTCGCTGGGGTTGAGCATGGCGAACTTCGACTTGTTTTCCGAACCGCCGCCCTTCGAAGCCAGCTGCACGTCGACCTTGTCACCCGGGACAAGCTCGACGTGCAGGATACAGGGCGTGTTGTCGCGGGTGTTCTTGCGGGCGAACAGCGGATCGTCCAGCACCGAGGCGCGCAGGGGATTGTCCGGGTTCAGGTAGCCGCGGCGCACGCCTTCGTCGCACAGTTCCTGCAGGGTGCGCTTGGTGTCGAAACGCACGCCCATGCCGACCTTCAGGAACACGTTGACGATGCCGGTGTCCTGGCACAGCGGGCGCTTGCCCTCGGCGCACATGCGCGAGTTGGTCAGGATCTGGGCCATCGCGTCGCGCGCGGCCGGGCTTTCCTCGCGCTCGTAGGCGCGGGCCAGGTGGCGGATGTAGTCGACGGGGTGGTAATAGCTGATGAACTGGATGCCATCGGCTATCGACTGGATGAAGTCTTCTTCTTTGATGAGGACGGACATGGCGATATGCGGGTTACGGAGGGAAACATGAAAACGCGGCCGGCGAACCGGCCGCGCGCGATGGGGTGCAGCTTATTTTATTTTCCTTGCCAGACCGGTTTGCGCTTTTCAGCGAAAGCGGTGGCGCCTTCCTTGGCGTCGGCCGACGAGAAGATGTGGGCGATCAGCGGACGCTGGCGGCCGAACATCTCTTCCTGGGTCCAGTCGCCGGACTGCGCCACGATGCTCTTGGCGGTCTGCACCGACAGCGGGCCGTTCTCGACGATGGCGCGGGCCAGTTCCAACGCGCCGGCCAGGGCGCCGCCCGGCTCGGTCAGGCGGTTCACCAGGCCGAAGCCGTAGGCACGCTCGGCGCCCAGCATGTCGCCGGTCAGGATCACTTCCATGGCGATGTGGTACGGCAGGCGGCGCGGCAGGCGCAGCATGCCGCCGGCGCCGGCCACCAGGCCGCGCTTGACCTCGGGCAGGCCGAACTTGGCGTTGCTGGCGGCCACGATCAGGTCGGACGCCAGCGCCATTTCGCAGCCCCCAGCCAGGGCGTAGCCTTCGACGGCGGCGATCAGCGGCTTTTTCGGCGGCGCTTCGTTCAGGCCGGCGAAGCCGCGGCCTTCGACGTAGGGGCGCTGGCCCGACTTGGCGAAGGCCTTCAGGTCCATGCCCGACGAGAACGTGCCGCCCGCGCCCGTCAGGATGCCGATGCGCACGTCGTCGCGGCTGTCCAGCTGATCCAGGGCGGCGGCCATGGCCTGGGCGGTTTCCAGGTTGATGGCGTTCTTGGCCTCGGGGCGGTTGATGGTGATGATCTGGATGCCGTCGGCGACTTCCACCTTGATCAGGTCAGACATGCGGATGCTCCTTCCGGGGTTTGGGGATGTTGGTTTTATATAAGACTGGTCAACCTGGAATGATACGACCAATGCCCGGCCGCCGCAGGGCGGCGCCCGGGCCGTGTCCGCCTGGAGCACGCCCCGCCCGATATGTAACCGCCAGGATGTAACCGCAATCCCGGGGTCCGGCCCCGAGGCCGCCCCGGGGCAGTTAAAATGCCCGGTTTCCCACGCCCACGGCAGACGTCGCCCGGCGACCGAATTCCAAGAATCCTATGCTCACCTTTCAGCAAATCATCCTTACGCTCCAGGAATACTGGGACAAGCAGGGTTGCGCCCTGCTGCAGCCCTACGACATGGAAGTCGGCGCCGGCACCTCGCACACCGCCACCTTCCTGCGGGCGATCGGCCCGGAGCCCTGGCGCGCGGCCTACGTGCAGCCCTCGCGCCGCCCCAAGGACGGCCGCTACGGCGAGAACCCCAACCGCCTGCAGCACTATTACCAGTACCAGGTGGTGCTGAAACCCGCGCCCCCGGAAATCCTGGACCTGTACATCGGTTCGCTCAAGGCGCTGGGCATCGACCCGACGCAGCACGACATCCGCTTCGTCGAGGACGACTGGGAAAACCCGACGCTGGGCGCCTGGGGCCTGGGCTGGGAAGTCTGGCTCAACGGCATGGAAGTGACCCAGTTCACCTACTTCCAGCAGGTCGGCGGCCTGGATTGCACCCCGACCACGGGCGAGATCACCTACGGCCTGGAACGCCTGGCCATGTACCTGCAGGACGTGCAGAGCGTGTACGACCTGGTCTGGACCGAAGGCGCCAACGGCCGCCGCGTGCTGTACCGCGACGTGTTCCACCAGAACGAAGTGGAACAGTCCACCTACAACTTCGAATATTCGTCGGCCGAGATGCTGTTCGCGCACTTCAACGACTACGAAGCCGAGGCCAAGCGCCTGATGGACGTGCCGCTGGCCCTGCCGGCCTATGAAGCCACGCTCAAGGCCGCCCACACCTTCAACATGCTGGACGCGCGCGGCGCGATCAGCGTCACCGAGCGCGCCGCCTACATCGGCCGCATCCGCAACCTGTCGCGCGCCGTCGCGCAGGCCTACTACGATTCCCGCGAACGACTGGGCTTTCCCATGCTGGGCCGCGACAAGGCCGCTGAAGCCCCGCCCTTGGCACATGTAGTCGCGCCGGGCCAACCCGTACTTCTCAGACAATTCAACTTCTCCAGATCGGGGCACGACACCTCCACTGGGGAGGTTGCATAAAAATGACGACGAACATCCGCCCCCTGCTGGTCGAGCTGCTGACCGAAGAACTCCCGCCCAAGGCCCTGCAGAAGCTGGGCCAGGCTTTCGCCGAGGGCGTGCGCGCCACGCTGGCGCGCCACGGCCTGCTGGCCGACGGCTGCACCGTCGAGCCCTACGCCACGCCGCGCCGCCTGGCGGTGCGCCTGTCGGCCGTGCTGGCCCAGGCGCCCGACCAGGCCTATGCCGAAAAACTGATGCCGGTGAAGATCGGCCTGACCGAAGACGGCAAGGCCACCCCGGCGCTGCAGAAGAAACTGGCCGCCAAGGGCCTGGAAAACATCGACCTGGCCACCCTGGAACGTGAGTCCGACGGCAAGCAGGATTACCTGGTCGCGCGCGGCACCGCGCCCGGCGCGGCGCTGGCCGCCGGCCTGCAGGAAGGCATCGACGCGGCCATCGACGGCCTGCCGATCCCCAAGGTCATGCGCTACCAGCTGGCCGACGGCGAAACCACCGTCAAGTTCGTGCGCCCGGCGCACGGCCTGATCGCGCTGTTCGGCGCCGACGTCGTTCCGGTCAGCGCCCTCGGCCTGACCGCCGGCCGCAAGACGCTGGGCCACCGCTACATGAGCGACGGCGCCATCGCCATCGCCGATGCCGACGCCTACGCCGCCACCCTGGCCGACAAGGGCCGCGTGGTGGCCTCGTTCGAAGGCCGCCGCGACGAGATCCAGCGCCAGCTGCTGGACCACGCCGGCCGCCTGTCGGCCACGCTGGGCGACGACCCCGAAGTGGCCGCCCTGCTCGATGAAGTCACCGCCCTGGTCGAACACCCCACCGTCTACGTGGGCGAGTTCGAGGAACAGTTCCTGCAAGTGCCGCAGGAATGCCTGATCCTGACCATGCGCCTGAACCAGAAGTACTTCCCGCTGTTCGACCCGGCCAGCGGCCGCCTGACGCACCGCTTCCTGATCGTGAGCAATATGCACACGGACAACCCGGTGAACATCGTCGAAGGCAACCAGCGCGTGGTGCGCCCGCGCCTGGCCGACGCCCAGTTCTTCTTCGAAACCGACCGCAAGACGCCGCTGGCCGCGCGCGTCGAGCAACTGGGCTCGATCGTCTACCACAACAAGCTGGGCACCCAGCTCGAACGCGTCGAGCGCGTGCGCGCCATCGCCCGCGATGTGGCCGGCAAGCTGGGCGGCGACGTCGCCGCCGCCGACCGCGCCGCGCTGCTGGCCAAGGCCGACCTGGGCTCGAACATGGTGGGCGAGTTCCCCGAGCTGCAAGGCATCATGGGCGCCTACTACGCCGCCGGCGACGGCGAGCCGGACAGCGTCGTGCAGGCGCTGCGCACCCAGTACCGCAACCGTTACGACACGCCGGTCTCGCAGGACGACCTGACCGCCGCCACGCTGTTCATCGCCGAACGCGCCGAGACCCTGGTCGGCATCTGGGCCATCGGCCTGGCGCCCACCGGCGAACGCGACCCGTTCGGCCTGCGCCGCGCCGCGCTGGGCCTGATCAGCGCCTTCGAGCAGCTGGCCGCCGGCGGCTGGCTCAAGCTCAACCAGGACGGTCCGCTGTCGCTGGACGGCCTGCTGGCCGCCACCGCCGCCACCTTCCCGGCCGGCAAGATCCCCGCCGACACGCTGGCCGAGGTGCGCGCCTTCATCTACGAGCGCTACCGCAACCAGCTGATCAACGACCACGACCGCAATGCGGTCGAGGCCGTCATCGCCCTGGCGCCGCCGCTGCACCAGGTGGCCGAGCGCGTGCGCGCCGCCGCCGCCTTCGCGCAGATGCCCGAGGCCGCCAGCCTGGCGGCCGCCAACAAGCGCATCGGCAACCTGCTCAAGAAGGCCGAGGGCGAGATCGGCGCGGTCAATGACGCCGCCCTGGTCGAGCCCGCCGAAAAGGCGCTGGCCGCCGCCATCGCCGCGCTGCGCCCGCAGGCCGAGGCGCAACTGGCAGCCGGCGACTTCGCCGCCAACCTGCGCACCCTGGCGCAGGCGCGCGAGCCGGTGGACGCCTTCTTCGCCGACATCATGGTCATGGCCGAAGACCCGGCGGTGCGCGCCAACCGGCTGGCGCTGCTGGGCCAGCTGCACACCCTGATGAACCAGGTCGCTGACATTTCCAGGCTGGCACAGTGAAGCTCATCATCCTCGACCGCGACGGCGTCATCAACCAGGACAGCGACGCCTTCGTCAAAAGTCCCGACGAATGGATCGCCCTGCCCGGCAGCCTGCAGGCCATCGCCCGCCTGACCCAGGCGGACTGGACGGTGGTGGTCGCCACCAACCAGTCGGGCCTGGCCCGTGGCCTGTTCGACATGGACACGCTGACCGCCATCCACACCAAGATGCGGCGCGAGCTGGCCGCGGCCGGCGGCAGCGTCGACGCCGTCTTCATGTGCCCGCACGGCCCGGACGACGACTGCACCTGCCGCAAGCCGCGTCCCGGCATGTTCGAGCAGATCGGCCACCGCTATGACGTCGACCTGGCCGGCGTGCCGGCCGTGGGCGACTCGCTGCGCGACCTGCAGGCCTCCGCCGCCGCCGGCTGCTCGCCCTGGCTGGTGCTGACCGGCAACGGCAAGAAGACGCTGGCCAAGGGCGGCCTGCCCGACAACACCCGGGTCTGCGACGACCTGTCGGCCGTGGCCGACGCCCTGCTGCAGGACAACTGATGGCCCGGCTGCGCTCGTTCCTGTATTTCCTGTTCCTGACCGTCACGGTCATCCCGTACGCGTTCGCCTGCGTGCTGTGGGCGCCGCTGCCGCTGCACCTGCGCTACAAGCTCACGGTGGGCTGGCCGCGCCTGGCCATCTGGGGCGCCAAGGTGTTCTGCGGCATCCGCTGGCAGGTCAAGGGCTGGGAAAACCTGCCCGACGGCCCGGCGGTGCTGCTGTCCAAGCACCAGTCGGCCTGGGAGACCCTGTTCTTCCCGGCCTACATGCCGCGCGAGGTGTGCTTCGTCTACAAGAAGGAACTGCACATGGTGCCGTTCTTCGGCTGGGGCCTGGCGCTGCTGCGCATGATCGCCATCGACCGCGCCAAGGGCCGCGACGCCTTCGACCAGGTGGTCAAGCAGGGACAGGTCCGGCTGGACGAAGGCCGCTGGCCGCTGCTGTTCCCGGAAGGCACGCGCGTGCCGCCGGGCAAGACCGCGCGCTTCAAGATGGGCGGCGCGCTGCTGGCCTCGCGCACCGGCGCGGTGGTCATCCCGGTGGCGCACAATGCCGGCGAATGCTGGCGCCGCAACGCCTTCGTCAAATATCCGGGCATGGTTACGCTGTCCATCGGTCCCGCGATAGAATCGAAGGGAATCTCCCCCGAGGAACTGAACCAGAAAGTCCAGGACTGGATCGAAGGGGAAATGCGGCGTCTCAATCCAGAAAGGTATGCCCAGCACTGACCAGCTCGAACTCCTGTTCGACGTGCAAGACTCCGACGCGTCTGCCGACGCGTCGCCCTTGAGCGCGTCTCCCGCGCCACGCAAGGCGCCGGCGGCCACGCCGCCCGCGCCGCTGTTCCCTCCCCCTGCCTCCTCCGCGCCCAAGCCGGCCGGCGAACCGCTGCTGACGCTGTCGCCCAACGCCGCCGCGCGCGTGCCCACCCCCTGCCCCGATCCGCTGCCGCCCGGCGCGCGCTGGCGCGAGGTGGACACCGACCCGCAACCCATCGGCTTCGTGCTGCTGCGCTCGCGCCGCCGCAGCATCGGCTTCGTCATCACCGACGACGGCCTGCGCGTCACGGCGCCCAACTGGGTCACGCTGGCGCAGATCGACGACGCGGTGCGCGAGAAATCCCGCTGGATCGTCGCCAAGCTGCGCGAATGGCACACCCGCAAGCAGCAGCTGGCCATGGCGCACACGCGCTGGCAGGCCGGCGGCGAACTGCCCTACCTGGGCAAGCGCATCGTGCTGGGCGTGGGCGGCGACAGCCGCCAGACCCGCCTGTCGGGCGATGCCGAAGCGCCGGCCGATGGCGACACGCTGTGGCTGGCCCTGCCGGCCGATGCCGACCAGGGCCGCATCCGCGACGCCGCCCAGGCCTGGCTGCAGCAGCGCGCCGGCGCCTGGTTCGGCGCCCGGCTGGCGCACTTCCTGCAGATCAGCGGCCTGAAGATCCGCCGCTGGCGTCTGTCGTCGGCGGCCACGCGCTGGGGCTCGTGCACCAGCGACGGCAACATCATGCTGAACTGGCGCCTGATCCATTTCGCGCCCGCCATCATCGACTACGTCATCGCGCACGAACTGGCGCACCTGCGCGAAATGAACCACAGCCAGGACTTCTGGCGCGAAGTCGGCCAGATCCTGCCCGATTTCGAGGAAGCGAAGAACGTGCTGCGGCGCCACGACCCGGCCTCGCTGCCCCAATTCTAGGGTCGGTGCGCGACGCCCCCGCAACCGGCCCAGGGCCTGTTCACACTAAAAGAAGCCTCGCATGAGTACCCACGGAGACACACCATGCTTCTGCTGATTCCCGGCCCGGTCACGACCGATGCACGGGTGAAGGCCGCCATGGCGCAGGACTATGCGCCCTGGGACAACGAATTCCGCGAACTGTACCGCCAGGTCTGCGCCAGCGTGCTGCGCGTGGCCGAGGCCGACGCGGACGAGCACGTGGCGCTGGCGCTGCCGGGCTGCGGCCATTTCGCGGTGGAAGCCGCGATCCGCACCCTGGTGCCGCCCGGCGGCCGCCTGCTGGTGCCGTCCACCGGCGCCTACGCCGGCCGCCTGCAGAAGCTGGCCGCCGAGGCCGGCCGCGTCGCCGTGCCGCTGTACGTGGGCGTGCGCGACCGCGTCGATCCCCAGGCCGTGGCGCGGGCGCTGGAGCAGGACCCGAGCCTGACGCACGTGGCGCTGGTCTACAGCGAGACCGGCAGCGGCATCTGCCACGACGTGCCGGAACTGGCCCGCATCGCCCACGCGCTGGGACGCCGCGTCATCGTCGACGCGGTCTCGGCCTTCGGCGCGCTGCCGCTGGAAATGCGCGCCCTGCCGGCCGTGGACGCCGTGGTGCTGACCGCCAACAAGTGCCTGGAAGGCCTGCCCGGCGCCGCCTTCGTGGTGGGCCGCCGCGACAGCCTGGAGGCCGCGCGCGGCAACGCCGGCAGCTGGTCGCTGGACCTGGCCGACATCTACCAGCACACCCTGGCGCCCAACGCCGGCCCGCGCTTCACGCCGCCGGCGCCGACGCTGGCGGCGCTGGCCGTGGCGCTGGAGCTGTATCATCAGGAAGGCCGCGAAGCCCGGCTGGCGCGCTACACCGCCAACATGCGCACCCTCTACGACGGCGTGGCCGGCCTGGGGCTCAGCCCCTACCTGCCGCCCGCGCTGCAAGGCCCGATCGTCGTCAACGTGCATGCGCCCGACGCGCCGACCTGGAACCTGCAGCTGTTCGTGGACGCGCTCAAGCAGCGCGGCTTCGTGCTCAGCAATTTCACCAACACCGAACTGCCCACTTTCCGGGTGGGTTGCATCGGCGCCTTCGGGCCCGACCAGATGCGGCTTGCGGTCGACGCCATGGGCGGCGCGCTGCAAGACCTCGGCATAACCAGGGAGTCCGCCGGACACGTCCACGGCTTCCCGCCCCCCCTCATCGCTTAAGGAATTCCACCATGCGTATGCTCCACACCATGCTGCGAGTCGGCAACCTCGACAAGTCCATCGACTTCTACACCAACGTGCTCGGCATGCGCGTCCTGCGCCGCAACGACTACCCCGACGGCAAGTTCACGCTGGCGTTCGTCGGCTACCAGGATGAATCCGAAGGCGCCGTGATCGAGCTGACCCACAACTGGGATACCGACAAGTACGACCTGGGCACCGGCTACGGCCACATCGCCCTGGAAGTCGACAACGCCTACGAAGCCTGTGACAAGGTCAAGGAACGCGGCGGCAAGGTCACCCGCGAGGCCGGCCCGATGAAGCACGGCACCACCGTGATCGCCTTCGTCGAGGACCCGGACGGCTACAAGATCGAATTCATCCAGAAAAAGGGACGAGTGGATTGAGGCCCCCACGCCGCGCTCACTACGTGAGCTAGCTGCCCCCCCGAGGGGGCGCTTTCCCCTTGGGGCGGCCCGGCGGAGGATTAAGCCCCCACGCCGCGCCCTCTGCGTGGGCTAGCTGCCCCCCGAGGGGGCTCTTTCCCCTTGGGGCGGCCCGGCGGGGAAAGCCCCCTTCTAACGACGGACCACTTTTTTTCCACCATCGCCATGATCCACTCCATCCTCAAAATGGGCGATCCCCGGCTGCTGCGCATCGCGCCGCCGGTCGAGCGCTTCGATACCCCCGAACTGCACGCCCTGATCGAAGACATGTTCGAGACCATGGCGGCGGCGCAAGGGGTGGGCCTGGCCGCGCCGCAGATCGGCGTGGACCTGCAGCTGGTCATCTTCGGCTTCGATCGCAACGAGCGCTATCCCGACGCGCCGGCGGTGCCGCAGACGATCCTGTGCAACCCGGTCATCACGCCGCTGTCCGACGACATGGAAGACGGCTGGGAAGGCTGCCTGTCGGTGCCGGGGCTGCGCGGCCTGGTGCCGCGCTATCGCCACATCCGCTACCAGGGCAAGGATCCCTACGGCCGTGACATCGACCGCGAGGCCGAGGGCTTCCACGCCCGCGTGGTGCAGCATGAATGCGACCACCTGATCGGCCGACTCTATCCTTCCCGGATCCAGGATTTCTCGAAGTTCGGCTTCACCGAAATCCTGTTCCCGGGCATGGACCCGAATCAGGACGACTGATCGTCCCGCGGCGACAATTCCTCGGGCGCGAAATCGTCCACCTGCAGCACGCGCGACACGATCGCCTCGGCCTCTTCGAGTTGCGCGGCCTGCGTCGCCGTGATGGCGCCGTGCCGGTGCGCCTCGCGCCAATCGCGCACGCCCGACTGGCGCAGCCGATCGCGGATCGGCTGCACCGCGTCCACCAGGGCGAAGGCGCGGGTCAGCAGCGCCAGCGGATCGGCATCGCCCTGGCCGCCGCTGCCTGACACGCGCTGCAGGTCGGCCGCCAGCCGCACATGGGTCGGCGACGGCTTGAGCAGCAGTTCCGCGCATTCGCGGCTGAGCGCATCGCCCGGCCCCTTGGCCAGCCGCAACGGCAGGATGGCCGCGCGCAGCGCCCAGGCCAGCGGCCGGCCCGGCAGGTTCGACAGCACCTGGTCCATGCGCTTCTCGATCTCGGCATAGCCCTGTTCCATGCACCAGCGCACCAGCGGCAGATCGTCGTGCTTGCGCCCTTCGTCCTCCCAGCGCTTGAGCACGGCCGACAGCAGGTACAGCTCGGCCAGGATGTCGCCCAGCCGCGCCGAGATCATCTCGCGGCGCTTGAGGCCGCCGCCCAGCCGCGCCAGCGTGGCGTCGGCCAGCAGCGCGAAGCCGGCCGCATAGCGGCCCAGCCGGCGGTAATGGCCGGCGGTGGGACCGGACACCGGCGACGGCGCCAGCACGCCGCCGGTCCAGGCGCGGCCGATGGCGCGCAGCGTGTTCATGCCGGTATGGCGCAGGTGGCGCCAGAACACGTCATGGAACACTTCCATGCCGCGCTCTTCATCGGGATTGCCCAGCGCCAGGATCTCCGGCATCAGGTAGGGATGGGCGCGGATCGCGCCCTGGCCGAAGATGATCAGGTTGCGCGTCAGGATGTTGGCGCCCTCGACCGTGATGGCGATGGGCACCGCCCGGTACAGCGCGCCCAGGTAGTTGCTGGGCCCGTCGATCACCGCGCGGCCGGCATGCACGTCCATGGCGTCGTTGACCGACACCCGCATGCGCTCGGTGGCGTGGTATTTCATGATGCCCGACACCACCGCCGGCTTCACGCCCTGGTTCAGCGCCGCGCAGGTCAGGCGCCGGGCCGCTTCCACCAGGTAGGCATTGCCCGCCAGGCTGGCGAGCTTTTCCTGCACGCCTTCGAATTTGCCGACGGGGATGCCGAACTGCTCGCGCACCCGCGCGTACATGCCGGTGGCGTGCGCGCTCATCACGCACGCCGCGGCCGACAGCGACGGCAATGAAATGCCGCGGCCCGCCGCCAGCGCGCTCATCAGCATCTGCCAGCCATGGCCGGCGCGCTCGACGCCGCCGATCAGCGCGTCCAGCGGCACGAACACGTCGCGGCCGCGATTGGGTCCGTTCTGGAACACCTGCATCGCCGGCAGGTGGCGGCGGCCGATTTCGACGCCCGGCGCGTCGGTCGGCACCAGCGCCACGGAAATGCCGATGTCGCGCGCCTCGCCCAGGATGCCGTCGGGGTCCGACATCTTGAACGCCAGCCCCAGCACCGTGGCCACCGGCCCCAGCGTGATGTAGCGCTTGTGCCAGTTCAGGCGCACGCCGATCAGCTCGCGGCCTTCCACCACCTGGCGGCAGACCACGCCGGTATCGACCATGGAGGCGGCATCCGAGCCGGCCTCGGGACTGGTCAGGCCGAAGCACGGCACCTCGCGGCCGTCGGCCAGGCGCGGCAGCCAGTAGTCGCGCTGGGCCTGGGTGCCGAACTGCATCAGCAGCTCGCCCGGCCCCAGCGAGTTGGGCACCATGACCGTGACGCCGGCGGTGATCGAATAGGCCGAGATACGCCGCACCACCTCGGAATGCGCGTAGGGCGAGAACCCCAGGCCGCCGTGGCGCTTGGGAATGATCATGCCGAAGAAGCGCTGCGCCTTCAGGAAGGCCCAGACCTCGGGCGGCAGGTCGCGCCGATGCCAGGTGATGTCCCATTCGTCCAGCATGGCGCACAGCTGCGCCACCGGGCCGTCGATGAAGCGTTGCTCATCCGGCGTCAGGGCGGCGGCGGGCACGTCCAGCAGCTTGCGCCAGTCGGGATTGCCGGTGAACAGATCGGCTTCCCACCAGGTGTCGCCGGCCTCGATGGCCTCGCGCTCGGTGGCCGAGAGCGGCGGCATCGCGTTGCGCGCCCAGCGGTACGCGGGTTCGGAGATGCGGCGCCGGCGCCATGCGTTGAAATCCATGTGCTCCCCTCTCGTTCGATGCCACTGGGCATATCAGGGCAAAGTACCAGAATTGGGCCATCGGGGCCAAACCCCACCGGTCCGACTCTGCGACAATGGGCCTCCCCGCGCTGGTGCGCAATCCAATCGCTATCCGGGCACACACCGCATGCTGAACAAACTCTGGCTGGGCTTCTTCCTGACTGCCGCCGTGGCCGCGCTATACCGCTGGCTGGCCATCGGCGACCCGGACGTGTTCCGCGCCATGGTCGCCAGCCTGTTCGACATGGCGCGGGTGTCGGTCGAGGTGATGGTGCTGTTGTTCGGCACGCTGACGCTGTGGCTGGGGTTCCTGCGCATCGCCGAGGGCGCCGGGCTGGTGGAACGGCTGGCGCGGCTGCTGGGGCCGCTGTTCGCGCGCTTGATGCCCGAGGTGCCGCGCAACCACCCCGCGATCGGCTTGATCACGCTCAACTTCGCCGCCAACGGCCTGGGCCTGGACAATGCCGCCACGCCCATCGGCCTGCGCGCCATGCGCGAACTGCAATCGCTCAACCCCAGGCCCGACACCGCCAGCAACGCCCAGATCCTGTTCCTGGTGCTCAACGCCTCGTCGCTGACGCTGCTGCCGGTGACGCTGTTCATGTTCCGCGCGCAGCAGGGCGCGCCCGACCCCACCCTGGTGTTCCTGCCGATCCTGCTGGCCACCAGCGCGTCGACGCTGGCCGGTTTCCTGGCGGTGGCGGCATGCCAGCGCCTGCGCCTGATCGATCCCGTCGTGATGCTGTGGCTGGGCGGCGCGGCGCTGGTCATGGGCGGCTTCATGGCGCTGCTGGCCAGCATGTCGGCCAGCGCCATCGCCGCGCTGTCGTCGCTGATGGGCAACCTGGCCCTGTTCGGCATCCTGCTGGCCTTCCTCATCGTCGGCGCCTGGAAGAAGGTGCCGGTCTACGAGGCCTTCATCGAAGGCGCCAAGGAAGGCTTCGACATCGCCAAGAGCCTGCTGCCCTATCTGGTGGCGATGCTGTGCGCGGTCGGCGTGCTGCGGGCCTCGGGCGCGCTGGATTTCCTGCTCGACGGCATCCGCTGGCTGGCCGCCAATGCCGGCTGGGACACGCGCTTCGTCGACGCGCTGCCGACCGCGCTGGTCAAGCCGTTCTCGGGCAGCGCGGCGCGCGCCATGATGCTCGAGACCATGACACACTTCGGCGTGGACAGTTTCCCCGCGCTGCTGGCCGCGGTGGTGCAAGGCAGCACCGAAACCACCTTCTACGTGCTGGCGGTGTATTTCGGCTCGGTCGGCATCCTGCGCGCGCGCCATGCGGTGGGTTGCGCGCTGGTGGCCGACCTGGCCGGCGTGCTGGCGGCCATCGGCGTGTGCTACTGGTTCTTCGGTTGAACGGCGCGCGAAGCCTGCTTGCAGGCCCGGCGCGCCACGGGACCGCTCAATCCACCAGCAGGATCTTCATGCCGTTGGTGCCGCCGCTGTCGCGGTAGAAGTCGCCCTTGGTCAGGATGACCCAGTCGCCCTCTTTCACCAGATTGCGCTTCTTCAGTTCGTCGATGGCGGCGTTGCTGAGGTCGGCCGGCTCGTAGTCCGACGGCGCGAACGGAATGGTGTAGACGCCGCGGAACATCGTCACGCGGTTCTGCGTGATGCTGTGCGGGCTGTAGCAGTAGATCGGCACGCCCGAGCGGATGCGCGACATGATCAGCGGCGTGTGGCCGCTTTCGGTCAGCGCGATGATGGCCTTGACGCCCGGGAAATGGTTGGCCGCGTACATGGCCGCCAGCGCGATGGTTTCGTCGCAGCGCGTGAAGGTCTCGCCCAGGCGGTGATGCGACTGCGTGCTGGTGGGATGCTTTTCCGCGCCCAGGCAGACGCGCGCCATGGCCTGCACCGTCTCGACCGGATAAGCGCCCGACGCGCTTTCCGCCGACAGCATCACCGCGTCGGTGTAGTCCAGCACCGCGTTGGCCACGTCCGACACTTCGGCGCGCGTCGGGATCGGGCTGGAGATCATCGACTCCATCATCTGGGTCGCGGTGATCACCACCTTGTTCAGGGTGCGGGCGTGCTGGATGATGCGCTTCTGGATGCCGACCAGTTCTGCGTCGCCCACTTCCACGCCCAGGTCGCCGCGCGCCACCATCACGCCGTCGCTGGCGCGGATCAGCGCGTCCAGCGCTTCGTCGTCGGCCACCGCTTCGGCGCGTTCGATCTTGGCGATGATCCAGGCTTCGCTGCCGGCGGCGCGCAGCAGTTCGCGCGCCTCGTCGATGTCGCTGCCATAGCGCGGGAACGACACCGCCACGAAGTCCAGCTGCATTTCAGCGGCCAGCTTGATGTCGACGCGGTCCTTGTCGGTCAGGCTCGGCGCCGACAGGCCGCCGCCGCGGCGGTTGATGCCCTTGTTGTTGGACAGCGGGCCGCCGACCGTGACGGTGGTGTGGACCTCGTCGCCCTCGACGCGGTCGACCACCAGCACCACGCGGCCGTCGTCGAGCAGCAGCTCGTCGCCGACGCGGCAGTCCGTCACCAGCTCGGGATAGTCGATGCCGACGATGCTGGCCGTGCCGGCCTCTTTCGGATGCACGCGCGACAGCGTGAACGGCTGGCCCACCTGCAGCTGCACCAGCTTGTCGGTGAAGCGCGCGATGCGGATCTTGGGGCCCTGCAGGTCGCCCATGATGGCGACGAAGCGGCCCTGCCGCGCGGCGCTCTCGCGCACCAGGCGGGCACGCTCGCGATGGTCGTCGGCGCTGCCGTGCGAGAAGTTCAGCCGCGCCACGTCCAGGCCTGCCTTGATCATGGCGTCGATGCGTTCCGGCGTCGACGTCGAGGGCCCCAGGGTGGCGACAATTTTGGTGCGGCGCAATACAGGCATGGCGATCCACTCTCACATGAACAACGAAAGCGCTATGGTACGACGGCGGCGGACACGCGGGTATCATGATCGACATCCCGTCCCCAACGAACCGTGGCAGGCCTCGTGAAAATCGTCATCGCACCCGACTCTTTCAAGGAAAGCGTTTCCGCGCCGGACGCGGCCGCGGCCATCGCCCGCGGCGTCAAGGCCGCCTGCCCCGGGGCGCAGACCGTCTGCATCCCGATGGCCGACGGCGGCGAAGGCACGGTCGAGGCGGTGCTGGCGGCCGCCGGCGGCCAGGCGCGCGAGCGCACCGTCAACGACGCGCTGGGCCACAAGGTCGACGCCGTGTGGGGCCTGCTCGAAGACGGCACTGCCATCATCGAGATGGCCGCGGCCGCCGGGCTGGAACTGATCGCGCCGGCCAAGCGCGACCCGATGCGCGCCAGCAGCCATGGCGTGGGCGAGCTGATCCTGGCGGCGCTGGACGCCGGCGCCGAACGCATCATCCTGGGCCTGGGCGGCTCCGCCACCAATGACGGCGGCGCCGGCATGTTGACCGCGCTGGGCCTGCGCCTGCTCGACCAGGACGGCCACAGCCTGCCGCCGGGCGGCGGCGCGCTGGGGCAGTTGGCCAGCATCGACCCGCGCGGCCTCGATCCGCGGCTGGCGAAGACGCGCATCGTCATCGCCTCCGACGTCGACAACCCGCTGTGCGGCCCGCAGGGCGCCTCCCACATCTTCGGTCCGCAGAAAGGCGCCACGGCCGAACAGGTGCTGGCGCTGGACGCCATGCTCGGCCACTTCGCCGACGTCTGTGCGCGCCAGCTGGGCAGCGACCGCCGCGATGACGCCGGCGCGGGCGCGGCCGGCGGTCTCGGCTTCGCCGCCAAGACCTTCCTGAACGCGCACTTCCGCCCCGGCGTCGAGATCGTCGCCGAACTCGGCGGCCTGGCGCAGGCCATGGAGGGCGCCACGCTCGCCTTCACCGGCGAAGGCCGCATGGACGCGCAGACCCTGCGCGGCAAGACGCCCGCGGGCGTCGCCCGCATCGCGCACCAGGCCGGCGTGCCGGTGGTGGCGCTGGCCGGCTCGCTGGGCGAAGGCTACGAAGCGCTCCACGCGGGCGGCATCAGCGCCGCCTTCAGCCTGGCGCCGGGTCCCATCACGTTGCAACAGGCCCTGGCCGATGCCGAACGGCTGCTGCACGACCGCGCCCGCGACGTGATGCAACTGTGGATGGCGGCGCAGAAGCGCATGCTGTAGCCACGGCACAACGCGGCGTCACAAAAAAAAGCCCGCTCGACGCGGGCTTTTTTGGGATTGCGGTATCAACCGCGCTGCAGCACGCCGGCCTCGACCAGCGCGTCCGACAGGCGGATGTAGCGGTCCACCGAGATATCCTCGGCGCGCGCGGTGGGCGCGATGTCCAGCGCTTCCCAGGGCACCTGCGGCGCCCAGTCGGCCAGCACCCGGCGCAGCATCTTGCGGCGCTGCGAGAAGGCGCGGGCCACCACGGTCTCGAAGGCGCGCGCGCTGACCGGGCGCAGGCGTTCGGCCGGCAGCGGCACCATGCGCACGATGGCCGACACCACCTTGGGCGGCGGATCGAACGCCTCGGGTGGCACGTCGAACAGCTTGTGCATGCGATAGCGCGACTGCAGCATCACGGACAGGCGGCTGAAATCGCCGCTGCCGGGTTGCGCCACCATGCGGTCGATCACTTCCCGCTGCAGCATGAAATGCTGGTCGCGGACATGGTCGGCCCAGGTCATCAGGTGAAACAGCAGCGGACTGGAGATGTTGTAGGGCAGGTTGCCCACCACCCGCAGTCCGGCGCCGAACTGCGAGAAGTCCACCGTCAGCGCGTCGGCCTCGACCACGGTCAGGCGGCCTTCCTCGAACTGCTTGCGCAGGCGCGCCGCCAGATCGCGGTCGATCTCGACCGCGGTCAGGTGATCGAGCCGCTCGAGCAGCGGCCGCGTCAGCGCCGACAGGCCCGGACCGATCTCGACCACGGTATCGCCGCGGGCGGGGTTGACCGCCCGCACGATCGACTCGACCACGCTCTCGTCGGTCAGGAAGTTCTGGCCAAAGCGCTTGCGCGCCTGGTGTTGAGACATGAAAAGCCCGGGCTGTGATCAGCGGTTGTTCTGGTTGATACGGTCCTGCTTCTCGAGACGGTTATCCACGTACGCCTGGGCGCGCAGCTGGTCCAGCCAATCTTCGAAAGCGGGTTGGGCGCGGCGCTCGAACAGGGTCTGGCGGGCCTTCATGCGGGCCAGGTCGTCGGTGGCGTCGTGCTGGCGGCGCTCTTCGACCTGGATCAGGTGCCAGCCGAACGGCGTCTGGATGGGTTGGCTGATCTCGCCCGGCTTGAGCGCGTTCATCGCGGCCTCGAAGGTCGGCACGGTTTCGCCCGGGTTGAGCCAACCCAGATCGCCGCCCTGCGGCGCGGTCGCGTCCTGCGAGTACTGGCGCGCCATGTCGGCGAACTTGGCGTCGCCGGCCACCAGGCGCTGACGCACCTGTTCGAGGCGTTGGCGGGCCTGCTCATCGCTCATGACCGTCGAGGTCTTGATCAGGATGTGGCGCGCGTGCGTCTGCATCACTTCGACCGGACCCTGCGGCGCCTGGGCCTGGGGTTGCGGACGCGGCTGCGGCGCGGGCGCCGGTGCGGGCGCGCGGGCGGTGCGGCTGGGCGCCGGTTGCGCGGTGCCGCGGTCCATCACCTTGAGGATGTGGAAGCCGTTGCCGCTCTGGAGCAGCGTCGAGACCTGGCCCTTCTGCAGGTTGCCGAGGGCCTTGGCGAACAGGTCGGGCCAGCCGTCCAGCGGACGCACGCCCATGACGCCGCCCTGCAGGGCTTCGGGGCCGTCCGAGTTGGCGGCCGCCAGGCTGGCGAAATCATCGCCGCGCTTGGCGCGCGCCAGCAGGTCCTCGGCCTTCTTGCGCAACGCGGCCAGCTGGTCGGGCGACGAGCCTTCCGGCACGCGCACCAGGATCTGCGCCACGGCGTAAAGCATCGGGCCGGCCGGCGCGGCGGCCTGCTCGGGCGCGGCTTCCGGCTGCGGTTGCGGCTGGGCCTGCTGCGCCGACTGGGGCGCGGCGGCGAACGCCGGATTGCGGCGCTGGTCCTTCAGGAAGGCGTCGACCTCGGCGTCGGAAATGACGATGTTGGAGTCGACCGCACGCTGGCGCAGGCGATCGGAACGGATCTCGTCCTTCAGGGACTTGCGGTAGCTGTCCCAGGTCGTGCCGGACTTCTCGATTTCCTGGCGCAGTTGCGCCGCACTGATCTTGTTGCGCTCGGCGATGGTCTTGATGGCCTGATCGACCTGGGCATCGTCGACGCGGATGCCGAGACGATCGGCCTCGTGACGCTGCACCCGCTCCATGATGAGCCGCTGCAGCACCTGGTGCTGCAGGGTCTTGTCGTCGGGCACCTGGATGCCGCGCGTCTTCAACTCACCGGCAATACGCAGCGATGCGTCGCGCAATTCGCGCAGGGTGATCACGTCCTTGTCGACCACGGCCGCAATGCCGTCGACGAACTGCTCTCCGGCGACGGGCGGCGCGGCTTTCTGCGCGGCCGGCGCATTCTTGGCGCCCTTGCCATTCGGCTCGGCCGCGTGCGCGGCGGAGAAAGCGGCGCAAACGGCCAGCAACAGCGCGTTGCCGGAGAAGCGACGCAAAGAGTGCAACCTACGCATCATTCATACCTTTCAAATGTGGTCCCGGTGGGCGCAGGCGGGGTGATGCGCGAGTAACCGGGGATACTTCTGTTCAGCAGGTTCATCGGATCGGTTCCCAGGGAACCCAGTCCGGTCAGCTCCAGCTGGAAGAACAGCGCCGTGTTGGCGTCGGTGGCGGACACAGCGTAGCGCTGGAACACCATCCGGCCGACCCAGCAGCAATCGCCCTTGTATTCGAGGCCGGCGATGGCCTGCGTGATACGCGGGGAATCGGTGGTGCCGCTGACCGTGCTGGACGGGCCATTGCGCAGCGAGTAATCGACGCGGCCCACGCCATACCAGCGCTTGGTGAACGGCCATTGCACGGCCAGGCTGATCTGGTTCTGGCCTTGCGGCTGGTAGGCCACGCCGGTCTGCGGGTCGCGCTGGTAACGATAGGCCAGCGCCACCGTGGTCAGGCGCTGCGGCGACCAGCGGCCGCTGAGCAACGTGCGCGACCAGCGGTTGTCATAGGGGTTGTACTGCGCCGCCACGTCAGTCGTGAACGTGTCGGTCAGCGCGGCGCTGGCGCCCACCAGGAAATCGGAACGCACGTTCTCGCGCGGCGTCTCGCCCGGCAGCGTCACTTGCTGGTCAGCGAAGTACAGCCGCTGCGCCACCGCCAGTGACGCGCGCTCGAAGCCGGTGGAGGCGTCGAGCCAGCGCGTCGTCAGCGCGGCAGTCAACTGGTTGGCGTTGGAAATACGGTCCCAGCCACCGGTATAGATATTCTCGTCGAACGCCTGCGAGAAGCTGAAGTCGGACAGGGAGGTGTCGTAAACCGGAATTTTTGACTGATCGCGGTACGGCACTCGCAAGTAGTACAACCGCGGCTCCAGGGTCTGCGTCGATGCCTTGCCGAACAGCGTAGTGTCCCGTTCGAAGATCAGCCCGGTATCAAGCGACATAATCGGCACCGTACGCGACTGAGAGCGTGGGTAGCCAAAAGCCGTGCCTGCATTTGCCGTCCCCGAGTTCAGGCCAAGCCAATCACCGCTGTACCAATTGGTTTGATATTGGGTGTAGTTCACCCCGACCTTAGGCACAACAAACCAACCTGGGCGAACGATCGGATACGACACCGAGGGATAGCTCTGCAGACGGTCCCCGTTGGGACCATTGCGCCGGCCTAGCAGCAAAGGCTTGCTAAAGCGCACCGCCGTGGACGTCCAATCCACGTCGAAACCACCCCAGTCGTAGCGCGCGCCGCGCAGATAAATTTCCGGTTCTTTGTCGTAAGGCGGCGTCAGCAGTGCATCCGGATCTTGCAAGGTCTGATATTTGTAGACTTGAGCGTACGCGCTCCAGTAGGTCGACCCCCAGCCCACCCGCGCACGCTGAGGCAGATAGGTTGTGGAGGCCTGATTCAGACCCAATTGGGAAATATCCCGGAAATAGTTGTCGTCCGAGACCTTGGCGACATCCCAATCGGCGTAGAACCCATTCGAGAGTAACTGCTGATGACGCCACCAGTACATCCAGCGGTTCTCACCGGTAATGGTGTCGTTGGGCAGAAAGGCACCGTACAGACTGCCGGTGGAGTTCGGCAGGAGATAGCGGAATTCGCCCCCCATCTGCAGCCCCCGCTTGGAGAAGTAACGCGGCTGGATCGTGGCATCGTAGTTCGGCGCCAGGTTCAGGTAGTACGGCAGCGAGAAGTCGAAACCGCCCTTGCTGGTGGTGCCGTACGTCGGCATCAGGAAACCCGACTTGCGTTCCTTCTTGACCGGGAAGGTCATGTAGGGCGATGCCAGGATCGGCACGTCCTTGAAATACAGCACGCCGTTGCGGGCCACGCCTTCGTTTTCGTCGAAGTCGATGTCGACCGTCTTGGCCTTGATGTACCACGACGGCGTCTCGCACGAGCAGCCGCTGTAGGTGACCGTATGCAGCCGCATCTGCGACTTGCTGAAGATGTCGGCGTGTTCGGCCACGGCGAAACCGCCGGTGGCGCCCAGCCAGAAATTCGGTTTCTCGACTTCGCCGGAATACTTGTCGACGTTGAACTTGGCGTTGGGGCCGGTGACCAGAGTGCCGTCGCGCATCATGCGCGCGTTGCCCTGCACGTCCACCTCGCCGGTGTCCTTGCGGTAATTGATCCGGTCGCCCTTGATGACGCCGTCGATGCGGCGCACCTGGGCCGCGCCGGTCAGGGTCAGGTCGGAATCCGGATCCCCCTCGATGGAGTCCGCTTCCATATAGGCGGGAATGTTCCCGTCGGGCAGGCGGTGCACCCGCAGCCCGGGGGATGTGCGCAGCTCAGGGGCCGCGGTGATCGACGTCGACGAGGGAGCCGAACCTTGGCTGCCCTGGGCCTGAACGGCCCCGGCGACGCTGATAGCAGATAGGATCAACCACCGAACCTTGCGCACGAGTGAAAACAGCCCTTTTTGACGATGGGGGAACCAGGCAAGGGCGCCCGGCAAGGGCCCATGCTAACGGAAACGAGCCGGTATTATAGAGAAGCCGCGCCAGACGCCCAGCCTTATGTGCGCGCAACCCAATTTTCCGCAATCTTGCCCTTCTGACACGGATCTTCCTTGAAAAACGATCATGACCCCCGCCTGGAGCAGATCCGCGCCTGGCTGCAAGGCCTGCCCGCCGCCCTGGGACTGGCGGTGGACAGCCTGCGCCCCGCTTCCGCCGACGCCAGTTTCCGCCGCTATTTCCGCCTGGACGCCGCCGGCCGCACCCTGATCGTGATGGACGCGCCGCCCCAGCATGAGGACTGCCGCCCGTTCCTGCACGTGGACCAGTTGCTGCGCGACGCCGGCCTGAACGTGCCCGACGTGATCGCGCAGGACCTCGACCAGGGCCTGCTGCTGCTGTCCGACCTGGGCGAGCAGACCTATTACCAGCGCATCCAGGACGGCGTGGACGACGCCCGCCTGCAATCGATGTACCGCGACGCCCTGGCGGCGCTGGTGCGCCTGCAGCAGGCCCGGACCACCGGCCTGGCCCGGTACGACACCGGGCGGCTGGCCGACGAACTCAAGCTGTTCCCCGAGTGGTACGTGCAGAAGCACCATGGCGCCACGCTCGACGACAAGACCGCGCAGGCCCTGGAAAAAATCTTCGCCCTGCTCTCGGCCAGCAACGGCAACCAGCCCACCGTGCTGGTGCACCGCGATTACCACTCGCCCAACCTGATGGTCTGCGACCAGCCGCAATACGGCCCCAATCCCGGCGTCATCGACTTCCAGGACGCCCTGGCCGGCCCCATCACCTATGACCTGGCGTCGCTGGTGACGGACGCCCGCACCACCTGGGAAGAGCCGCAACAGCTCGACTGGGCCATCCGCTACTGGGAAATGGCGCGCGCCGCCGGCCTGCCGGTCGACGCCGACTTCGCCGAATTCCATCGCGCCTATGAGTGGATGGGCCTGCAGCGCAACCTGCGGATCCTGGGCGTCTTCGCCCGCCTGAACCACCGCGACGGCAAGGCCCACTACCTGGCCCACATGCCCCGCGTGAACGGCTACGTGCGCCAGGTGGCGCAGCGCTATGGCGTCTTCACGCCCCTGCTGCGCCTGCTGGACCAGCTCGACGACCGCCAGGTCAGCGTCGGATACACCTTCTGATGCGGGCCATGATCCTTGCCGCGGGCCGCGGCGAACGCATGCGCCCGCTGACCGACCGCCTGCCCAAGCCGCTGCTGCCGGTCGGCGGCAAGCCCCTGATCGCCTGGCACCTGGAACGGCTGGCCGCGGCCGGCTTCCAGGACGTGGTCATCAACCACGCCTGGCTCGGCTACGAGATCGAGCGCGCGCTGGGCGACGGCGCGGCCTTCGGCCTGCGGATCCGCTACTCGCCCGAGGCCGCCGCCCTGGAAACCGCAGGCGGCATCGCCCAGGCGCTGCCGCTGCTGGGGCCTGACCCGTTCCTGGTGATCAACGGCGACATCTGGTGCGACTGGGATCCCGCCGCCGCGCCGGCCCTGGCGGCCGCGCTGCCGCCCGCCGGCGCCTGGCTGCTGATGGCCGACAATCCGCCGCAACACCCGGCCGGCGATTTCACCCTCACGGCCGACGGCCGGGTCGAGGACGGCGGCGAGGCCCGTTTGACCTTTTCCGGCATCGGCGTCTACCATCCCATGCTGTTCGCGGACATTGCCCGCGGCACCGCCGCGCGGCTCGCGCCCCTGCTCCGGCAAGCCATGGAACAGGACCGCGTCCGCGGCGCCCGCCACGCCGGCCGATGGGCCGACATCGGCACCCCCCAGCGGCTGGCCGACCTCGACGCCGAACTCCGTGCCGGCGCGCGGTGAGGCCCGGCCAATGCCCACATATTTCACAATATCAAGGTGCGCAACGAGGCTTGTCCGCGCGCCCATCGCCCCGGGTTAACCGGGTATTCTCTGACGCTTTGACTGGTGCGCGCGGCGCGCGGTCAGGCAACACACAGGACGTTTTCTAGGAATGGGGATGTTTGGAAGATCGCAACGGGCCGTATTCAAGCCCTCCGTATACCAACCCGGCCAACGCACGCGCCGCATGCCGCGCTGGCTGGTCCTGCTGCTGGTGGGCATCGCCCTGGGCGCGGGCGGCGTGCTCTTCCTGCAGACCAACTACGGCCCGCAACGGCTGACCGTGGAACAATCCGAGCAGTTGCACAGCGAGCTGAGCGCCTCCAAGCTCGAGAACCAGCGCCTGCAAAGCCAGCTCGAAGAAGCCACGCAGCAGCGCGACGCCAACAAGTCCGGCCACGAAAAACTCACCACCGACCTGGCCGACACCCGCGCCAAGCTGGAAACCCTGAACAAGGAACTGGTCCTGTTCCAGGACGCCATGCCGCCCGATCCCCGCGGCGGCAACCTGGGCATCCGCTCGGCCACCTTCAAGCGCCAGCCCGGCCTGCTCGACTACCAGGTGCTGGTGATGCGCGAAGAGCGCAATGGCGCGCCGTTCAAGGGCACGCTCACCTTCTCCATCGACGGCAGCTACCCCAACGGCCGCGCCGCCACCATCACCCCGGAAGGCCCGACCCTCAACGTCGACCGCTACGACTACGCGCTGGGCCAGCTGAAGCTGCCCGACGGCTTCACCCCCAAGGTCGTGGTGCTGCGCGTCATGGACGGCGGCCAGAAGCAGCAGGCCATGCGCATCTACTACGTGCGCAACTGAGCTTCACCGCCCCGTCAGAAGAACCCGCCCGCCCCGGCGGGTTTTTTTTGGCCCGGCAAAATGATTGCGCGCACAACCAACTCGGCGATATAGTTGCGCAAACAACCAATATCCCGGAGACACCATGACGCCACCCGCCCGCGTGCCCGTCCTGATCGTCGGCGGCGGTCCGGTCGGGCTCACCCTGGCCGCGCTGCTGGCGCATTACGGCATCGCCTCGCTCACGCTCGAGGCCGACGACGGCTATTGCAGCGGCAGCCGCGCCATCTGCATCTCGCGCCGCTCGCAGGAAATCCTGGGCTGGGCCGGCGCCGACGCGGCGCTGACCGCCACCGGCCTGCCCTGGAGCGGCGGCCGCAGCTACTACCGCGACCGCGAAGTGCTGCACTTCGAAATGCCGCACGACCCGACGCAGCGCTTCGCGCCCATGGTCAACATCCAGCAGTACTTCGTCGAGGAATACGCGCACCAGGCCATGCTGCGTCAGCCTGGCCACGCGACACTGCAATGGTCCGCCCGCGCCATCGCGGTGCGGCCGGGCCCCGACGGCGTGGACGTCGAGGCCGAGATCGACGGCCAGCGCCACACCGTGCGCACCGACTGGCTGGTGGCCTGCGATGGCGGCCGCAGCAGCGTGCGCGACGCGCTGGGCCTGAAGCTGGAAGGCATGCAGTACGAAGGCCGCTACGTGATCGTCGATATCGAACAGGCGTCCGATCGCCCCGTCGAACGGCTGGCCTGGTTCGATCCGCCCTCCAATCCCGGCTCCACCCTGCTGATGCACCGCCAGCCCGGCAACGTCTGGCGCGTCGACTACCAGATCCGCGACGACGAGGATGCCGCCGAGGCGGTCAAGCCCGAGAACGTGCTGCCGCGGGTGCAGAGCCACCTCGACATGATTGGCGAGACGGCGCCGTGGAAGCCGCTCTGGATCTCTCTCTACAACGCCAAATGCCTGACGCTGGAGCGCTACCGCCACGGCCGCGTGCTGTTCGCGGGCGACGCCGCCCACCTGGTGCCGATCTTCGGCGTGCGCGGCCTGAACTCCGGACTGGACGACGCCGGCAACCTCGCCTGGAAACTGGCCTGGGTGCTGCGCGGCCAGGCGTCCGAGCCGCTGCTCGACAGCTACAGCGGCGAGCGCGTCCACGCCACCCGCCAGAACCTGGCCTACGGCGCCAAGAGCACCGAATTCATGGCGCCGCCGGATTTCGGCTTCCGCCTGATGCGCGAAGCCGCGCTGCGGCTGGCGCTGACCGACGCGCGCGCCCGCCCGCTGATCAACCCGCGCCAGTCCGCGCCTATCTCGTATGACGGCTCGCCGCTGAACCTGGCCGACGGCGCACCGGACCAACACCCTGCCGCCGCCCCCGGACAGCCCGCGCCCGACCTGCTGCTGGCCGATGCCGACGCGGCGCCGCGCTACCTCAGCGCCTGCTTCGGCCAGGGCTTCGTGCTGCTGGCCTGCGCCCCCGATGCCGCCGCGGCCCGGAACCTGCAGGCGCTCGCGGCCGCCACCCGGCAAAGCCCGCGGCCGTTGCAGGCCATCGCCGTGGACGGACCGGCGTCCGGCGCCTGGCGCGACCCGCACCGCCACCTGCGCGAGCGCTTCGGCGCGCGGCCCGGCACGGTCTGGCTGCTGCGGCCGGACGGCTACGTGCTCGGCCGCTGGGCCACGGCGGACGAGCGCGTCCTGCGCGCCGCGTTGGCGCCTTACTACCCGATGATCGAACCCGCGCCGCAGGAGCCGCAAGCATGAGCAACGATGAATTGGACCAGGTCTACACCCTGATGGCGCAGACCCTGACCCGCGTCGGCCCCGCGCAGGCGCCGCTGTTCCTGTCGATCCTGGGACTGTCGGCGCTGGCGCGCCTGCCCGATGCCCAGGCCGCCACCGCCCTGCTGGCGCAGGCCGAGGCGGCCTGCGCCGCCCCTGTGGCACACTATCCCGCCGCCACCGCCGACCGCCCGACGTGACCACGCCCGCCCTCGAACGATTCCTGACCTACCGCCTGCACGTGATCAACAAGATCACCGACCGCGACACGAATCGTGCCTACCTGGAAGACTGCGGCATCCCGCTGGGCGAAGCGCGTTGCCTGGCCGCGATCGGCCGCTACGCGCCGCTATCGGTCAATGACCTGGCGCTGGCCGCCAACCTGAACAAGGGCCAGGCGAGCCGTTCGGCGCAGGCCCTGGTCGAACGCGGCCTGATCGAGAAAAAGGATTCGGCGGCCGACGGCCGCGGCGTGGTGCTGTCGCTGACAACGGCCGGCGATGCGCATTACCGACGCGTCATCGACCTGATCGCGCGCCGCAACCAGGAAATCTTCGGCTGCCTCAGCGCCGACGAGCAGCGCCAGCTGGGCGACATGCTCGACCGCCTGATCGCGCACCAGCGCGACCCATCCGGCGCGCGCGAGGACTGATCCGCCTACGCCGCCGCTTTCGGCGTGGTGGCGCCCATCTGCGCGGCGGCCTCGTCCATGAACTGCGCCATGCGCACGTCCAGCTCGGTCACGCCGCCGGCATCGTGCGTGGTCAGCATCACGTCGACCCGGTTGTAGACGTTGGTCCATTCGGGATGATGGTTCAGCTTCTCGGCGAACATCGCCACCCGCGCCATGAACCCGAAGGCGGCGTTGAAATTGGCGAAGCGGAAGCGCTTTTCGATCGCGTCGCGCATCGCGACGGCCTGCCAACCGGACAGGGCCGCGACCGCGATGTCGGTGCCGATACGGGCAGGGGGAAACATGCTCATGGCGAACTCCAGGAAAGGCCAGGAAAGAGCGCCGCGCCGTTCGCGCCGGCAACGGCCCGGCGCGCCATCGCGGCCGGCGGCATGCCGCCGGCGCACGGCGGGCGCGGCGCCCGCATGCTACTACTGCTTGACCGCGTACAGGTAGATCTCGACCCGGCGGTTCAGCGCCCGGCCGTCGGCGGTGGCGTTGTCGCCGATCGGGTCGTTGGGCCCGCGCCCTTCGATCGTCAGCCGCGTCGCCGCCACGCCCTGCCGCGACAGATAGTCCGTGACGCTGCGCGCCCGGTTCACCGACAAAGTCTGGTTGTGCGCCAGCGAGCCCGTGCTGTCCGTGTGGCCCACCACCTTGGCGCGCAGCTCGGGATGCTGGTTGAGCGAGCGCGCCACGCTGTCCAGCACCGGCAGCAGCGCCGGCTTGAGGGCGGTCTTGTCGGTATCGAACGACACGTTGCTCGGAATGTTGACCTTCAGGCTGCCATCCGGCATCTCGACCACGTCGATGCCCAGCGAGGTCGCCCCCGACTGCTGCACGTCTTCCTTCACCACCTTCCAGTTGTAGCCAATCAGGCCGCCGGCCACGGCGCCGATGCCGGCGCCGACCGCCGCGCCGGTGCCATGGCCGATCAGGGCGCCGATGCCGGCCCCCACGGCCGCGCCCGCCCCGGTTCCCACCGCGGTGTTGGTCTGCTGCTGCGTGGCGCACCCCGCCACCAGCACACCCGTTGCCGCGACTACAGCGATACGCTTGAGCATTGTTCTTGATTGCATGACAACCTCCACGATCCTGTCGGTGCGCCGGCACGATGCCGGCTGAATCATGTTAAGGCCAGTCCCGCCCCCTGCGTGACCCAAAGGTACGCAACATTTTGTACCGCGCCAGGCCGGACGCCCCGTTGCCGGCCCGGCCAGGGCTCCGTTCAATCCCGATACGCCCTCAGTGCCCGCTCCCGAACCCGGCCAGCCACGGCAGCGCATCATCCAATCGCGGCGACTGCGCCTCCGGCGCCGGCGCGCCTTCAGGCAGGGCCAGGCCCACACGGTTGTGCCAATAGGTGCGCAGCCCCACCTTGCTGGTGCCGAACAGGTCGTAGCCCGAGCCCGCCACGAACGCCGCCTGCGCGGGCGGGATCTCCAGCCGCGCCAGCGCCAGTTGGTAGGGCCGGGGATCCGGCTTGTAGTAGCCCGCCTCTTCCGAGGTCACCACCACGTCCCAGTCCACCCCCAGCAGGGCGGCCGCGCGATGGCCCAGGCGCCGCGAACAGTTGGTGACCACCCCCAGCCGGCAATGCGGCCGCAGCGCCTGCAACAACTCGCGCGCGCCGTCCCAGGCCGGCAGCCGCTCCCATCCCGCCTCCAGCGCCGCCGGCGCGCTGGCCGGCAGCCCCACGGCCGAGGCGGCGGCCTCGACCAGCTGTTCATAGGGCTGGTACGCGCCGCAGCCGTAGGTCAGGCGCAGATACTCGGCGCGCCAGGCGCGGCCACGCGCCTCCGAGCCGGCCGCGGCATTCCATACCGTCCAGGAATCCAGCAGCGCGGTCAACAGGTCGAACAGCACCGCGCGGGGATAGGCGGCGGACGGGGCAACTACGGGCATGGCGGCACTCCTTGGATTCGATGCCGTCACTATAGAGACGGCATCGCTCGCCGTGATTTAGCCTGGATGCAATCACCATTCAGTCCAGGCTTAATCCGGCCGCGCCCGCCAGCCATGCGGCCCGGACGTCGGGACACGCCCGCCGCGCGACGACGGTCCCATCGGAGTCCCGGCAATTGCATTTGCAATTCCATCGGGCAACGATACAATCGTCCGCCACACGATTGCAATTGCAATTATTTAGCCATCGGGCGCGTCGGCAGCGGACTGCCCCGCGCCGCCCACCTCCGGACCTCGCAGCATGCGTCTCTTGAACATCGTGTCTTCGCCTCGCGGCGCCCGCTCGGCGTCGATCGCCATCGCCCAGTCGTTCCTGGCCGCCTGCGGCCAGGCCCACCCCGGTCTCGAGGTCGACACCTTGAATGTGTGGGAAGAAGACTTGCCCGATTTCGACAGCCGGGCGATCGGCGCCAAGTACAAGGGCGTCTCGAAAACCCCGCTGGACGACGCCGAGACCACGATCTGGGCCCGCATCACCGAGCTCGCCGGCCGTTTCCAGCAGGCGGACCGGATCGTGCTCGGCGTGCCGATGTGGAATTTCGACTATCCCTACAAGCTCAAGCAGCTCATCGACCTGGTCAGCCAGCGCGGCATGCTGTTCGGCTTCGACGGCCAGGCCTACAGCCCGCTGCTCAGCATCCCGCGCGCCCTGGTGATCCACGTGCGCGGCCAGAGCCACGATCCCGCCGCCTACCCGGCCAGCCCCGGCTTCGCGCACCAGGCCGACTACCTCGACTTCTGGCTGAAGTTCATCGGCGTCAAGGACGTCCGGCGCCTGATGGTCGAGCACACCTGGGACGCCCTGGGCGCGGACACCATCGCGCAGGCCAAGGTCCGGGCGGCCGCGATCGCGCGCGAGTTCTAGCGCCGCGCCGGCAGCCAGCGGCCGCCGGCCGCCCGCATCACATGCGCGCGCTCAGCGTCAGCATCACGTTGCGCGGGTCGCCGTAGTAGTTGCTGATGCCGGTGGCGTCGACCTTCTTGTAGTAGACCTTGTCGAAGATGTTGTTGACGTTCAGCTGCAGGCGCAGGTTCTTGTTGAAGTCGTAGCTCGCCATCGCGTTGTAGATCGCGAACCCGGCCTGGCGCGCCGTGATGCCGCGCGCGCTGGCGTAGGTGTCGCTCTGGGCCTGCACCCCGGCGCCAAGCGTCAACCCGCGCAATTGGCCCGGCAGGCGATAGGTGGTGAACACGCGCAGCAGGTGGCGCGGGTCGAGCGTGCGGATCGGCTGGCCGACGTTGCTGGCGGTCGAATCGCTCAGGTACTTGGTGCGGGTGTTGGTATACCCGGCCATGATCTGCCAGTCGGGCGTGACCTCGCCGCTCACTTCCAGTTCCCACCCCTCGCTGCGGGTCTTGCCGCCGGCGACCTTGCAATAGCCCGTGGGGTAATTGGGCAGGCAAGGATTGGCGCTGCCCGCGTCGTCCATGGCCCGGCCCACATTGTTGATGCGGAACACCGACAGCGCGGCATTCAGGCGACCATCGTAGAAGGCGCCCTTGATGCCGGCCTCGTAGTCCTCGCCGCGGATCGGCTCCAGCAGATTGCCGCCGCTGTCATAGGCTTGCTGCGGCGTGAAGATCTCGCTGTAGCTGCCGTAGACGCTGAAGTTCTCGTTGAGGTCGTAGACCAGGCCGGCATACGGCGTGATCTCGCGGTCGATGCTGTACTGGGTCGTGCCCTGCAGCACTTCATAGTCCCACCACGTGGCGCGCGCGCCCACCAGCAACGTCAGCGGATCGGCCAGCGAGATGCGGCCCAATGCGTACAGCGCCTGCTGCTTGGTGCGATTGTTGCTGGCTTCGTAGAACGAACCGCCGGTCGTGCCCTGCGGCTCCGGATACGTGCTCGACGGATCCCAGTCGCGGATGTCGATGTTGTTCTTCGGCCCCACATTGAAATAACCGCTGGAGTTGGTCTGCCGCACGTAGCTGCTCTCGGCCCCCAGGGTCAGGTGATGCGTGCGCCCGAACAGTTCGACCGGACCATTGGCGGTCAGCGAAACGCCGTTCTGGTCGCTGGCGCTGCTCGGATAGATCGAGGTGGTGACGTTGTACAGATAGGGATTGGTCGTGCTGGCGCGGGTGATGTACGACTGCTTGAAGCCGCCGTCGAAATAGCGGAAGCGCGTGTTCATCGCGGTCGCCTTCACTTCCCAACCGCCGTCGAAGCGGTGCTCCAGTTCGAGCATGGCCTGGTCGTTGTAGCGGTTCCAGTGGTTCCAGTCCGCGCCCAGGTAGGTGCTGCGGCCCAGCTTCAGGTCCGAGCCGTCGAAGCCGCGCGGCAGCCCACCCCAGGCGCCGGTGGCCTTGAGCTCGGTATGCTGGAACGACCCGGTCAGCGTGGTGCGGTCGGTCAGGTCGGCCTGCAGCACGCCGTAGAACACCTTGCGGTGCTCGTAGCGGGCATCCTGGAAGAAGTCCTTGTTGTCGGCGACCGCGACCACCCGGCCGCGCAGCGTGCCGCTGTCGTTGAAGGCCCCCGAGATGTCGGCCTCGGCGCGGCGGCGGTCCCACGAGCCCACCGTCACGTCGGCGCTGGCCTGGAACTCGCGCGTCGGACGCTTGCGCACCAGGTTCACCGTCGCCGACGGATTGCCCGAGCCGCGCAGGATGCCGGCCGACCCGCGCAGGATCTCTACCCGGTCGAGCACCGCCGTGTCGGGCTGGATGAAGTTCGAACCGGCCTGGTACATGTTCATGCCGTCGACCTGCAGCGAATCGATGACGAAGCCGCGCGAGTAGTAGCTCACCCGCTCGCTGTCGGTGTAGTCGACGGTGACGCCGGGCACGTTCTGCAGCACGTCGTGCAGATCCGGCAGCTTGCGGTCGTCGAGCAACTGGCGCGACACGATGGTCACCGGCTGCGGCGTGTCGCGCACCGACTGGGCGCCCTTGAAGATCGTGGTGGCCGAGCCGCCATAGGCGCCCGAGCCTTCGGTCGAGGCCGGATTGAAGCCCTGGGCGGTGATCCTGACCGGCGCCAGCACGGTCGCGTCGCCGCTGGCCAGCGGGCGCGCCTCCAGGATGTAGGCGCCGTTGGCCATGCGGCGGGCCTGCCAGCGCGTGCCGGCCAGCACCTGCCGCAGTCCGTCCTCCACGCCATAGCTGCCCTGCACGCCGGACGATGACTCATTGCGCAGCGCGTCGGCATCGAACGTCAGCGCAATGCCCGCCTGGCTCGCGAACCGGTTGACGACGTCGACCAGCGGACCGGCGGACAGGCTGTAGTGCTGCTGCGAAGCGCCGGCGGCGGCCGGCGCGGCCTGCGCGTGCGCCACGGACGTCTGCAACGACCAGGCGGCGGCAAGGATCAGGACCAGCCGCCTGGGCGTCAACACGGCGCGGGACGGGGAAGCGGCTTGGACAGGCGAAGTGAAGAGGGGCATCGAGGAAAATCCGGCTGAGTGAATGGCTTCCTGGTAGGCCGATCCAGGACTCGCCAACCGGAACCTCGATTGGAAACAAGATGTATCAGACCGAACGGATCGGCCCCCTGGCGCGGGGAACGATCCACGTGACGTAGCGCGTCATGCGCCGGATCTCGACCGGGTAGCTGTTCTCCAGCGCATCCAGGGCAAGATCGGCGTTCGCCAGCGGAAATGTGCCCGACACCGGCAGTTCCGCCAGGCTGTCATCCAGCAGCAGCCAGCCCGGCCGATAGGCGCGCAGGCGCGCGACGAACTGGCCCAGCGGCATCTTGACCGCCACCAGCGATCCCGTGCGCCACACCGCGAACCACTCGCTGCGCACATGACGCGGCGGCGCGACCTCGGTGGCGGAGAAGTCCGCCCAGTGGTGCGCGTCCACCTGGCGCGCGCCCGCCCGGCCGTCGCGCGGCACGACGCGCACGGCCTGCGCGTTGACCCGCACCTGGCCATGGCCGTCTCCGACGCACACGACAAATTCAGCGCCCGCCGCATGCACGTCGCCGAATTCGGTCTGCACCACCACCGCCAACGAGGCGTCGCCGCGCTCGCCCGCCGCATTGACATACACGCGGCCGTTGCGCAGCAGGATCCGGCTTGCGCCCTCGTCGTAGACCACGTCGGCGGCGCTGTCCGTATCGAGCACGGCCACCGTGCCGTCCCGCAAGGGCAACCGCGAGATCTGCCCGACCGCGGTGCTGAATTCGGCATTCCAACGACGCCAGGCCTGCGGCGCCTGCATTGCCAGCATGCCCAGGGGCAGGCAGGCGGCGCCCGCCACGGCCAGGCGCAAAATCTGCCTGCGCCCGCTGTCGGTGCCCTGCAGGGTCGCCATCGCGACCTGCTTGCACGCCACATCCGAAAAGCAGCGCTGCACCGCCTCGACCTTGGTCCAGGCCTGGCGATTCTCCGGACAGGCCTCCAGCCATTGCTGCCAGGCGGCGCGCATCTGTTCGTCATGCTGCGGCGCCATCAGGCGGGCAAACCATTGCGCGGCCTGCCGCGCCGCTTCGCGCTCGCGCGCTTTCGCAGTTCGAATCATGGCCGGATCATTCCAGCATGTCGCAGCAGCGCGCCATGGCGCGCGCCATGTAGTCGCCCACGGTGCGCACGGACACGCCCAGGCTCGCGGCGATCACGGGATAGGAGGCGCCCTCGATCATCGCCATCAGGAAGGCCGCCTTGACCTTGCGGCCCAGGCCGTCGAGCATGCGGTCCAGGCGGACCAGCCGCTCCATGACCAGCGCCTGCTCCTCCAGCGACGGGTGATGCGTCTCGGGCAGGCTTTCGAGCACCTGCAGGTAGGCCTGCTCGAGCGCGCGGCGGCGCCACAGATCGATCAGCAGGCCGCGCGCGATGGTCGCCAGATAGGAACGCGGCTCGCGCAGCGTGGCGGCCACGTTCGATTGCAGTACGCGGATGAAGGTGTCCTGCGCCAGGTCGGCGGCGTCATGCCGGTCGTCCACGCGCACGCGCAACCAACCGGTCAACCACGAGTGATGGGCGCGGTACAGGTCGGAGACGGTCTGCTGGGAATCAGGGCACAGAGCCCCCTCTGTGCTTGGAGGCGGGGACATGCGAGGAAGACGGCACTATTCACAATCAATAATCAATCTTATTCGCATTGTTTCGAATCCTCCAAGCCGGAAGACGAAATCTGATGTGTGTTGTGGCATGTACGCCGCATTGATGGCCTGCGTTCGCATGCAACGATCGATGAGCGTGCCGTGCTGGTTGGTGTCCGGCCGTCGTTGGTGTCCGGCTGTTGTGGTGTATCGCGTGAGGGATTGGCGTTGAAGGCCTGGCTTTGGCGCCCGACGAGCGACGAGCGACGGGACGACACGGGATCGCGCGGAACATGAAAAAGGCCGTCGACGTTGAACGTCGACGGCCTTTGAAATTCTGGTGGGCTGTGAGTGGCTCGAACACTCGACCTACGGATTAAGAGTCCGCTGCTCTACCAACTGAGCTAACAGCCCTGCATGTTCATTCACAACTGCTTGGGTAACGCCGCTTTCGCGTTGTTGCCGCTGCGTTGTTGTGTTTGACCAGCGAAGAAGCGAGATTATAGGGACCTTTTTTTATTTGTGCAAGTCGATTGCCGATCGGCCGCAAAAAAAGTCGCAGGCCTCTCGCAGCCGAGCCGCCGATCGCTCCCGGCCTTCCGCCGAAACGGGCCGCCTGTCACGCGCGGCGCGCCGCGGCATCAGGCCGCGTAGACGGGGCTGGGGATCGCGCCGCGGATCAAGCCGCGTACCCGCCATCCACCGCCAGGCTCGCGCCCGTCACGTAGCGTCCGTCGGGACCGGCCAGGAACGCCACCATGCCGGCAATGTCGCGCACTTCGCCGTAGTGCGGCAACGACAGCACCGCCACCAGGTCGCCCGCGTGCTCGCCGGCAGCCGGGTTCATGTCGGTGTCGATCGGGCCCGGATGCACCACGTTGGCGGTGATGCCGCGCGCGCCCAGGTCGCGCGCCACGCCGCGGGTCATGCCCAGCAACGCCGACTTGCTGGCCGAGTACAGCGTCACGCCGGCGCGGCCCGAGCGCTCGGCCAGGCAGCTGCCGATGTTGATGATGCGGCCGCCATCCGGCATCGCGGCCTGCGCCGCCTGGATCGCGACGAAAGGCGCGCGCACATTGATGTTCATCGTGCGGTCGTAGTCCTCCAGCGTGACCTCGTCCAGCGGGCCGGCCAGGAAGATGCCGGCGTTGTTCACCAGCACGTCCACCGGCCCCAGTTCGCCGATGGCCTGCTCCACCGCCCGCCGCACTTGCGCCGGATCGGCCGAGTCGGCCTGGATGGCGCGCGCGCGCCGGCCGTCCGCTTCGAGTTCGCGCGCCAATGCCTGCGCCGTGTCGCGCGACGCGGCGCTGACGTACGTGAAGGCCACGTCCGCGCCTTCGGCCGCCAGGCGGCGCACGATCGCCGCGCCGATGCCGCGGCTGCCGCCGGTCACGAAGGCCACTTTTCCGTTCAGGTTCTGCATGGGTCTACCTTAATTTGTAGTGTTCAGTACAAATATCATCAACCGACGGCGGCCAGGCGTCAATGATTTTTTTATCAATCAACACAAAATAGCTCTCGCGGGTAAAATCGGATTCATGGCAGAACGTGGGCGCCCCCGGAACTTCGACCGAGCCCAGGCCTTGCGCAAGGCCATGGAAGTCTTCTGGTCGAAGGGATATGAAGGAGCATCGCTAACCGATCTGACGGCCGCGATGGGCATCAACTCGCCCAGCCTCTACGGCGCATTCGGCTCAAAAGAAGGACTATTTCGGGAAGCGGTACAGCTTTACCGCGACACCGATGGCGCCGCCTCGCGCCGCGCCCTGACCGACGCCGCCACCGCCCGCGCGGGCATCTGCGGCATGCTGCTGGCGGCGGCCGAACGCTTCACCACGCCCGGCGCGCCGCCGGGCTGCCTGATCGTGCTGGGCGCGCCGTCCGGCGCCGACACCGATGCCGGCGTGGGCGTGTTCCTGGGCGACAACCGCCGCGAAATGCAAGGCCGCATCCTGGCCCGCCTGACCGCCGGCGCCGCCGCCGGCGAATTGCCCGCCGGCACCGACCTGAAAGGGTTGGCGGCGTTCTACACCACCATCCTGCACGGAATGTCGATCCAGGCGCGCGACGGCGCCAGCCGCAAGACCTTGCAAGCGGTCGCGCGCCAGGCGATGTGCGCCTGGGACGCGCTCGCCGGCATGCCCCCTTCCGGCCTGCCCCCAGGCCGCGCCCACGCCTGACGGGCCCTCCCATGCTCCGCATCGACCTCCGGCGCCTCATCCTCTGGATCAGCCTGCTGTCGATCTTCCTGGTGCTGGCCGCGGGTCTGCATGCCAGCTACCTGGTGCAACGCGACCTGCTGCTGCACAACGCGCTCGAGAGCAACCGCGTCTATGCCGCCAAGCTCGCGGCCACCACGGAATACTTCCTCGGCGACCTGCGGCGCCATCTGGCCTACAGCGCCGACATGCTGGCCGACATGGAGCACCATCCGGAACTCATGACGTCGGAAACGCGGCGCCAGGAAGAACAGCTGGGCCACTTCAATTCCAGCTTCGTGGTGTCGGCGCAGGGCAAGGTGCTGGCGGTGTCGACCTCCTACCCGCAGCTGATGGGCCAGCAGATGACCAGCGACGCCGCCCGGACCGCCTTGACCACGCGCCGGCCGTTCATCAGCGAACCCTTCCGCGCCAGCACCGGCCGCTGGCTGATCCTGTACACGCATCCGATCTTTTCGCGCGACTACCGCTATCTCGGCTATATCGCCGGCACGCTCTACCTGCACGAGGACAACGTGCTGGACCGCCTGCTGGGCCAGCACTTCAACCGCGACGACTCGCTGCTGTACGTGCTGGCGCGCGACGGCACGCTGATCTATCACCCCGACCGCAGCCGCCTGGGCAGCATGTCCGCGAACAAGACGGCGTTGGCCGCGGCGCTGCGCGGCGAGACCGGCGAGGCGCGCTTCACCGACGCAACGGGCGCCGAGATCCTGGCCGGCTACGCGCCGGTGCCGAGCACCGGCTGGACCATCATCGCGCAGCGGCCGGTGGCCAGCACCCTGCTGCCCCTGAACGACCTGCTGATGGCGACCGCGCGCAACACCCTGCCGCTGCTGCTGATTTCGATCCTGCTGATCTGGCTGCTGTCGCGCTGGATCGCCCGCCCGCTCGGGGAACTGGCCAGCATCGCCAAGCACATGCAGGATCCCGATTCGGCCGAACGCATCCGCAAAGTGCGCTCGTGGTATTTCGAGGCCTCGCAACTCAAGCGCGCGCTGCTGATGGGGCTGACGTCGATCCAGCACAAGATCCGCGACCTGCGCCGCGCATCCACCACCGACACCCTGACGTCGCTGCTGAACCGGCGCGGCCTGAACGAGGCCATGGCGCTGCTGCAGGCGGCCGATACGCCGCTGGCCATCGTGGCGCTGGACATCGACCACTTCAAGAACGTCAATGATCTTTACGGCCACGCCGCCGGCGACCGCGCGCTGCAGGTGCTGGCGGCGCTGCTGACCGAAGGCTCGCGCAGCGGCGACACGGTCGCGCGCAGCGGCGGCGAGGAATTCGTGATGCTGATGCCGGGGTCGCCGCTGGCCGCCGCGGTGGCCACGGCCGAGCGCCTGCGTCAGAAGCTGGAAGCGCTCGGCACCGAGACCGGCCTGCCCGCGCCGATCACGCTGTCGGCCGGCGTGGCCTGCTATCCGCAACACGGCGCCACGCTGGACGAAGTGATCCAACGCGCCGACCGCGCCCTCTACTACGCCAAGAACCACGGCCGCAACGCGGTCTGCGTCGCCGACAACCAGGCGCGCGACGGCGCCCGCCTCGCGCTGCCGCGCTGACGCCGCCTACTTGCCCTTGGGCGCCGGCGCCTTGGGCGGGGTGCGCATCTGCTTGAGCAGCGCGCCGCAGGAATTGTCGTCGGTGGTGCTGGGCGCGATCAGCGCCAGCAGACCCGCCGCCGGCGTCAGGATCACGCCCAGCGCCACCATGCCCGCGCCGCGCGCGGCCAGCGGCCCCACGTGCACGCCCACGTCCGGCTTGCCGAAGGTGCCGCGCACGTACAGCGGCGAGCGCAGCGAGAAGATGCGGAAGCCCTTGCTGTCGGGCGTGATGTCCAGGTCGAGCTTCTCGTTCTTGAAGTCGGTGGTGCCGGTGATGTTGATCAGCGCGTTCTCGGTATCGAACACGAAGACGCGCGGCGTCATCACGCCGCTCTTCATCTCCAGGTCGGCCGCGCCGCAATTGATCTTGACCTCGTCGTCGCCGAACAGCTTCGAGACGACGTAGTTGCCGACGTTCAGGCCGGCGATCTCCATCAGGCTGCGGCTGATGACGCCGTCGTTGACCAGCATCTTCACGTCGCCATTGGCCGAGCCGAGCAGCGCGGCCACGGAATTGCCCGTGCCCGACAGCGCCAGGTCGCCATTCAATTCACCCAGCGCGCTCTGCATCGACGCCGTCGCCGGGAACAGCTGCTTGAGCCGCAGCCGCCGCGCGTGCATCTCGACGCGGCCCGTCAGGGGCGCCTTGGAGCCGTCCAGCCGCACGATGGCGGCCATGCTGCCGCCGGCCATGCCGAAGCGCAGCGGATCGAGCGTCAACTGGCCGTCTTGCAGGATCACGTGCACCGTCAGGTCCGACAGCGGCAGCTTGGCGTCGTGCACGATGCGACCGGCCTCCAGCGCCACGTCGGCGTCCATGTCGCGCCAACGGTCGGTGCGGAACGCCTGCGTCGGCAGCACCTTGCCGTCGGGCGGCTTGGCCGGCGCGTCCTTGGGCTTGTCCTGGGCCGGGGCGGGCTTGCCGGACTGCACGCCGATCAGCGGCCCCAGGTCGGCCATGCGCAACTGCTTGGACGACAGCTTGCCGGTCAGCTTCGGGCGCGGCGCGGCCAGCGAGAACGTCACATCGCCATGCAGGTCGCTGTTGCCGACGCGGCCGTTGAAGTCGCGGTACTCGAACACCGCGCCGCCGGCGTTGCGCAGCCTGGCCACCAGGTGGCCGTCGGTCGAATACGGCGGCGTGTCGGGCAGCGTCACGCCGGTCAGCGGATACAGCTGCGCCATCGAGCCGCCCGACAGCTTCAGGCGCAGGTCCAGCGCGCCCAGGTTGGCGGGGTCGGTCAGGGTGCCGGTGATGGCGGCCTTGGTGCCGCCGATCGACACCTCGGCCTGCACCGGGAAGGGCTGCTTCGGATCCTGCAGCGCCAGCATGCCGCCGACCTTGCCTTCGCCCTTGGTGGGCAGGTTCTTGAATTTGCCGTCGACCTTCCAGCCGAAGACATAGTCGCGCGGCGCCGCCGCTGCGGCGTCTTCCGGTACAAACGCGGCGCCGGCCACGTCGGCGAACGGCACCGGCTTGCCCAGCGGATCGACCAGCACGGTCAGGTCGGCCTGCAGGATCGCATCGGACAGGCCGACACTGCCCTTGTCGAAGCCGATTTCATTGATGTCCAGCACCCACGGCGACGGCTCGCCCGTTTCGGGCAGGGTGAAGACCCAGTTGGCGCGGCCGTCGGCCAGGCGTTCGAGGTCGGCGGCGGGCTCGGTCAGCTGGATGCGCCGGATCACGACCCGATGGGCCAGCAGCGGCAGGGGCGACAGGCTGAACTCACCGCGCTTGAGGGTGGCGAATTCCGGCACCCGGGCCCATTCGGTGTTGGCGACGCTGATGTCATTGGCCACGATGTGCGGCCATGGCACCCAGCCGCGCCACCCGCCCTCGTCCGATTCGCGCGACCACTCCACGGTCAGGTCGCCGTTGATCGCGAAGGGCCGTCCGATGGCCGCGCTGACGCGTTCGTTGATCATCGGCCGGGCGCGATTCCAGTCGAAGGTGGCAACCAGCACGACCAGCACCGCCACCAGGACGACGAGGGTGCCCACAATCCCGACCGCTATTTTTGTTTTGCGCGTCATCGTTATCATCCTTGCCGTTGCCGCCGGAGCGCCGATGCCCCGGCCCTATTTACCCTCAAGGGTAGCGCGCCGCGCCCGGCGGGTTAAGCTTGCCGGCCCCATAATGTGTACGGATTTTTCCGTGTCATAGAGCGCGGTCGGCAAAAGTTACAAAGCGACCGGGCGGGAACCGGCCGTTCGCCCGCCGTGGACGGAATAATTCCTACCGATTTTTTGACGCCCGCCCTGTTCAAATGCGCGGCGATCGACCCGCAACCGTCCCCGGGGACGGAGCAGCAGTACTACCTGGAGGCCCGATGCGGCATTCGAGCTTGATTTTCGTGGTGGCGGCCTTTGCGCTGCTGACCCTCAGCCGCCTGGCCCTGGCCGCATGGCAATGGCAGCGGGTGCGCAACGCCGGCGGCCTGGCCCCCCTGCTGCTGGGCGGACTGCGCATCGACGCCCACCAGATCGGCGTGCTGGCCGCGCTGCCGATCGTGCTGTCGCCCTGGCTCGGCCACCTGCCGTTCGCCGCCACCGCCGCCGGCATCTGGTATCTGGTCGCGTTCATCCTGCTGGCCTTCCTGGAAGTCGCCACCCCGCCCTTCATCCTCGAATACGACACCCGCCCCAACCGCCTGTTCGTCGAATACCTGAAGCACCCGCGCGAGGTCTCCGGCATGTTGTGGCGCGGCTACAAGGGCGCGCTGCTGGGCGGCTTCGGCGCCCTCGGGCTGATCGGCTGGGGCGGCTATGCGCTGTTCGGCCACGCCGTGCCCGACGCGCCCCTGGCCTGGTGGCAGATGCCGCTGGCCAGCCTGGCGATCCTGGCGGTGGTGATCCTGGCGATCCGCGGCACCCTCGGCCACCGGCCCATCAACCCGTCGTCGGTGGCCTACAGCTCCGACGGCATGCTCAACACCCTGGCGCTGAACTCGCTCTACAACGTGTTCTACGCCGTCTACAGCATGAAGAACGAGAAGTCGGCCTCCGCCGTGTACGGCGGCATGGACGACGACGACATGCAGCGTCGTGTGCTGACGCAAGCCGGCCTGCCCTATCCGCCGGCCAACGCGGACTACCCCAGCCTGCATCGCCAGCCCGCCAGCCGCAAGACCGCGCGGCCGCTCAACCTGGTCATCATCCTGGAAGAAAGCCTGGGCGCGCAGTACAGCGCCGGCCTGGGCGGCATGGATCTGACGCCCGAACTGGACGCGCTGGCGCGCGACGCCTGGACCTTCACCCGCGCCTACGCCACCGGCACGCGCTCGGTGCGCGGCCTGGAAGCGGTGGTGACCGGCTTCCTGCCGACCCCGGCGCAGGCCGTGCTCAAGCTGCCGCGCTCGCAGCGCGGCTTCTTCTCGCTGGCCGACCTGCTGGCCCGCCATGGCTACCACTCGCGCTTCATCTACGGCGGCGAATCGCACTTCGACAACATGAAGGGCTTTTTCCTGGGCAACGGCTTTCGCCAGATCGTCGACCGCGAGGACTTCGTCGATCCGGCCTTCGTCGGCACGTGGGGCGCGTCGGACGAGGACATGTTCAACCAGCTCGACCGGCTGCTGCGCGAGGACGGCGACCAGCCCACCTTCACGCTGGCCTTCAGCGTCTCGAACCACTCGCCCTGGGAATACCCGGCGGGCCGCATCCAAACCGAAGGCAACCCGGCCACGGTGGAGAACACCGTGCGCTACGCCGACTGGGCCCTGGGCCGCTTCTTCGAGCGCGCCAAGGCCGCGCCCTACTGGGAGAACACCGTCTTCCTGATCGCCGCCGACCACGACTCGCGGGTGTTCGGCGCCAGCCTGGTGCCGGTGCGCCACTTCCATATTCCCGCCGTGATCCTGGGCGCCGGCGTCGAACCGCGGCGCGACGACCGCCTGATCAGCCAGATCGACCTGGCGCCGACGCTGCTGTCGCTGATCGGCGTCGATACCGAGCACCCGATGCTCGGCCATGACCTGACGCGCAGCACGCCGGGCCGCGCCATCATGCAGTACGACAACACCTACGGCTATCTGAAGGAAAACGACCTGCTGGTGCTGGCGCCGAACAAGACGCCGGTGCAGTACCGCTACACCGCGCCGGAAGACTATGCCCCGGCGCCGCTGGATCCCGCGCTGGCCGACGAGGCGCTGGCGCACGCGCTTTGGCCAAGCTGGGCCTACCGCGAAGGGCGCTACTGCATCCCGGGCGCGGCCGCCGTGGCGCAGGACGCGAAGACGCCGGCTGCCGCCGGATAGGCGCTTACGCCGGCCGCCGGTTCGCCGGCCGCCGGATCGCCGGCCGCCGGAATGCCTTGCGCGCCTGCTCGCTGGGACCGTGGCAGTGGCAATCGGGATGGTGGTCGTTGACCATGCCGACCGACTGCATGAAGGCATACACCGTGGTCGGGCCGACGAATTTCCAGCCCAGCTTCTTGAGGGCCTTGGACAGGGCCTCGGATTGCGCCGAGGTCGACGCGCCGCGCGTGGACGGCGATCCCGGCGGCGCCTCGAAACGCCAGAAGAACGCCCCCAGCGACCCTTCGCGCTCGATCATTTCCAGCGCCCGCCGAGCGTTGTTGATGACGGCTTCGATCTTGCCGCGATGGCGCACGATGCCGGCGTCGGCCAGCAGCGCCAGCACCTGCTTTTCGCCGAAGCGCGCGACCTTGGCCGGATCGAACGCGGCGAAGCCGCGGCGAAAGGCCTCGCGCTTGTTCAGGATGGTGCGCCAGCTCAGGCCGGACTGGAATCCTTCCAGGCACAGTTGCTCGAACAGGGCGCGGTCGTCGCCTTGCGGACGGCCCCATTCGTTGTCGTGGTACGCCATGTATTCGGCGGACGTGTCGACCCAGGCGCAACGGGCGAGGCCGTCGGAAAAGGCGGAGTTTGCGGTCATGGAAAAGCGTCCTGGCGGCTATCGGGTTTCCGATGCTACCGCAGCAACGTCCCCGAAAAAAGTCGTAGCGGCCGCAAGCCGAATCCAGCTACTATTTCCCGCCCTGATCCCGCGCCGGCCGTGCCCGAGCGCGCCCCGGATCGGCCAGGCGGGCTTGCGGCATGCAAGCCCGTTTTGCGTCATGCCGGGGCCGGACAGGCTTTCGGATCCACCGCCATGTCCCTGCTCGAGACAGCCGCCCTGACCCTGGTATCGCCCGCCCTGCTGGCCGGCGACAACAACCCCGCCACCAATCCCTGTCTGGACTGCGGCGCCTGTTGTTCGCATTTCCGGGTGTCGTTCTATATCGGTGAACTGGCCGGCGAAAATGGCGGCCAGGTGCCGCTGGATCTCGTGACGCAGATGAGCCCGCTGCGGGCCTGCATGAAGGGCACCGAAATGGGCGGCGGCCGCTGCGTCTCGCTGCGCGGCGAACTGGGCCAGCCCGGCATCCACTGCGCGATCTACGAGAACCGCCCCACGCCCTGCCGCGAGTTCGACATCTGGATGCCCGACGGTTCGCCCAATCCCGATTGCCAGCGCCTGCGGCTGGCGCTGGGCCTGCCGGCGGTGCCGCCGCGGCCCGACGCGGAAAACGATCCGCAAGGCCCGTCGCACCCCAACCAGCCCGACCAGCCGGCCGCGGCCTGAAACGCCTGTCGTCCTAACGGGCGGCGACCAGCATGCCCTCGGCGCCCGCCTGCGCCTCCTGCCCACGCGCGGCCCGCGGCGCATTGTCGCGACGCCGCACGCGCACGATGCCTGGATCCTTGCCCAAGAAGCTCAGCACGTTCTGCATCACGCGCTCGCGCTCGTGGTCGACACAGATCATGTGATAGCTGTCCTGCAGCAGCACCACCGACGCGCCGGGAATCCGCGCCCCCAACAGCCGCGCCGAACGCGGGCTGGTCAGCTCATCCTCGACCGCGTGCATCACCAGCGTCGGACAGCGCATCCGCTCCAGCCCGCGCTTGACCATGCCGCGCAGGCGATCGACCTGCCGCACGCACGCCAGCGGCACCCATTGGTAGTGAAAGCCGTCGCCGCGCGCGAAGCCCGCCTTGATGAAGGCCCGCACCAGCTCGCTCTTGACGCCATACGGGTCTTCTTCCTCGACCCGGATGCGGCGCGGCACGCCCGGCACGTGATACAGCAGATAGCGCAGGCCCCGATACCAGGGCGTGCTCCAGCCATCCAGGAACACTGGCGCCGACAGCGACACCAGCGCGCCGCGGGTGTGCGACTCGCGCTTGCAGAGTTCGACCGCCAGCAAGGCGCCCAGGCACATGCCGATGACGTGCACCACCTCGTACTGTTCGCACAGCTCGCGGTAGCGCCGGGTGACGACGTCCATCCAGTCCTCGACCCGCACGTCCAGCAGGTCCTCGGGCCGCCCCGCGTGGCCGGGCAGGGTCACGCCATGGGTTTCCACCCCGGCGCGCGCCAGCACCTTGTGCAGCGAGCCCATGTCGAATTCCGTGCCGCCCAGGCCATGGATCAGCAACGCGCCGGTGCGCGGGGTGGTCACGGCGTGCTCCCGGCCGGGGCATCGAGCTGCCAGGCGGCGCGCGTGGCCGCCAGCAGGCGCGCCAGGACGTGGGCGAAGGCGAGGACCGGGGTCGGAGCCGCGGCGGCGCCGGCGCTCCCGGCCGGCGAGAAAGCGAGGAAAGGTTGGCAAGTCATGGAACACCCTTGATGCATGGAGGGCAGGACGAGAAGACCTGTCCTACCCTGCCGCCATGGTAGGCAAAGGGCATCCGCGAAGATCCGCAAATCTGTCGGGAAAAAGTGAAGATCCGTAAAGGCTGGCCAGGGCTGGACGGCGCGGCCGGCGACGGGTGTTGGCGGCCTGCCGCCACGCGGCCCCGGACCGGCCGGCGGCCCGTCGAAGACTTATTCCCGGCCCGCCAGATAGCGCGTGGGCGTCATGCCGAAGGCGGCGCGGAAGTTGCCGATGAAGGCGCTGGTGCTTTCGTAGCCGACCGACAGCGCGGCTTCCGTGACCGAACCGCCGCGGCACAGCATTTCCAGGCCGCGCAGCAGCCGCGCCTGCTGGCGCCACTGGCCCAGCGTGACGCCGGTCTCCTGGCGGAAACGGCGCATCAGGGTACGCGTCGACATGTTCAGCCGCTGCGCCCATTCGTCGATGCCGGAGGGGTCGTCGGGCGTGCCCAGCAGCGTGTTGGCCAGGTCCTGCAGGCGCGGATCGTCCGGCATCGGCAGCAGCACCGGCGCGTGCTCGCGCTGCTTGACCTCGACCAGCAGCACCTCGAACAGCTGCTCGAGGTAGGCCTCGGACAGCTCGCCGGGCGGGCTGGTGGTGAAGCGTTCCATCAGCGCGTCGATCAGGCGCGACGACGGCCACGAGCGGCAATGATCCGGCAGCCGGGCGCAGGCGTCGGGCCGCACGTACAGGAACGACCCGCGCGCCTCCCCGAACCAGCGCGCGGCGTGCGTCACGCCGGGCGGAATCCAGCCCAGGCTGCCCGGCAGCACGGTCCAGACCTCGGCGCCCGACTGCACCAGCACCAGGCCCTCGTGCACCAGCACCAGCATGCCCTCGTTGTGCACGTGGTCAGGCACGGACAGCCCCTTGGACGCGCGCGGATGCCGCATGCTGAACGGCGTCAGCAGGACATCGGGCAAGGCGTTGTGGACCACGGTCACGCGCATGGTTGGCAGGTTTGAGCTACAGGTTGACGGATTCCCGTTAGCGGGGTCATTTGAAAATGTACATCATTCTCATCAATCGGGCATCGCCCCCCGAATGGAGAATCGACATGGACCATACCCGCCTGCGCGTGGCCGGCATCAAAGCCACCTTCCCGCGCCTGAAGATCCTGGACATCTTCCACCAGCACGCCGACCAGCACATGAGCGCGGCGGACATCTACCGCAACCTCATCTCGGAACGCAGCAGCATCGGCCTGGCCACGGTTTATCGCGTCATCACGCAACTTGAGGACGCCGGACTGCTCAAACGTACTCAGCTCGACTCGCACTCCACCGTGTACGAGTTGAATGACAAGGGACACCACGACCACCTGGTCTGCCGCCATTGCGGCCGGATCCAGGAATCCAGCGACCCCGCGATGGCGCAGCTGGTGCGCGATATCGCCAGGCAACGCGGCTTCGCGCTGGATTCCTACAGCCTGGTGCTTTACGGCGGCTGCGGCTGCCGCAAGGCCGCGCCCGCCCCTTCCATCGGAGAATTCGAATGAACCGCGACCAGTTTTTCTTCCACGATCTATCCCACTTCCCCATCGTCACCGCCAGGCACGGCAGCGCGCCGGCCGGCTATTCCGCCAGCTGGATCCGCGAGATGGAGATGCTGGTCGACAACCCCCAGACCTTCGTCATGGTGGTGCCGGACATGCGCACCGAGGCCAGCCACGACGACCGCAAGGCCATGATCGACTGGCAGACCACCAACATGCCGCGGCTGAAGGCGCGTTGCCGCGCGTTCATCGCCGTCGAACGCGACGCCGGCGCGCTCGACAAGATCCGCAAGCGCGGCGAGAAGATGGCGCGGGCCTTCGGCATGCCGTTCCTGGCCGTGGCCACGCCGCATGAAGCGGTGCAGTGCGCGCGCGAACTGCTCGGCCAGGCCGGCCCCGGCGGCTTCGTGATCGACTGACGCGCACCACGCTTGCACTCTGCTTTCAAGCGCGCCTTCGGGCGCGCTTTTTTTGCGTATCCAGCCCGCGCACGGCCGTAAATCCCGGCGCCAGGGCTTATTGCCGAAATTAGAATGCAATATTGATAAATTTGCGATTGTGGCAAAAGGTGTTGCTGGAATAAATTCCACCACTGGCCCAATCGCCTGTCCCGCAGGCTCCCGGGGCTGGCATTGCAGCGCGCCGGGCTCCCGGAAAGCGCTCATCCCGCGGCGCAACCCACCCTCGCTTGCGTGGTCCGACGCCGTTGGCCGTGGCGTTCACAAGACGGCACGGCGCGCGGCCACCCCAAGGACCGCCGCCTCCCGCGCTGTTCATAGCGGTTGCCAGCCGCCCGGACTCGACATTGAGATTTACGGCACGCACATCAATGAAGCGATTCCAATTCGACAGCACCGCGCTTCGTTACTTTCTCACTGTCGTCGACACAGGGTCCGTCAATGGCGCCGCCGCGCGGCTCAACGTCGTCAGCTCGGCCGTCAGCCGCCAGATCGCCGGCCTGGAGCAACGCCTGCACAACCAATTGTTCGAACGCCACCCCAAGGGCATGCGGGTGACGGAAGTCGGCCGCATCCTGGCCGACCATGCGCGCCGCGTCGAGGCCGACGCCGCCCGCACCTATGCCGAAATCGACGGCCAGAACGGCCGCTACACCCAGACCGTGAAGATCGCCGGCGCGCCCGGCTTCGCCGCCTACGCCCTGCCGCGCAAATTCGCCGCCTTCCAGGCCGAACACCCGACCATCCGCTTCAAGTTGCACATCCTGGATGCCGGCCTGGTGGCCGAACGGGTCCGTTCGGCGCAGGCCGACATCGGCGTCACCTACAGCCACACGGCGGAAAAGGACATCGCCGTGATCTATTCGCATCCCGCCGAGATCGTCGCGGTGATGCGCCCCGGCCACCCGCTGGCCGCCAGCGAATCGCTGCACATCACGCAGCTGTCGGCCTATCCGCTGGCGCTGCCGGACGGCGGCAGCGCCCTGCGGCAGGTGCTGGACATGGCCTGCAGCCTCTACAACATCACGTTGTCGCCGGCCTTCACCTCGAACCTGCCGGGCGCGGCCTATCACTATGTCCAGGCCAGCGACGCGGTCACCCTCTGCGCCCGCCTGACCGCCACCGAACACCTCGAAAGCGGGCGGCTGATCTGCCGCCCGATCAATGACGCGCTGCTCAACGCCGGCCAGCTCCAGTTCCAGACGCACGCCTCGCGCCCCCTGTCCGACGCCGCGCACCGCTTCCTGCGCTTCATCCGCAGCGACGCTCCCCAACTGTTCTGACCCCGCGGCCGGGCCCGCCAACGCGCAGGAGAGCCAGGCGCGGCGGCAGCATTGCCGAAAGCAGAATGCCTCGATGAAAAATGATCAATTGTTAAATTTGTAATTCAAATTTACAGTCAGCCGGATTTTCCGAGACCACGCTTTGACGGGTCAGCCCCAAGACACACACAGGAGCCTCCCCACCATGCTTAAGAACCTGAAGATACGCACCGGCCTGCTGGCCGTGATGGCCATCTTCGTCCTGGCGCTGGCAACCGCCACGAGCATGGGCTGGATCTACGCCCGCGATGCCGATGCCGCGGTGGACGACCTGAACTCGGTCGCCACCGAGCAGACCCGCCCCCTGTACGAAACGCAGACGCTGCTGCTGCGCAGCCGGCTGACGCTGGTGGCCGCCTACCTGGACATCGTGTCCGGCAAGGGCAGCCAGGCGCAAGGCAGCATCGACCAGGCCACCCAATACCTGCAGGATGCGCGCAAGCAATTCGCGGTGTACCAGCGCGTGCGCAAGAACACCGAGGCCGGCCTGAAGCTGGCCGGCGAGCTGGAAAGCGTTTTCACCGCCTACGTGCGCAGCATCGAGGCCCTGGAAGCCTCCTTGCAAAAGCAGTCGGCCGAGGGCTACGCCGCCGCCGTGGTCGACACCCGCAGCGCCGACGCCCGCTTCGCCGAACGTGTGAACAGCTTCCTCGAGCACACCGAACGCCGCAGCGCCACCATCAACGCCGAATCCGACCTGCGCTATGAACGCGCCGAGTTGTCCACCATCATCATGCTGGTCCTGGCGGCCGCGCTGGCGCTGGGTTGCTGGCGCTTCATCAGCCGCCAGGTGCTGCAGCCCCTCAAGGACGCCGCCACGCACTTCGACCGCATCGCCTCCGGCGACCTGACGCAGCGCGTCGCGGTCAATTCCAGCAATGAAATCGGCGTGCTGTTCACCGCCCTCAAGCGCATGCAGGAAAGCCTCACCCGCACGGTGGGCGAAGTGCGCCGCAGCGTCACCGAGATCAACACCGGCGCCGCCGAGATCTCGTCGGGCAACACCAACCTGTCGGCGCGCACCGAGGAACAGGCCGCCTCGCTGGAAGAAACCGCCGCGTCGATGGAAGAACTGGCCACCGCGGTCAAGCAGAACACCGAGCACGCGCACCAGGCCAACAGCCTGGCCGCCGAAAGCCGTGGCGTCGCCCTGCGCGGCGGCCAGGCCGTCGGCCAGGTGGTGGAAACCATGGCCCGCATCTCGGAAAGCTCGCGCCGCATCTCCGAGATCGTCTCGGTGATCGATGGCATCGCCTTCCAGACCAACATCCTGGCCCTGAACGCCGCGGTCGAGGCCGCCCGCGCCGGCGAGCAGGGCAAGGGCTTCGCGGTGGTCGCCGGCGAAGTGCGCACCCTGGCCCAGCGCAGCGCCCAGGCGGCGCGCGAAGTGAAGGACCTGATCGAGCAATCCTCCAGCAATGTCGACAGCGGCGCCGAGCAGGTCCGCGCGGCCGGCGACACCATGCAGGAAATCGTCGACTCGGTGCAGCGCGTCACCCTGATCATGGCCGAGATCACCGAAGCCTCGACCGAGCAGTCCATCGGCATCGACCAGATCAACGGCGCGGTCACGCAGATGGACGACGTCACCCAGCAGAACGCCGCGCTGGTCGAGCAAGCGGCGGCCGCCGCCTCCTCGCTGGAGGAACAGGCCAAGCGCCTGGCGGCCACCGCCGCGTTCTTCAAGCTGCCCGCCGAGACCGTGATCGACGTCACGCCGCAGGCCATCGCCGCCCCGCTGCGCCCGGCTTACGTCGCCTGACGGCGGCCCGCCGATTTAAGACTCCGCCCGATCGGCCGTTGTCCTGTAGGTCAGGCCTCGCGACACGCCTCGCGACGGCCTTCAACCGACCACGAGCCCACGACGCATGAGCCGCGCCCTCGCCTGCCATTTTTGCCTATCGACGCTGGCGCAAGGCGCGCCCCTGCTGGAAAGAAACGGGGCCGCCATCTGCAAATCCTGTGCCGACGCCTTTTCGGCCGAGTTCACCGAGCGCGCCTGGGCCATGGCGTCGTCCCTCGACGAACAGCTGGACGTGCTGTTGGCCGAAAGCCAGCGGGCGCTGCAGCACAGCGCCATCCTGGCCGAACGCGCCCGCGGCTGCGGCCTGAGCCTGGCCGACCTGTCGGCCATGCCGCCGCGCACGCTGTCCTGATCCAGCGCGGATCCGTCGCCCCGGCCGACAAGTGATGCCTGGAGGCCTGCCTTGACCTCAACCGTGGTTGAGGTCTGATACTGGCGCTCCAACAAGACGAATCGTTCCCGGAGTCCAGCATGTCGTCCCGCATCACCCCCGCCCTGCCCTCGCTCGCCTTCATCAATCCGCCCGGCCTGTACGACCCCCGTCCCAACGGCTACTCGCACGTGGCCGTCGCCGACACGCCCGCGCGCCTGGTGTTCGCCGCCGGCCAGGGCGGTGAAAACACCCGGGGCGAGCTGCACCCCGACTTCGTGCTGCAAGTGCGCCAGGCGCTCGACAACGTCCAGACCGCACTGGCAGGCGCCGGCGCCACGCTGTTCGATGTCGCCAAGCTGACCGTGCTGGTGGTCGATCACAGCCAGGAACGCCTGGCGCTGTTCACCCACGAGATCAAGGCGCGCTGGGGCATCCACCTGGCGCCGGCCTGCACCCTGATCCCGGTGCCGCGCCTGGCGCTGGACGGGATGCTGGTGGAGATCGAGGCGACGGCGCTGCTGCCGCTTTGACCCCCCTGACTCAGAAGGTGTATTTGGCGGTCAGCAGGAACGACCGCGGCGCGCCGAAATGGTTGTTGTCCTGGGTGCTGCCGATCGCCTGGTAGTAATACTTGTCGAAGACGTTGTACACGTTCAGGCGCAGGTCCAGGTTGCGGCTCGCCTGGTACGACACGACCGTATCGACAATGCCGTAGCCCGCCTGCCGCACGTTGTAGCGCGGCAGGCTGATCGGGCTTTGCAGACGGACCGCGCCGCCCACGCGCCATGCGTTCAGCGCGCCGGGCAGCGTGACCATGGTGGACAGCTTGAACAGGTGGCGCGGCGTCTGCGTGTCATAGCGCGTGCCGGCCGGACCGTTCTCCGAATCCTTGAGGTACTTGGACTGGTTGTAGGTGTAGCCGGCCATGACCTGCCAACCCGGCGTCAGCGTGCCGGCCAGTTCCAGCTCCACCCCCCGGCTCTGCACCTCGCCGGATTGCGAATAGCACGACTGGGTCGGGTTCGCGCAAGTGGACTGCAACTGCGTGACCGGCAGGTTGCGCTGGTTGATCTGGAAAATCGCGGCGCTGGCGTTGAGCCTGCCGTCGAAGTACTCGCCCTTGATCCCGGCCTCCAGATTGGTGCCCGTCACCGGATCCAGCAATGCGCCCGTCGCCGTCTGGTAGTTCTGCGGCTGGAAAATCGAGGTCCAGCTGGCATAGACCGAGTGGTGGGCATCCAGGTCGTAGACCAGCCCGGCGTAGGGCGTGATCTCGTTGCTCACCTTGTAGCCGGCCGGATCGACGTAGTCGCCGGACTTCAGCGTCATGCGGTATTCATACGAATCGACGCGCGCCCCCACCATCAGCGTCAGGGGATCGGCCAGGCTGAGCCGGGTGGTGGCGTACGCGCTGGACAGGCGCTGGTGGCCCTTGCGCGACCACGGGTAGGTGAACGCGGGCTTGGGCACCGCGCTGGAATCCCAGTTCATCGGATCGACGATCACGTTGTAATCCGTGGGCCAGCCGCCCGGGCCGTCATCGTCCTTGTTGCGGCGAAAGCTGCCGCCCAGCACCAGTTCATGGGTGCGGCCCAACAACTGGAACGGACCGCTCAGGTAGCCGTCGATGCTGTGCTGCGTCTTGTCGTAGGCGTATTGGCCCGCGCCCTGGCCAAAGTCCTCGGAATCCTCCAGGGGATAGAGATACGTGCCCAGCATGTCCAGCTTCGAGCGCAGCACGCGGGCCGTCACCCGGCCTTTCCAGCCGTTCGCGAAGCGGTGGTCCAGTTCGGCGAACAGGCTGGAGTTCTCCTTGTTCCAGTAGGCCCAGTCGGGGGTCAGGCGGGTCGACCGCTTGAAGTCGTAGAACGAGCCATCACGCCGCGTCGGCAGGCCGTTCCAGTCGGCGCCCGGGTTGTCCTCGCGGTTGTAGTAGCCGCCCACGCTCAGCGTGGTGTTCGCGCCCAGGTCGGCCTCGATCGTGCCGTAGTACAGCTGCCGCTGATGCTCGTACGCCTTCTTGAAAGTGCGCGAATCCTGGTAGGCGACCACGCCACGCGCGCGCACGCTGCCGCTGGCGTTCAGGGGACCCGACCCATCGACCTCGCCACGGTAGTTGTCCCAGCTGCCCGCGCTGGTCGTCACCGAGAACTGCGGCGTGGCGGTCGGCCGCTTGCGCACCAGATTGATCGTGCCCGAAGGATTGCCCACGCCGGTCATCAGCCCGGAGGCGCCTCGCAGCACCTCCACGTGGTCATACATCGCCAGGGTGGCGACGCCCTGCGTGTCGTAGTCGTAGCCCAGCGGCACCCCGTCGGCCAGGAAGGAACTGATCTCGAACCCGCGCGAGAAGAACTGGGTCCGCTCGCCGCCGCCAATCTGGCGCGTGGTCAGCCCGGTGGTATCGCGCGCCACCTCGTCCAATGACTGGAAACCCCGGTCATCCATCTGCTGCCGCGTCACCACGCTGATCGACTGCGGCGTCTCGCGTTGGGACAGCTGGAACTTGGTCGCCGTGCTCATCGAACCGATCGTGTACGCGCCCGAGCCCTCGGTGACCGGCCCCAGCGTGGCGCCCTCGACACTCACCGGCGCCAGCGTGGCAACGCCCGTCGCGCTTCGGCGCAGCGTCAGGGTGCCGTCCGCCGCCGTGGACAGCTCCAGGCCCGAGTCGGCCAGCGCGCGCCCGGCGGCCTGCCGCAGCGTCAGGTCGCCGGAGACCGCCGGCGCCATCTTGCCGGCCACCAGTTCGGGCGAATACGAGATCACCGCGCCCGCGGTCCGCGCGATCTGGGTCAGCGCGACGTCGAGCGGGCCGGCCGCGATGCGGTACGACCGGACCTCCTGGGCGACTTGCGCCTGGACCGGGACGGCGGCGGCGAAGGCGAGCGCGGCCAGCGCGCGGGAAGCCGGGAACCTGAAGCAGAACATGGAACACTCCGTGATTGCGTGAAGACGCGTTCCATGTATGTGCAATGGCGTCGCCAAAAAAACACCCAGTGCGGAAAATTTTCCGTGGCGCGGCAAGCGCGCCTCAGGCCTGCCGCGTCGCGACGTCGATCATCACCAGCCAGGCGCCGAAGCGGCGCAGGGTGATCGGCTGCGTGTGGCGCAGGGCTTCGAGGGCGCGCTCGGTGTCGTCCAGCGGGAACAGGCCGGATACCCGCAGGCGGCTGGCGGCGGCAGACACCCGGATCCAGCCGGGGCGATAGCGCGCCAGCGCGTCGATCACCCGTTGCAGCGGTTCGTCGTGGACCTCGATCCGCCCTTCCTGCCAGGCGGCCGCATGGGTCTGCGCCGCCTGGACCGGGTCGATCCTGTGCGCGTCGAACCACGCGCCCTCCCCCTCGGCCAGCAAGCGCTGCTGGCCGCCCACGGTGACGATCCCGGCCTGTCCGGTCAGCGCCACGCACTGGCTGCGATCCTCGGCGCATCGCACCAGGACGCTGCCGCTGCGCGGCAGCACCGCGCCTTGCGCGGTCTGGATGCGCAACGGTGACGCTCCGCCAACCGCGTCGACGCCGTCGGCCAGCCTCACGACAATGGCGCCCGCTTCCAGTCGCACCCGCCGCCGCCCGCCCGAAAAATCGACGCTGGCCGCGGTGCGCGCGTCCAGTTCCATGATGGCGCCATCGGGCAAGGCCACGGTGCGGCGCTGTCCGGTGCCGGTCAGATAGTCCGCCGCCACGTGGGTCAGCGGCAGGAACCGGTCCAGGCAGACGGCGCCGCCGAACAGCCCGCCGGCGGTCAGGAGCAGCTTGTTCAATCGACGCCGCTGGGCCTCCTGCGGCCGCAGCAGGGAACGCCGCAACGCGCCGGAAGCGCTCAACAGACGGGGATCGATGGCGTGCAGCGCGCTGCCGAGCGCGGCCTCCAGGTGGTGCCAGGCCGCCTGATGCGAAGGACTGGCGGCCAACCAGGCCTCGAATGCGCGCTGGTCGGCTTCGGTGGCCGCGCCCCCCGACAGACAGAGCCGCCAGGCGATGGCGGCCTCGCGCGCCTCGGTGGCGGGCGTGGCGCTCATGCGTCGAACGCTGCGCAGCAGCGCTGCAAGGCCTGGGCGATGTACTTGCGCACCATCGTGGGAGACACAGCGAGGCGGCCGGCGATATCGACATGCGTCATGCCGTCGAGCTGGCTGTAGAGAAACGCCATGCGGGCCTTGGAGGACAAGCCATCGAGGACGGCGTCCAGGGCCTGCAATGCCTGCAAGGTCTGGTAGCGGCTCTCCGCCGAAGGTTCCACCAGTTCGGGCTGGATGCGCAGCATGTCGAGCCAGGCCCGCTCCAGTTCACGCCTGCGCCAGAGCCGCCAGGTGATGCGTCGCGCGATCGTGACCAGCATCGCGCGCGGCTCGAGCAACTGATGCAGCGCCGGCGCCTGCAGCAGTTGCGTGAAGGTCTCGCTGGCGACGTCCTGCGCATCTTCCCGATTGCGCAGGCCATCGCGCAAGCGCCGCTCGAGCCACGGATGATCGTCTTTGTAGATGCTGGCGAAGCGGGCGTTTCTGGCCAGATGGGAGTCCACGGCGCACAAAATAGGGAAATGGGAATCGTTATTGATTATGACACGATTCCCCCGCCGGGATGCGATGCTGGCCCTGCCCCCTGCCAGAAGAAAACCGCGGCAAGACCTGCGTCGCAAAAAAAAACGCCGCTTTGAAAGCGGCGTCTTTTCGATGCGGCGGCGCAAGAGGCAATCTGGCCGCCTGGAACAAAGACCTGAACAACCTCGCAGGCATTTGTTCCGGCAAATTGGGGTGGTGGGCTGAGCGAGACTCGAACTCGCGACCAACGGATTAAAAGTCCGCTGCTCTACCGACTGAGCTATCAGCCCGACCGAAGCCAGAAATTATGGCTGATTTCGCAGACCTTGTCAAAAAATAGAGACGAGGCGCCTCAACGACGCAACATCCGTTCGCGACCCGCCCGACGCGCCAGTGCACACGCCCCTCCGGTCGGCCCGGCGGGGCAATGGAAAATGGCCGCCCCGCGCGCGTCAACGAAAAACGGCCGCTTGCGCGGCCGTTCTGCATCGGAGAGGCGATCCTGGCTTACCAGGCAGCCACCACCGCGCCCTTGAACTTGGTCTCGATGAACTGCTTCACGGCCGGGCTGTGATAGATGCTGACCAGCTTGGCGAACTCGGGACGGTCCTTGTCCTTTTCACGCACCACCAGCACGTTGGCGTACGGCGAGTTGGGCGATTCCTGGGCGATGGCGTCGGTGGCCGGGTTCAGGCCCGCTTCCAGCGCGAAGTTGGTGTTCACGGCCGAGGCGTCGGTGTCGTCCAGCGAACGCGGCAGCTGGGCGGCGTCCAGTTCGATGAAGCGCAGCTTCTTCGGGTTCTCGATGACGTCGATCGGGGTGGCCTTCAGGCCGGCTTCCGGACGCAGCTTGATCAGGCCGTTGGCCTGCAGCAGCAACAGGGCGCGGCCGCCGTTGGTGGGATCGTTCGGCAGCGCGATGCGGGCGCCTTCCTTCAGCTCGGCCAGCGACTTGATCTTCTTGCTGTAGATGCCGATCGGGAAGATCACGGTCTTGGCGATGCTGACCAGCTTGTAGCCGCGGTCGGCGTTGGCGTTGTCCAGGTAGGGCTGGTGCTGATAGCTGTTGACGTCCAGGTCGCCCGAGGCCAGCGCGACGTTGGGCTGCACGTAGTCGGTGAACTCGATCACCTGGATGTTCAGGCCCTGCTTGGCGGCTTCTTGCTTGACCACGTCGAAGATCTGGGCGTGCGGGCCGGCCGTGACGCCGACCTTCAGCGGCTTGTCCTGGGCCAGCGCGGGCTGGGCGAATACGGCGGCGCCGAGGGCGAACGCGGCCAGCGACTTCAAAACCTTGATGCTCATGTTGCGAATTTCCCGAATGTCGGAGGGAGGAAAAGAATGAGGAAAGCCTGCGTTCAACGGTGCGAGATGCGGCGCACGTAGCGGTCGCCCAGGCTCTGGATCAGTTGCACCAGCACGATGAGCACGATGACCACGGCGGCCATCACGTCGGACTGGAAGCGTTGGTAGCCATAGCGGATCGCCAGGTCGCCCAGGCCGCCGCCGCCGATGGCGCCGGCCATGGCCGAATAACCGATCAGGCTGACCACGGTGACGATGGTGGCGGCGATCAGGCCGGGCAGCGCCTCGGGCAGCAGTACCTTCATGATGATCTGCATCGGCGACGCGCCCATGGCGCGCGCGGCGGTGATCAGGCCCGGATCGACTTCGCGCATGGCGTTCTCGGCGATGCGCGCCATGAACGGAATCGCGGCCACCGACAGCGGCACGATGGCGGCCGTGGTGCCGATCGAGGTCTGCGCCACCAGGCGCGTGAACGGAATGATGGCGACCATCAGGATCACGAACGGCACCGAGCGGGTGGCGTTGATGACCGCGCCCAGCGCGTGGTTGACGGGCTGGTTCTCGAGCATGTTGCCGCGCGCGGTGACGGTCAGGATCACGCCCAGCGGAATGCCGACCAGCACCGCGATGGCGCTGGCCACGCCCACCATCAGCAGGGTGTCAAGCAGCGACGTAATAAGCAGGTCGATCAGTTGCGGACTCATGAGCAATTTCTTCAACGGTGATGTCACGGGCGGTCAACGCGGCGATGGCGTCCTTGACCGCGGCGGGCGCGCCTTGGGCCAGCACGAACATCGTGCCGACGGCCACGCCCTGGATGTCTTCGACGCGCGCCTGCACCAGGCCCACGTCCAGCGAATACTGCGTCGACAGGTCGGACAGGAACGAGCCCGACGCGTCGGTGCCGGTCAGCGACAGGCGCAGCAGGCGCACGGCCTGGCCCGGCTTGGCGGCGGCCAGCGTCTCGATGCGCTGCTTGACGGCGGCCAGCGTGGCGTCGGTCAGGTCCGAGGCGGTCGCGGCCGACACCATGGCGCGGGTCACTTCGTGGCGCGGCTGAGCAAACACTTCGCGGGTGCTGCCCATCTCGACCACTTCGCCCTGCGACAGCACGGCCACGCGGTCGCAGACTTCGCGCACCACTTCCATCTGGTGCGTGATCATGACCACGGTGACGCCAGTCTTGCGATTGATGTCGCGCAGCAGCGCCAGGATGTTGTGGGTGGTCTCGGGATCGAGCGCGGACGTGGCTTCGTCGCTGAGCAGCACGTCCGGATTGTTGGCCAGGGCGCGCGCGATGCCGACGCGCTGCTTCTGGCCGCCGCTGATCTGGCTGGGATATCGGTCGCGCAGGTGCTCAAGGCCCACCAGCGCCAGCAGGCGCTCGACGCGGGCCGGGATCTCGCTCTTGGCGACGCCGGCGATTTCCAGTGGCAGCGCCACGTTGCCGTACACCGTGCGGCGCGACAGCAGGTTGAAGCCCTGGAACACCATGCCGATGCGGCGGCGCTGGGCGCGCAGTTGCGCCTCGCTCAAGCCGGTCAGCGCCTGGCCGCCAATGGCGATGGAGCCCTCGTTGGGACGCTCCAGCAAATTGATGCACTGGACCAGCGTGCTTTTACCGGCCCCGCTGGGGCCGATGATGCCGAAGACCTCGCCCTGCTGGATGTGCAGGTTGATGCCACGCAGCGCCTGGAACTGGCCGTGCGGCGTGGCGTAGGTCTTGGATAGGTTCTCGATCTGAATCATGGCAAGCGATTTTGTATCTTTTCTCTTCTAAAGAGAACGACCGTTTTTTCCATTTTTAATAACTAACAGTAATATAGAATACGTCCACAAAAAGACGTAAAGGGCAGTCGGGAAGGAAAGCCTTCCTGACTGCCCTTTTTGCATCGGAGGCCGGCGGACCAGCCCCGCCTGGCTCAACGAGCGCGGGAGATACGGACCTCGGCGCCGCGGCGCTTGACCTCCAGGCCTTCCGACGGCGAAATGCGCAGGCCTTCCAGCCCCTTGATGTAGCTGGAGCCCTGCATCTGCATGACGCGGATCTTGTTACGCATGACCACCGGGTTATGCACAGGCATGCCGAACATCCAGACTTCGTCGAGGATGCGGGCCGAATTGAATTCGCCCGTGTGCTGCGCCGCCGGACCCAGACAGAGCATGTGCCCTTCGCGCCCGAACACCGGGAACTGGCCATGATCGCAATCGATGGTCCAGGTGGTGCCGCCTTCGTAGCGATGGCCGGTGTTCAGGTCCCACCAGGCTTCGCCCTTGGGCAGATACACCCGCACCTGCTTGCCCGGCGCGGTGATCGGCGCCACCAGCAAGGCCGGGCCCAGCAGGTATTGCAGATCCCATTCGTGGGCGTGCGGATCGTTCGGGAACGACAGCGCCATGGAACGCTGCACCGGCAGGCCGGTGCGCGCGGCATCCTCGATGGCGCCCAGCACATAGGGCACCAGGCGATAGCGCCACTGCATCCAGGTCTTGACCTGGGCCAGCGTCTCGTCGCCGAAGTCCCACGGCAGCAGGCCATTCACGCCCTGGAACGAGAAGTTCGCCGAGAACACGCCGGCGGTCAGCCAGCGCAGGTACAGCTCGGGCGTCATGTCGGCCGTGCCGCGCGACCCGGTGCCGATACCGTGCACCTGGACCGGCAGGCCCGAGGCGCCGATCGACAGCGCGGTGCGCAGGGTATGGCGCAGGCCTTCCCAGGTGTTGTCGACCTGCGGCCCCACCTGCCACGGCAGGCGCTGCGCGGCGGGGAACAGGTCGGTGCTGGGCACCACGCCTTCGGGCGGCACCTTCAGGCCGGCGACGGCGTCGAACAGCGCGCGGCGCACCAGCAGCGGATACATGCTGCGCAGTGCCGGGCCGGTCTCGCCATTGCGGGCGGTGACACCGTCGGGGATGGCGATCTGGGCGTCGCAGGCCGGCGCGTCCAGGCCGTCCTCGACCAGTTGGCGATGGCGCTCGACCCACAGGTTGTAGATGTCGCGATAGGTCAGGTCCAGCAAGCCGTAGGGCTGGCCGGAGGTGGCGGCGATGCCGTCGAACACCTGCGCCGAGCCGTCTTCACGCGTGAGCAGCCAGCCGCGGTCTTCGAGTTCCTCGAACAACGGGCTGGTCTTGATGACGCCGGGAAAACCGGACGCGGCCACGTGCACGTTGTGCTTGTGGAACAGCGCCAGCATCTGCTTGGCGTCGGGGAAGCGCTGGGCATCCCATTCGAACACGGTCTTGTCGGCCTGGAAGCCCCACGCCGCCGGCTGCGCCAGCGTCACGGCGTCGACCGGGATCTGGTTCTCGCGCATGCGGCCCAGCAGGGCCACGGTCTGCGTCGGCATTTCGCCGCTGGCCTGCTGCAGCCACGCGCCCATCGCCCACAGCACGGGCTGGCCGGCGCGGCCGGTCAACGCGGTGTACTGGTTGAGGATTTCAGCGGGCTCGCCGGCGAACAGGAACACGTCCAGCACCACGTCGTCGACACTGACGACGTAGGCCGAATCGGCCGGCGCCGTGCCGACCGCGTGCTCGACGCGGCGCATGGTGTTGACGTACAGACCCCAGCCGCGCGGGCTCCATGCCAGCGGCAGGGCGCGATGCTCGGGATCGTCGGAGACCACGGATTCTTCGCGGCGGTTCAGGTCGCCCGGGGTTTCGCCCAGGCCGTACACGCGCTCGTCCGGCAGCAGGGTGAAGCCCGCCGTCCAGACCGCGTCGTCGGCCTGGTCCAGCGCGTTGTGCCCGAATGCGGGCGTATGCGCGGAAACCTCGGACTCGAACACCCGCTCTTCATTGCGATAGAGCGCAAAGCGCACCGGGTTGGATTGGAGCTCCAGGGCCACATCGCCCTGGGTGATGCGCCAACCGTCCCCGCCTTCGCGCGGGGCGATGGCGGCCTCGCCCACCGCCTCCTGGCGCGCGAGCAGCATCTCGGCCACGGCGCGCGCGCGCGCGCCGGGCTTGTCATCGGTAAGGTGGTTCGCCTCGCCGCAGCGCAGGCGAAACACACCAGGCGCATGCGCCTCGACTACCAGGTGCAACCCATCGCCCGCGTCGAAATCGATGCGACTGGGGCGGGACGTCAGCAGCTCGATGGTGTCGAGCTGGGTAGTATGGGCAAAGTCGAACTTGGGCGGCACAGAGCATCCCCCGGCTTAAGCCAAAAACCATCAAAAGACGCTATTTTGACGGATTTGAGCTTTGAAATAAACTCGGTCCCTCTTTTGGATGGCGATATCATCCAAAAAAAGGGGTCACAAAGCCCCCGGCCGGCCTCCCGCGCGTCGTCGCCAGAGCGCCTCCGGAACACCAAACCTGCGCCCAACGCGGGCCCATTTGGCGCCAAATCCTGGCATTTGCCCCAATTCTACGCCACCCCATTCCGCGCCCGGCAGCCCCGCAGAAGTTTTTTTCAGCGTGGCGCGATCAACCGGGACAGATCGGTTTCAAGCGGTGACGGCTCGCCGCATAGCCGGGCCGCGATCAGGTCCCCCATCAGCGCCGACCAGGACAGCCCGCGCGACGCGTAACCGGCCGCCAGCCACAGCCCCGGCGCATGGGTCAGCTCGCCCACGGCGGGCAGGCGTCCCGGCAAGACCGCCCGCCATCCCGCCCAGCCCGGCAAGCTGCCCGGCGCCAGGGCGTCGAAAGCCGGAAAACCGCCGCCCAGCAGTCCCGCCGCCTTGTCCAACGTGACGCGCTGGCCTTCGGCGCCGATACGCGCCTCGGTGGCGCCGTGCACATAGGTGCTGCCCGCCACGCAACCGGCGCCGGTATCGGGCAGCAGGTAGCCTTCGCCGCCCACCACGCAGCGCGGACCGCCGCCCAGCGCCGCCGCCGGCACCAGCGTGACCTCGCCCGCCAGCGCATGCATCTGCGCCACCCGCGGCAGCGGCGCCAGCAGGCCGCTGGCCGCCAGCACGCCCTGCGCGCCGAAGGCGTTGGCCAGGATCACGACATCGGCCCGCGCCAGCTCCGTGTCCGCGGCGTCGAACGCGCGCCAGCCCGCGCCCTCGGCCACCACCCGCGCCACCGTCCCCGCCGCCACGCGCACGCCGGGCGTCGCCAGCAAGGCCGGGATCAATTGGCCGGGCTGCACCAGCATGCCCTGACCGAAGAAGATGCCGCCGCGCGCCAGCGGCAATCCGGCCAGCGCGCTGGCCTCGTCGCGGCTGACCGCGCGCACCCAGTCGCGCGGAAACGCCAGCACCGACAATGTTTCTTCCAGCGCCGCGGCGCGGCCCGCATCTCGCTCCAGCTGCACGGTGCCGCACACGGTCGGCGCGGCGCCGCCGGCCAGCCCGGCCCAGCGAGCCTGGGCGCGTCCGCTACCGGCGCGCGACAGGCGCGCGCGGGCGTTGTCGTCGCGCGCCAGCACCGGCGTCAGCGCCGCCGCGGTGTGGCCGGCATGGGCCAGCGCGCCCCGCGCCAGCGCCGCATCCAGCACCGTCACGCGCCAGCCTCGCAGCGCCAGGGACTGCGCGATGCCCGCCCCCGCCAGGCCCGCCCCCACCACCAGCGCGTGGCGGCCCTCCTCGGCCGCCGCGGCCGGCGCGGCG